>NZ_JAQGLG010000231.1 GCF_028292965.1 Sphingomonas bacterium | reverse complement strand
TATCGGCGAGGCGTTCGGCATCGGCTTCGTCATCGGGCCGGGAATCGGCGGCCTGCTCGCCCATCTCGGCGATCGCGCACCGTTCGTCGCTGCAGCGATCTTCGCTCTGGTCAATGCGCTGGTCATGCTCGTGGCGATGCCCGAGACGCTCTCGCCGGAAAACCGGCGCCCGTTCCACCTGCGCGACGCCCATTTCATCGGCGCCTTCCGCCCACTGTTCAAGGCCGGCGACGCGGTGCCGTTGCTCATCGCGTGGTTCGTGTGGCAGCTCGCACACATGGTCTATCCCGCGACCTGGTCGTTCTGGGCGGCGATCCGCTTCCATTGGGATCCGACCGCGATCGGCCTGTCGCTGGCCTTTGTCGGACTGGTCATGGCGGCGGTGCAGGGCGGCCTGACCGGCAAAATCATCGCGCGGATCGGCGAGCGACGCGCCCTGGTGCTCGGCCTGACCAGTGCCAGCGTATCGTTCCTCGCCTTCGCCTTCATCACGCGCAGCTGGCAGGCCTACGCCCTGTTCCTGATCAGCGCGATCTCCGGCACGATCTTCCCCGCAATGCAGGGCCTGATGTCGCGCATGGTCGATGCGACGCGTCAGGGCGCCTTGCAGGGCGGCATCGGCAGCATGAGCAGCGTCGCGTCGATCATCGGCCCGCTGATGCTGACCCAGGCGTTGGCGACCGGTGTCGATCACGGCTTTCCGGGCGCGGCGTTCCTGCTCGCGGCGGGGCTCGCCGCCATCTCGCTGGTCATCATCGTGACGCGCGTGCTCGGGCGCGTGGCGCCGCGCGAAGATACGCCAGCCGAAGCGCTATAACGCGGTCATCTCATCGGAGAGCTTGCGCATGAGCCGCACCAGTTCGTCGAAGTCCTTCCGCTCCCAGTCGCCGAACAGCGCGAGGCTGGCGCGTTCGCGCGCCGCATCCACCGCGTCGGTGGCGGTCTTGCCCTGTACCGTGATGATCGCCTCGCGCACCCGCCGATCCACCGCGCCGGGGCGGCGGCTGACCAGCCCGAGCTCCTCCAGCCGCGCCACCTGGCGGCTCACCGTGGTGTAATCACGCCCGACCCGTCCCCGACCACGCCGATCGGCCCCAGCCGCGACCAGCACGAGCAAGGGAAACAGCGCACGCTCCAGCGAGTGCCCCGCCATGCGTCGATCGTCATGCATTATTCAGCGTGAGAACGAGCGGGGCGCGGCGCCGAGAGAGCGCCTCGTCCGATCCCATCCTGCCATTGTCTGCTGGCAGCTTGAATCGCGCCATGACGCCGTCAATGAATGTCGATCCGCGCTAGATTTCCTTCCCCGGCCGTCGGCTCAACCCGATATCGAGATGCGCGCCCGCGTCGATCAGCATCACCTCGCCGGTGATCGCACGCGCCGCGGGGTTCAGCAGCATAACCACCGGTCCGGCGACGTCGTCGGGTCCGGCGGCGATCGCCATCGGCGTGCCTGCGGCAATGCGCTCGTTGAGCCTGGCGAACCCTTCCGCGCCGAGTCGTTTCTCGAACCAGCCGGTACCGACATAGCCGGGGGCGACGGCGTTGATGCGGATCGCCGGCGCCAGCACGCGGGCGAGGCTCTTGGTCATGGTGATCAGCGCACCCTTCGACGCGGCATAGGCGACCGACGACCCATGGCCGAACACACCCGCGACCGAGGCCACATTGACCACCGCAGCCATGTCGCTCTCGCGCATCGCGGCAGTGCAGGCGCGGATCATCTGGAACGGCGCGATGGTGTTGAGCCGATATATGTCGATGAAGTCGTCGGCCTGCAGCGCGTCCAGATCTTCATGGTTGGCGAATTTGGTGCGGCCGGCATTGTTGACGAGAAAGTCGACCCGACCGAACGCCTTGCGCGCGGCATCGACCAGGCCGTGGCAGGCCGCATCCTCGACCACGTCCGCCTGCACCGCGATCACCGCCCCGCCCAGTTCGGCGGCCAGCGCCTCGGCCTCATCACGGCTCGATGCATAGTTGATCACGCAGCGCACCTCGCGCTGGACGAGCTGCCGCACGACGGCGGCACCGATTCCGGTTCCGCCGCCGGTGACGATCGCGACGCCGCCCTTCATGCCTGGGCACTCGGTCGTGCGGTCACGCGCTCATGCCACGCCCGCAGCGCCTCATATTCCTCGGGCACGTTGAGTCCGATGAACGCGGCGAAGTCGATCGTCGTCAGCAGCACGATGTCGGCCATCGAATAACGCCGCCCATCAAGGAATTCGCGCCCGTCGAGCGCGCGGTCGAACTCGCCCATCACCGCCATCGCGCGCAACCGCTGCGTCTCGCCGAATTCGGGGAATTGCTGCTTCACCACCCGCGCGGTGAACGGATGGGTGTGCAGCCAGACCATGCCGACCGGCACCATCAGCCGCATCTCGACCCGGCGGATCCACATATCGACCTCGGCCACGTCCTGCGCGCCGATACCGAACAGCGCGGGCTCGGGATGGAGCCCCTCGAAATAACGGCAGATCGCGATGCTCTCGGTCAGCACGCTGGCATCGTCGAGCACCAGGCTCGGCGTCTGGCCAAGCGGATTGACCTTGAGATATTCCTCGCCGCGATGCTCGCCGGCGGGTATGGAGACATGCGCCGTCGGGACACGCAGCCCTTTCTCGGCGAGAAAGATGCGCACGCGGCGGGGATTGGGCGCCGGGTTGGCGGAATCATAGAACAGCATGCGCACCCTCTCGTCTTTTTCGAACATCGCGTATGGCATTTCGCAGGCGCCTCGCCTAGCGGATGATGATGCCTGACCTCGATTCCGCGACCATGCTCGCCAGTGATTTCGCCACCCTGCCCGACCTGATCCGCGCGCACGCAAAGGAGCGCGGGGACAAGGAAGCGCTCGCCGCGAAGGACGGCGCGATCGACTATGCTGCGCTCGACCAGTTGATGGATCGCATTGCCGCGGCGCTGCAACGCGACGGCGTGAAGCAGGGCCAGGCGGTCGCGATCGTCGCGGGTTCCGGTATCGAGTATGGCGCGGTGTTCCTCGGCGCGCTGCGTGCCGGGTGCGTCGCGGCGCCGCTCGCCCCATCCGCGACGGGCGAGGCGATCGCGGCGATGATCGCCGATTGCGGCGCGCCGATCCTGTTCATCGACGGCGATGCCGCGCAGACGCTGAAGCCCTTTACGCTCGACATGCGGGTGATCCGCCTCGACACCGACGGCTTCGCCAAATGGCTCGCGCCCGAGGATGCCAAACCCGCTCCGGTGACGATCGCGCCCGAAGATGGGTTCAACATCATCTACTCCTCGGGCACCACCGGCACGCCGAAGGGCATCGTGCAGAGCCATGCGATGCGCTGGGCGCATATCCACCGCAACGGGGCCGCCGGCTTCGGTGATGCGGTAACGATGATCGCGACCCCGCTCTATTCCAACACGACGCTGGTCAGCTTCCTGCCGACGCTCGGCTGGGGTGGCACGGTCGTATTGATGAACAAGTTCGATGCGCGCGGTTACCTGACCCTCGCCGCGCGGCACAAAGCGACGCACACGATGCTGGTGCCGGTGCAATATCAGCGCATCATGGCGCTGCCCGATTTCGACAGCTTCGATCTGGCGAGTTTCCGCTTCAAGACCTGCACCAGCGCGCCCTTCTCCGCTGCGCTCAAGGCCGATGTGGTGGCGCGCTGGCCCGGGCTGCTGGTCGAATATTATGGCATGACCGAAGGTGGCGGCACCTGCCTGCTGGTCGCCAACCAGTTTCCCGACAAGCTCCACACCGTCGGTCGACCGACCGAGGGGCACGACATCCGGCTGATCGACGATGACGGCAACGAAGTGGCGCAGGGCGAGATGGGGGAGGTGGTCGGCCGCTCGCCGGCGATGATGACTGGCTATCACGGCCGCAAGGATGCGACCGCTGCGGCGGAGTGGTTCGACGCCGAAGGAAATCGCTTCATCCGCCACGGCGACATCGGGCGGTTCGATGCCGACGGTTTCCTGACGCTGCTCGACCGCAAGAAGGACCTGATCATCTCGGGCGGGTTCAACATCTATCCGGTCGACCTCGAGGCGGTGCTGGCCCAGCACCCAGCAGTCGCCGATTGCAGCGTGATCGGCGTGCCGTCCGAAGCCTGGGGCGAGACGCCTGTCGGGTTCTACGTGCCTCATGCCGATGCCGGTGACGATGAGGCGGCAATCCTCGCCTGGGCCAATGCCCAGCTGGGCAAAACCCAGCGCCTGTCGGCGCTGCACATCATCGACGAACTGCCGCGCAGCGCGATCGGCAAGGTGCTGAAGCGCGAGCTGCGTGACCGGCTGGAAAACGCATGACCCCGGTACGTGACATCCTCGCCGCCGCGATCCCCGGCGAGAGCGGCTTTCGTGTGGCCATCCCGACCGACTGGCTGCAGGGCCGCACCACCTATGGCGGATTGTCCGCGGCGCTGGCGCTGCATGCGGCACAGGGCATCGAGCCCGGTCTGCCACCGCTGCGCAGTGCGCAGATCGCCTTTATCGGCCCGCTCGCCGGTGAGGTGACGGTCACCGCAACCAAACTGCGGCGCGGGCGCACCGCCGCCTTCATCCAGGCCGATGTCGTGTCCGACGCCGGGCTCGGCCTGCGCGCGACCTTCGTGTTCATGGCCGACCAGCCGTCGCGCATCGATCTCGCCGGTCGGCTGACCAGCACGCTGCGACCGCCCGCGGCCGACGCCAAAGTCTATACCGGCCCGGACGAATTCTTCACCGGCAACTTCAACTTCCTCGACCTCAAGGACGAGGCGAAGGGTGAGGCCGAATGGCTGCGCTGGGCGCGGCTGCGCGACCATAACGAGCTCGACCCGATGGTCCAGCTGATGGCGGTCGGCGACGCCCTGCCCCCGGCCGCGTTCAAGCTGCTGGGCAAGGAGCCCGCGCCGATCAGCTCGCTGACCTGGATCGTCAACCTGCTCACGCCGGCGCCGACGACCCGCGACGGCTGGTGGCTGCTCTCCGCAACATCCGACCATGCCAGACACGGCTGTTCGAGCCAGATCATGACGATGTGGAACGCCGATGGTCAGCCCGTCGCGCAAGGGATGCAGAGCGTCGCGATTTTCGGCTGATGCGACAAATTGCGACACTTTAGCGGGTTGCTGACACAGCAGCGCGACAGCTAGGCAACATTGCAACATGGACGGCACGCGGATTGGCTGCGCCGTACGTGAGGACCTGAAGGCATGAACAAGCTCCTGCTCGCGGCCGCACTGGCCGGCACGACCATGGCCGGTCTGGCCTATGCGCAGACCGCACCCGAGGCGCCGCGCCCTGCCGGTCGTGGCATGGCCCGGGCCGATGGCGATGGCGATGGCCGCGTGTCCAAGGCGGAATATATCGCGCGCGCCGATGAGCGTTTCGCGCGGATGGACAAGAACAGCGACGGTCAGCTCTCGGCCGACGAGACGGCGCCGCGCCGCGAAATGGCTGCCCCTCCGGCGACGCCCGCCGGTGCCGACACGGCGCCTCCCGCGGCCCCGCCCGCTGCCGGCGCCATGCGGTCGCGCATGATCGACCGGCTCGACACCAATCACGACGGCATGATCAGCCGCGACGAGTATCGCGCGCAGGTCGCCGAGCGTTTCGACCGACTCGACACCAATCATGACGGTTTTCTCGACCAAGCTGAGATGACGGCCAGTCGCGATCGTGCTAGAGGCATGATGCAACGCGGCGGCGACAGCCCGCCGCCACCGCCACAGAATCCTGGCCAGTAATCCCCCTGGCCCGGTAGCCGGGCGAGCACTCCCCCCTCCTCGCTCGCCCGGCAAACCCCTCCCGGATCACATGATCCTGACGTTTGAGCATCGCGCATGCTAGACACGCCCCGCATGGGAGATATGCCGCATCTGCTGCTGGTCGATGACGAGCGCTCGATTCGCGAGCCGCTCGCCATGTATCTCGGCAAGCAGGGCTTCCGCGTCACGCAAGCCGGCGACGCCGAGTCGGCGCGCACGCGGCTCGCGGCCTACGCCATCGACATCATCATCCTCGACATCATGATGCCGGGCGAGGACGGGCTGAGCCTGACCCGCCATGTGCGCGAGACCAGCGACATCCCCGTCATCCTGCTCACCGCCAAGAGCGAGGAGACCGACCGCATCGTCGGCCTGGAGATGGGCGCCGACGACTATGTTGTGAAGCCCTTCTCCCCGCGCGAACTGGCGACCCGCGCCAAGGTCGTGCTGCGTCGCGCGGCGGCCGGCGGCGTGCGTCAGCATGCGCCCGATTCCGCGTCGTACAGCTTCGCCGGCTGGCTGCTCAAATCGGGCGAGCGCGCGCTGGTCGATCGCGGCGGCGTGTCGGTGCCGCTGTCGACTGGCGAGTATAACCTGCTGCTCGCATTGGTGACGCGGCCGCGCCAGGTGCTGACGCGCGACCAGCTGCTCGATCTGACGCAAGGGCGCGAGGCGGCGGCGTTCGACCGCGCGATCGACAACCAGGTCAGCCGGCTGCGGCGCAAGATCGAGACCGACCCGAAGAACCCCGAGCTGATCAAGACGGTATGGGGCGGCGGATATACGCTCGCCGCCGAGGTGAAGAGACTGTGAGCCGGATGCGGCTGTGGCCGCACAGCTTTTCCGGGCAGATGGCGCTGCTGATCGCGGTCGCGCTGTTTGTCGCGCAGGTGATCAACTTCACCATGCTGCTGGCCGAGCGGCGCAACGGCCAGATCGACCAAGCGACCGGCCCGGCGGTGACGCGTATCATCGACGCGATCGAACGCGAGGCAGCGGGCCGGCCGATCCGCGTCGAGGGTGGGCGCGTGCAGCGTGCCGACGCGTCGCCCGTGGTGCCGGGCGGCGAGCATCGCGCCGATGTCGAGCAAGCGCTGACCGGCGCGCTGGGCGAGGCCGGCGTCAAGGCAGGGCGCATCGAGACCGAGGTCCGCCCGATCCGCCCCGACGATCCGCGATTGCGCCACCTGCCGCCGCGCCGCGTCGAGCGTATGCTGCGCGTCGGCGGCGAGCTGGTCATCGCGGTCGAGCAGCCCGGCCATGGCTGGCTGATCACCACGACGCCTTGGGCGCGCAGCGATGCGCCGATCGTGTGGCGGCTGATCTGGCAGACGATCGTGCTGTATATCGTCGTGCTGGTACCGGTGATCTGGGCAACCCGGCGGCTCGCCAAGCCGCTGCGCGAACTGGCTCGGAATGCGCGACGCTTCCGCCCCGGCGGCGAGGGACCGCCGGTCGAGGAGCGCGGGCCGAGCGACGTGCGTGCGGTGATCGCGGCGTACAATGCGCTGCGGCTGCGGGTGACCGCGATGCTCGACGAGAAGGACCGCATGCTCGGCGCGATCGGTCACGACCTGCGCACGCCGCTGGCCGCGCTGCGGGTGCGGATCGAGTCGGTCGAGGACGAGCAGAACCGGGCGAAGATGGCCGACACCATCGCCGAGATGAACCGCACGCTCGACGACATATTGTCGCTGGCGCGGCTCGGCCGGCCGAGCGAGGCGTTGACCGAGGTCGATCTTGCCGCGCTGGTCGATGCGGTGGTCGAGGATTTCCGCGATCTCGACGCCGACGTCACCTTCACCGAGGCGCCCCGCCTGACGATGTTCCTGCGCCCGTCGCTGATGCGCCGCGCGGTGCGCAACCTGATCGAGAATGCGATCAAATATGGCGGCGCCACCGAGGTTGCGCTGGAGAGCATGCCCGGCAGTGTGTCGATCGTCGTGTCGGACCATGGGCCTGGCATTCCCGAGGATCGGCTCGACAGCGTGTTCGAGGCGTTCACGCGGATCGAGACGTCGCGCAACAAGGATACCGGGGGGATTGGGCTTGGGCTGGCGTTGGCCTGTGCGATCGTGCGCGAGGCTGGGGGCGACATTGAACTGAAAAACCGGCCGACCGGCGGGCTTGAAGCGCGGATCATTTTGCCTCGCGCCTGACCCCAAAGCGTATCGTGCTCCTGCGAAAGCAGGAGCCCAGGGTCGAAAGCGAGACGCCCGTGGCCCTGGGTTCCTGCTTTCGCAGGAACACGATGGGGTGACGGGTCCGCTCACCGATACGGCGTCATCGAATAGGGCCGCTCGCTTGGTGCGCTCGCCCAATTGCGGTTGGGCGTCGGCTGCATGGTGAAGCGCAGCTCACCCCCCGCCTCGATCTCGCTGTGGCGAATGAAGCCTCTCGTCAGCGGTTTGCCGTTGAGCGTAACGCTCCCGACATAGCGGTTCGCCTCCGACAGGCCGGCAGCAACGATGCGGAAGTGTTTGCCGTTGGGCAGATTCAGCGTCGCCGCGTCCACGAACGGGCGGCCGATGACATATTCGCCCGAACCCGGTGTGACGGGGTAGAAACCGAGCGCGGTGAAGAACAGCCAGGCCGACATCTGGCCGAGATCGTCATTGCCCGCCAACCCGTCCGGCGTCGGCTTGTACTGGCTGTCGACGATCTGCTTCAAACGCTCTTGCGTCCGCCATGGCGCGCCGGCGTAATTGTAGAGATAGGCGACATGGTGGCTCGGTTCGTTGCCGTGGATGTACTGGCCGATCAGGCCGGCAATGTCCTCGGCATGGCTGTAATCGACCTTGCTGTTGTCGAAGTCGAACATCGCGTCGAGCTTCTTCACCGTCGCCGCGTCGCCGCCGAGCAGGCGCACCAGCCCGCCCTGGTCCTGCGGCATGAACCAGGAATATTGCCAGGCGTTCCCCTCGGTATAATCGCTGCCGTAATTGATCGCGGTGGGATCGAACGGCACGCGGAAACTGCCATCGGCCTTGCGCGCGCGGAGCCAGCCGGTCTGGGCGTCGAAGCTGTTGCGCCAGTTCTGCGCGCGCTTGTCGAACCGCGCGGCCACATCGAGCCGGCCCAGAGCACGGGCCATGCGGGCGATGGTCCAGTCGTCATAAGCATATTCGACGGTCTTTGACGCCGCCTCGGGCTCGCGGTCGATCGGCACGTAACCGAGCTTCATGTAATCACCGAGGCCGCCGTACGGCGCATAGGTCGCGCTGGCGACCATCGCGTCGAGCGCCTTGTTGGCGTCGAAGCCCCTGATCCCTTTCAGCCACGCATCGGCGATGACCGGCACGGCGTGGTAGCCGATCATCGTCCAGGTCTCGCGCCCCTGATATTGCCACACCGGCAGGATGCCGAACGGGCTGTCGTGCTGGCTGGCGAGCAGCGAGTTGACGATATCGGCATTGGCTTGGCTTGGCTGGACCAAGGTGAGCAAGGGATGCTCGGCGCGGAAGGTATCCCAAAGCGAGAAGGTCGAGCGGAAGGTGAAGCCGACCGCCTTGTGGACCTCATTGTCGGTACCGCGATAACGCCCATCGGCATCGCCCGCGACACTGGGCGCGAGCAGGCTGTGATAGAGCGCGGTGTAGAGCGTCTTGCGCATCGCCGGCGCCGCATCGAGCGAGACGGCGCCGAGTGCGCGATCCCAGGCGGCACGGGTGCGCGCGCGGACGGCGTCGAAGCCACCAGGCTCTGCGGCGAGATTGGCCAGCGCGCCGGCCTCGTCGACGCTCGACAGCGCGACCTTGACCTCGAGCGGCGCGGCGAGCTTGCCGAAGTCCAGTCGTGCGACCAGGGCGCGGCCGGCCAGCGTCGCGACGCCTTCATCGCCGCGGCCGGGGCCCTGGAAACCCTTGTAAGCGATGTCCGGCTCGCGGTTCTGGAAGGCGTGGCCGGTGAGCGGCGCGGAGAAGCGCATCGCGAACCACAGCTTGCGCGCGGGCGCCCAGCCGCGCGTCTCGCGCATGCCGGTGACGAGGCCTTCGGGGGTGACGCGAACCGATGACCACAGGATCTTGCCGGCGTAATTGTAGAGCGAGGTGCGCAGGTCGAGCACGAGATGCGCGGCCTTGGCGCTCGGGAAGGTGTAACGGTGGACGCCGATGCGGGTGCCCGCGGTAAGTTCGGCGCGGACGTTCGGGTCGGTCAGCGTTACGGCGTAATAACCGGGGTGCGCGACCTCGCTGGCATGGGCGAAGTGCGAGCGGTAGCCGCTGCCGATCACCTTCACATCGCCGGGTTCGAGCGCGACCGCGGCATCGTCGCCGACCGCGGGCATGACGAGGATATCGCCGAGATCGCTATGGCCGGCGCCCGAGAAATGGGTGTGGCTGAACCCCTGGATGGTCGGGTCTTCATAGCGATAGCCGGCGGCGTGGCTGTAGCAGGCGCGGATCACGCAGGTCGTATCGGTATCGGGCGAGAGCTGGACCATGCCGAACGGCGCGACGGCGCCCGGATAGGTGTGCCCCTCGCCGCCGGTGCCGATGAACGGGTCGACGGCGTTATAGGGGGTGACGGCGAGCGAAGTATCGGCGGCGGGTGCGGCGGCGGCGAGCAGGAACAGCGGCAGTGAAGCAAGTGGGACGCGCCAGTAACGTCGGAGGTCCGCGGGGGTTTTGCGGCACGAACTGGCGCGGTGTTTTTGCTCGCTGTGGGATTTGGACTGCAAGTCGAGCGACAATACAATTCGCGACGATGGCAATGAAGACATGGCGACATCTGCGCACCGCGCGATGGCGGGCACCGCTGATCGACCGTGGCGCGCTATCGGGACTTGGCGATTATGCGAATATTTACGGGAATAAAGCATGTCTTCTCTCACTGGTTCGCGCCGGGGCCCAGCGCGTGCGCGCGGGCGAGACAGGGGCATTAGAGCGGATCGGGCGCACATTGGCGAGACGGCGCGTAGTGACAGGCAAAACCCTTATTCCGGCGCACGCGGGAACCCAGAGTGCAGGCTTCGCAACCCTGGGCTCCTGCTTCCGCAGGAGCGCGACGCTTTGAGCAGCCTTGCTTACGAAGCCGAACCATCATCGCGCCGGCGCGGCGCGCGCCAGGCGGGATCGCGGACGCGCAGCCATTGCAGCGCGGCGCCGGTCTGGGCGTGCTTGTGGCGGGTGACCTCGACCGGCACGGCCTGGCCGCGGCGCAGATAGACGCGCGTCTCGGTATAATCATAGCCGATGGCGTTGCGGTACAGATCCAATCGTGCCCGCAGATCGGCGATGGCGCGGCCGGCGCGCGAAGCCTCGGCGAAATCCGGATAACGCATGCGCCAGCGGCGCACGGTATCGTGATGCACGCCGAGGATGGCGGCGAGCTGCGCGTCCGTGGCGCCGAGTTCACAGATGAGACGCGCCTGACGCGCGCGATCGGGGGTGTAGCTGGTGGGGCGGCCTGCTTCTTTCATACGCGCGGACGTAGCGCGGGTGGGCATGGGGTTGAATCAGGCTGGTGATACATTTGGGATGATCGAGAGCTTTGCGCCTGGTTCTGGTCGCATAGCATCGACGCTGGTGCGACACTCGGACTGGCCGCCACTGACACCATCGCTCCGCTCCAGCCGGACGGTCGTGGTATAGGCGCGCCTCATGCCGGTTGGGCGTCGACGCGACCGGCCCGCGGGCCGGTCGCTTTGCCGGCGAAGCGGCCCCACCGGAAATCAGAAGCGCGTCGACAGGCGCATGCCGATGGTGCGCGGCCGCAGGATCAGCACCTGTGCCGGGCCGCCGAGCTGCGACAGGATGGTCTGGCCGGCGAGTTGGCCATGGGTGTCGAACAGATTCTGGACATAGACCTGCGCCTCGACCCGGCCGAACGACAGGCCGGCGCGGAGATCGACCGTCTCATAGCTCGGCAGCTTGTACTGGCGCAGGCTCGGGCTGGCGTCGAAGCTGACCCGGCTGTCCGAGGCGAAGCGCAGGGTGCCGCCGATGGTCGGTTTCAGCGGGCTGCTGAACAGCGTGTAGTCGAGGTTCACGCTGGCGGTGACGTGCGGCGTGTTGGGCAGGCGCTCGCCCTTGCGCGCACCGAGCACGGGCACCGCCTCGGTGAGCTTGCCGTCATTGTAGGCGAGGTTGCCGGTGGCGATGAGGCCGCGGTCCGGGCGTGCGGTCAGCGTCAGCTCGGCGCCCTCGATGTGCGCGCCGGGGCCATTGGTGAAATTGGTCACGCCGGCGACGGGACTCAACAGCTGGATGTTCTTCCAGTCGATATAATAGCCCGACAGGTCGATGCCGAAGGTGTGGTCGGCGGTTTCGGCCTTGATCCCGCCCTCATAGCTGGTGAGCGTATCCGAGCCGAAGGTCGGCGGCGATGGGTTGCCGGTCGCCGGGTCGATCACTCGGAAATTGGGGCCGCCCGGGCGATAGCCGGTGGCGAAGCGGGCATAGGCGGTGACATGCTTGCTGAAGCGATAGCGCGCATTGGCGAGATAGGTCGTCACGCTCTCATGCGAGGAGGAGCCCGGTGCCGAGACCACGAAGATGCCCGAGGCGTTCTGGGTGAAGGCCTGGTTGTTGCGCGCGTAGCGAATGCCGCCGGTGACGTCGAACTTGTCGGTCAGATGATAGGTGACGTCGCCGAAAACGGCATATTCCTCGTAACTGCTGTCGATCGCCGCGGTGACGGCGTTGACGTTGGGCATCAGCACCAGCCCGGCGCCATAGGTGTCGGCGATCTGGCGGAGCAGGCTCTTCTCGTGTGTATAGAAGCCGCCGATCTGCCATTCGAGCTTCTCACCGGTCGGCGAGGCCAGGCGCACTTCCTGGGTGAATTTGCGCGTCCGGGCGAGTTCGTTGATCCCGACCGCCTGGGCGGGAATGCCGGCGAGGATCTGCAGATAAAGCGCATAGACCGACGATCCGTCAGTGCTCGCATAGGTCGCATTCGACTGATAGCTGGTGATCGAGGTCAAGGTCGCCGCGCCGAAACGATAATCGATCGTCGCGCTGGCGAGGCGGAAGTTCGAACGGAAGGGTTCGGCGAGCGGATGGCTCTGGTCGAGCCAGCCGGCGACCGGGGTGCCGTCCAGGTTGATCGAGGCATAGGCATTGCCGCTGCGGCGGATGTTCTGGGCGAAGCTGGTGAGGCGGATCGACAGATCCTCGGTCGGCGCGATCAGGGCCTCGACCCGGCCGCCATAGACCTCGCCGCGATCGATATTGCGCTGCCCGGTCGCGATATTGTCGAAATAACCGCCGTCGCGCGAATAGAAGCCACTGGCGCGTACCGCGACCTTGTCGGTGACCAGCGGCACGTTGACCACCGCCGAGCCATCATAGCTGGTGCCGCCATGTTCGGTCGACGAGATGCCGGCCTGGGCCTTGCCCTCGAAACTGGTCAGCGACGGCCGGCGCATGACATATTTCAGCACCCCACCCATCGCGCTGGCGCCATAGAGCGTGCCCTGCGGCCCGCGCAGCACCTCGACCCGGTCGAGATCGAACAGGCCGACATCGAGCGCGCGCCGCGGGCCATTGGCGAAGGCCGAGCTCGATCCATAAGGCACTTCGTCGACATAGATGCCGACCGTCGAGGAGACGTCTGCGCCGCTGGTCACGCCGCGCATGCTGATCTGCGAGGTGCCCGCGCCCTGCGAGACATATTGCAGGCCCGGCACGGTGTTGGCGAAATCGACGAACTGCCGCGCGGCGAGCCGGTCGAGATCGTCGCCCGACAGCGCCGTCACCGATTGCGGAACGTCGATCAGCCGCTCGGCGCGCTTCTGCGCGGTGACGACGATGTCGGGGGTGGCGCCGATCTGCTCCGCGCTGTCCTGCGCAAGGGCCGGCGAGGCGATCAGGCCCAATGCCGTACCGGCCAAGAGCCACAGGCGCGACGCGCCGAAAGACGAACGGACCATCCAATTTCCCCTTGACCATAGCGGCTCACCGGCCAGCTTTCATTGCACTCAAAGCAATATCTTTGCTGATTTTGCAATTCAAGCAAAAAAATGGCATAAGATCGTGCGGATGCGGGAATGGAATGGCCGACGGTAAACGGCCGGATCAATCAGCTTGCAGCGTCGCCCAGTCCTCCGGGGTGAAGGCCCGCGTTTCGAGCAGGCCCTGATGTGAATCGGGGCCGTGGAAATAGGTCACCAGCAGCTCGACCGGCCGGGTGTTGACCGCGACGAAGCTGTGCCAGACATAGGCGTCCATATAGAGCGCGTCGCCCGCCTCGAGGATGGTCGGGGGCTTGTCCTGGCAATAGACGATGGCGTCGCCGGCCATGACGTAGATGATCTTCTCGCCGGGATGTCGCAGGAATTCGCTGTCCCAGATGCTGATCGCCTGGATGGTGCAGGCCATGCACTCGAGCGAGCGTCGCGGGCTGTCCTCGAACAGATATCGCGTGGTGATCTCGCGGTCCTGGCGTTCCCGGCGCTGGCGGGCGCGGTCGACGGTCAATTGTGGCACTGCCTTGATCGCGGCCTCCGGCTGCGGCTCGGTCGCGCTCAGACCGCGCGACACCAGCTCCTCGGGCGACACGCCGAATGCTCTCGCGAGCAGGTCGACCTTCTCCATCGTCATGCCGAGCCGGGTGTTCTCGATCCGCGACAGCGACGAGACCGAGACGCCGGTCAGTTCGGACAGGCGTTCGAGCGTCATCTTGCGGCGCTTGCGCAGCTTGCGCACATGGGCGCCGATCGTATCGGGTACGCGTGTGTCGGGTGCGGTCGCCGCTTCCTTGGCCATCGCCGCTGCGTATCGCGATGGCCCGCGCTTTGCCAGCGGCGCGGCCGCCTCACCCCCAGAGATCGGCATCGAAGCCATGGAGCAGCCGGCCATCATGGCGGAGCCCGGCATGCGCGGCGTGCCTGACGATCAGCGGCGCATCGAGATCGACGACCTCGCACAGCGAGGCGACCATATAGGCCGGCGCCATGGCAAGGCCGGTGGCGAGCATGCAGCCGACCATCAGGCGGAAGCCCTGTTCGCGCCCCGCCTCGGCCAGCGCCAGCGCCTCGGTGAGGCCGCCACTCTTGTCGAGCTTGATGTTGATATAGTCGTAGCGGCCGCGCAACCGCGCGAGATCGGAGCGGTCGTGGCAGGATTCGTCGGCGCAGAGCGGCACGATGCGGTTGTAGCCATCGAGCAGCGCATCCTCGGAGGGCGGCAGTGGCTGCTCGATCATGAACACGCCCGCCGCGGCCAGCGCCGGCGCCATGTCGTTGAGCCGGGCGAGCGTCCAGCCGGCATTGACGTCGACGAACAGGGGCGTGTCCGGCCGCGCGGCGCGCAATGCGCACAGGCAATCGAGATCCTGCTCGCCGCCGAGCTTGAGCTTGATCATCGCGGGTGCGTCGAGGCTCGCCGCGACGCGATAGGTCTCCTCAGGCGTGAGGATGCCGATCGAGATGTCGGAGACGATCGTCGCCGGTCGTTCGAGCCCGGCGATGTCCCACACCGAGCGCCCGGATATCTTGGCCTCGAGATCCCACAAGGCGCAGTCGAGCGCGTTGCGCGCCGACCTGGCGGGCAGCGCGCGCTGCAGCGAGAGCCGGTCGATCTCGCCGCGTTCGATCGCCGGCACGATCGCGGCGATCTCGGCCAGCGTCGACTCCGGTGTCTGGTCGTAGATATCCATCGGGCAGCATTCGCCGCGGCCGACCAGGCCATCACGCTCGATGCGGACCTCGACGATATCGAGCCCGACGATCGTGCCGAACGCGACCCGAAACGGCTGTTTCAGGTCGACGAACTGTTTCTGCGCAACGACTTTCATAAACGGGCTCTCAGTATTTTGCATAAACTGCAATATCTGAGAGCGTTTGCATTACAAGAAAATTCGACGCCGTGCGCAGCGCGGCAAGCGAAACCGCGCCGGCGGCCGCGGTGCAGCATTACGACGTGCTGACGATCGACACCGAAGAGGGCGCATAGAGCAAGGTCCATAGCGACGCGGGCCTGTCGGGCTATGTCCGCAACGACCTGATCTACACGATGGTCGGGTTTCGCGCCTATCTGAAGAAGGTTTCGGGCGCGTGGCGGCTGACGGTGTTCATCGAGGGCGATTGACCTCTGCGGAACAGGTCGCGCTCCCCCCGGAACCAACGCCCCTTTCTCCCGTTCGAGCCGATGGGACAGGACAGGCCGAACAGCGGGAGCGCAGCGTGCGACAAGGGGGTTGAGCGATTTTCTCGCAGCGGGTGGAGAGCTCGCCGAACTGATCCGCGATCATGACTGGTCCGCGACCCCGCTTGGCCCGCTCGAAGCCTGGCCGCAGAGCCTGAAGACCGCCACCAGCATGATCATCGCCTCGCCGGTGCCCATCGTGATGTTGTGGGGGCCGCAGGGCATCATGATCTATAACGACGCCTATTCGGAATTTGCCGGGCAGCGTCACCCGCAACTGCTGGGCAGCGCAGTGCTCGATGGCTGGCCGGAGGTCGCCGACTTCAACGCCAATGTCATGAAGGTCGGGCTGGCCGGCGGCACGCTGAGCTATCGCAACCACGAGCTGACCCTGAACCGCTACGGCAAGGCCGAGCAGGTGTTCATGAACCTCGATTACTCGCCGGTCTATGACGAGAGCGGCGCGCCGGGCGGGGTGATCGCGATCGTGGTCGAGACTACCGCGATACACCGCACGCAGACCGCGCTGGCGGCCAATGAGGCACGGCTGCGCTTCCTCGATGCGCTGGGCCGGGCGATCGCTGACTGCCGCGACGCCGACGAGATCCTGGCCATCACGACGCGGATGACGGGCGAATATCTCGGCATCTCCAACTGCGCCTATGCCGATATGGATGACGATGAGGACGGCTTCACCATTCGCGGCGACTGGGCGGCGCCGGGATCGCCGTCGATCGTCGGGCATTACAGCCTGGCCGATTTCGGCACCAAGGCGGTGGAGGAACTGGGCGCGGCGCGACCGCTGATCGTCAACGACAATCTGGCCGAGCTGCTGCCGCACGAGGCAAAGACGTTCCAGGACATCGGCATCGCGGCGACGATCTGCATGCCGCTGGTCAAGGAAGGGCGGCTGACCGCGCTGATGGCGATCCACGACAAGGTGCCGCATGCGTGGAGCGAGCATGAGCTGACGGTGATCCGCGAGGTCACCGAACGATCATGGGCGCATATCGAGCGGGTCGGCGCCGAGGCCGAGCTGCGCACCAGCGCGGCGGCGTTGGCCGAGCTGAACGAGCGGCTGGAGCAGCGCGTCGAAGAGCGCACGGCGCAGCTGATGCTGGCCGAGGAGGCACTGCGTCAGAGCCAGAAGATGGAGGCGGTGGGGCAGCTGACCGGCGGGCTGGCGCATGATTTCAACAATATGCTGACCGGGATCAGCGGCAGCCTGGAGATGATGCAGGCCCGCGTGGCGCAGGGCCGGGCGAACGAGACCGAGCGATATTTCGCGGCAGCGCAGGGCGCGGTGAAGCGAGCGGCGGCGCTGACGCACAGGCTGCTGGCCTTTTCGCGGCGACAGACGCTCAACCCGCGGCCCGCCGACCCCGACCGGCTCGTCGCCGGACTGGAGGAGCTGGTGCGGCGCACGGTCGGGCCGGCCGTGGAGGTGACGGTGAAGCGATCCAACGCGACATGGCCGCTGCTGGTCGACCCCAACCAGCTGGAAAATGCCGTCCTCAACCTGTGCATCAACGCGCGCGATGCCATGCCGGACGGCGGGCGGCTGACGATCGAGACGACCAACGTCGCGATGGAGGCCGGCGCGGCGCGGGAACACGACCTGACCGCGGGTGACTATGTCGCGATCTGCGTCACCGACACCGGAACCGGCATGACGGCCGAGGTCGCGGCCAAGGCGTTCGAGCCGTTCTTCACCACCAAGCCGCTGGGCGAGGGCACCGGGCTGGGGCTGTCGATGATCTATGGTTTCGTGCGGCAATCGGGCGGCGCGGTGCGCATCGATACCAAGGCCGGGCATGGCACGACGATGTGCCTTTACCTGCCGCGCCACGACGAGGCACCGGTCGAGGAAGAGGCGGAGGCCGTGTCCGGCACCGCGGTGACGGGCGATGGCGAAGTCGTGCTGGTGATCGACGACGAACCGACCATCCGGATGCTGATCGGCGAGGTATTGGCCGAGGCGGGCTATCGCGCGATGGAGGCGACGGACGGGCCGTCGGGCATGAAAATCCTTGAATCCGATCAGCGCATCGACCTGCTGATCACCGATGTCGGACTGCCGGGCGGCATGAACGGGCGGCAGATCGCCGACGCGGCGCGGGTCGCCCGGCCGGAACTGCGGGTGTTGTTCATCACCGGCTATGCCGAGAATGCGGTGATCGGGCGCGCGCAACTGGCGCGCGGCATGTCGGTGATCACCAAACCGTTCCAGATGGATGCGCTGGCGGGCAAGATCCGGCAGATGATCGAGCAGTAGAACGCCGCCGACGGCCGAATGGCATGGTAAGGCGTCACCCCCTTTCTTCATGCTGCACTGCATGATAATGGCGCGCGCATGCTCAACATCAACGGCATCACGGTGCGCCTTGGCGGGCGCACCATTCTCGACCGCGCGAGTGCGGCGCTGCCGCCGCGCAGCCGTGTCGGGCTGATCGGGCGCAACGGCGCCGGCAAGTCGACGCTGATGAAGGTGATGATCGGCTCGCTCGAAGCAGACGACGGCGAGATCGAGATGCCGCGCAAGACGCGCATCGGTTACATCGCGCAGGAAGCACCGAGCGGGCTGACCACGCCGATCGAGGCGGTGCTTGCCGCCGATACCGAGCGCGCCGCGCTGCTCGCCGAAAGCGAGACGGCGCATGACCCCGACCGGATCGGCGAGATCCATGAACGGCTGATCGCGATCGACGCCTATACCGCCGATGCCCGCGCCGCGCGCATCCTGGTCGGGCTGGGTTTCGACGAGGAGATGCAGAACCGGGCGCTCGACAGCTATTCGGGCGGGTGGAAGATGCGCGTGGCGCTGGCGTCCTTGCTGTTCTCAGAACCCGATTTGCTGCTGCTCGACGAGCCGTCGAACCATCTCGATCTCGAAGCGACCTTGTGGCTGGAGAATTTCCTCAAAAACTATCCCGCGATGATGGTCGTGATCAGCCATGAACGCGACCTGCTCAACAATGTCGTCGACACCATCCTGCACCTCGAACAGGGCAAGGTGACGATGTACACGGGCGGTTACGACAGCTTCGAGCGGCAGCGCGCCGAGCGCGTCGCGCAGCTGGCCGCGGCCAAACAGGCGCAGGATGCGCAGCGCGCCAAGCTGCAGGATTACGTCGCGCGCAACTCGGCACGCGCCTCGACCGCCAAGCAGGCGCAGTCGCGCGCCAAGATGCTGGCCAAGATGCAGCCGATCGCGGCGCTGGCCGAGGACCCCAGCCTGACGTTCGACTTCCCCAGCCCTGACGAGTTGAAGCCGCCGCTGGTGACGCTCGACCTGGCCAGCGTGGGCTATACGCCGGGCAAGCCGATCCTGTCGCGGCTCAACCTGCGGCTCGACCCGACCGACCGGATCGCACTGCTCGGGCGCAACGGCAACGGCAAGACCACCCTCGCCCGCCTGCTCGCCGCCCAGCTCGCGCCGATGGAGGGCGAGATGACCGCCTCGGGCAAGATGCGCGTCGGTTATTTCACCCAGTATCAGGTCGAGGAACTCGACACCGACGATACCCCGCTTGAGCATATGACGCGGATGATGAAGGGCATGACGCCGGCCGCGGTGCGCGCGCAGCTCGGGCGGTTCGGTTTCTCCGGGCCCAAGGCGACGACCAAGGTCGGCAAGCTGTCGGGCGGCGAGCGCGCACGGCTGGCGTTGGCGCTGATCACGCGCGAGGCGCCGCATATGCTGATCCTCGACGAGCCGACCAACCACCTCGACGTCGATGCGCGCGAGGCGCTGGTGCAGGCGCTCAACGCTTATGACGGCGCGGTGGTGATCGTCAGCCATGACCGCCACATGATCGAGCTGACCGCCGACCGGCTGGTGCTGGTCGATGGCGGGCGGGCGACCGAATATAACGGCAGCATGGAGGATTATATCGCCATGGTGCTGTCCGGCGACGGATCGGCGGGTGGCGGCGGTGCCAAGGCCAAGGGCAACAAGAAGGAAGACCGCAAGGCCGCGGCCGAAGCACGTGAAAAGGATCAGGCCGCCAAGCGCAAGGCGCAGCAGGCCGAGGCCGAACTGGTCAAGCTGACCGCCAAGCGTAGCGCGGTCGACAAGGCGATGTTCGATCCCGCCGGCGCGGAATTGTGGCTCACGAAAATGAGCATGAGCGAGTTGATGAAGCGCCGTTCCGAGCTCGACGCGCAGTTCGAGGCGGCCGAAGCGGCGTGGCTCGAAGCGAGCGAGGCGCTGGAAGTGGCCGCCTGACCGGCGGGATTCCGCGCTCTTCTGGCGCGCCCCGGTGTTGCGCCTGTTCGCCATCGACACCGCCGGCGCGGCGCGTTACCAAGCCGGTCAGGACTGGTGACCGAGCGGCGGAGCCCGACCGGATCGATCACCGGCACCACGCTATTCTTATAAGGGGGCTGCAGGCGCCTGGGAGAAACCCCAGGCGCCTACACGCATTTCCTCAAGGACTGCCTTCACCCGGGCGCGGAAGCGGTGGAGCAACGGCTCGGTATAGCCATTGGGCTGGGCGACGCCCTCGAACACCAAAGCACGCGCCGCCTGGAAAGCAAGGCTGTTATCCTCACGGCCAGCCATCGCGCGATAAAGCGGATCGCCGTCATTCTGCGCGTCGACCTTGGCCGCCATGCGGGTGAGCGCGGCATCGGCCTCTTCCGCCGTGGCGACGCCGTGGAGCAGCCAATTGGCCATATGCTGCGACGAGATGCGCAGCGTGGCGCGATCCTCCATCAGGCCGACATCATGGATATCGGGCACCTTGGAGCAACCCACGCCCTGGTCGATCCAGCGCACGACATAGCCGAGAATGCCTTGCGCATTGTTCTCCAGTTCCTCGCGAATTTCGTCGGGCTGCCAATTATCGCCCTGCGCCACGGGGATGGTGAGCAGCTTGTCGAGCGGGGCGATGCCCTCCCCCGCCCGTTCGGCTTGGCGCGCGAACACGTCGACGGCGTGATAATGCGTCGCGTGGAGCGTCGCGGCGGTTGGTGACGGCACCCAGGCGGTGTTGGCGCCCGTCTTCGGATGGGCGATCTTCTGGTCGAGCATATCGGCCATCCGATCGGGCGCGGCCCACATGCCCTTGCCGATCTGCGCTTTGCCCGACAGGCCGCAGGCAAGGCCGATCTGGACGTTGCGGTCCTCATAGGCCTTGATCCAGTCGCTGTTCTTCATCTCGGCCTTGCGGATCATCGGGCCGGCGCGCATCGAGGTGTGCATCTCGTCGCCGGTGCGATCGAGGAAGCCGGTGTTGATGAACACGATGCGGTCCTTCACCGCATGGATGCACGCCGCGAGATTGGCGGAGGTGCGACGCTCCTCGTCCATCACGCCAACCTTGATGGTGTGGCGGGCGAGGCCGAGCACATCCTCGATCGCGTTGAACAGGCGATTGGTGAAGGCGGCCTCGTCAAGCCCGTGCATCTTCGGCTTGACGATATAGATCGAGCCGGCGCGGCTGTTGACGAACTTGCCGGCGCGCTTGAGGTCGTGGATCGCGATCAGGCTGGTGACGATGCCGTCGAGAATGCCCTCGGGTGCCTCGCTACCATCCGCCAGCAGGATCGCCGGCGTGGTCATCAGATGGCCGACATTGCGCACGAAGAGCAGGCTGCGGCCGGCCAGCGTGAAACCGCTGCCATCGGGTGCCGTATAGGCGCGGTCCGCCTCCAGCGTGCGGGTCATGGTGCGGCCGCCCTTGTCGAAGCTGGCGGTGAGATCGCCCTTCATCAGCCCGAGCCAGTTGGCATAGGCCGCGACCTTGTCCTCGGCATCGACCGCGGCGATCGAATCCTCGAGATCGACGATCGTCGACAGCGCGGATTCGAGCACGACATCGGCTAGGCTGGCGGGATCATCCTTGCCGATCGGGTGGCTCGGGTCGATCACCAGCTCGATGTGCAGGCCGTGATGGCGCAGCAGGATATTGGCGCCGGCACGGCCGACCAGTTGCGCGGGATCGGCGAGCGCGGGGGTACCGCCGGTCCAGTCGACCCAACTGCCCACGGCCAGCGGCACGGACTTGTCGAGGAATGCCTTTGCCCAGGCAATCACCTGGCCGCCGCGCACCGGATCATAACCCTTGCCCGCCGCCGCGCCGGGCAGCGCATCGGTGCCGTAGAGCGCATCATACAGGCTACCCCAGCGCGCATTGGCGGCGTTGAGCAGGAAGCGCGCATTGAGCACCGGGACGACGAGCTGCGCACCGGCAAGCCGCGCGACCTCGTCATCGACATTGGTCGGTGCGACGCTGAACGGCGCGGGCTCGGCGACAAGGTAACCGATCTCGCGCAGGAACGCCTGATAGTCGGCCATATCGATCGGCGCGCCGGCGCGCGCCTCGTGCCAGGAATCGATCTTCGCCTGCATCGCGTCGCGTATGCCAAGCAGCGCGGCATTCTCCGGCGCGACGCGCGCATAGATATCGGCGACGCCGCGCCAGAAGGCATCAGGATCCACACCGGTGCCGGGCAGCGCCTGCGTGTCGAGGAAGTCGGCCAGTTCGGCGGCGACCTTGAGGCCGTGCTTGTCGATCATCTTTGTCATGTGTCGGTTCTCAACCCTGTACCTTGAGCCCGGCGGCAGCGATGCCGGCCAGCGCGCAAATCTCGTCATTGTCCGACGTGTCGCCGGTCACCCCGACCGCGCCGATCGGCTTGCCGCCATCGTCCACCACAATCACGCCGCCCGCCGCGGGGATGACACCATGCGGCGCGATCGGCTCGAGCGAGGCGGCGAAGGTAGGCCGTTCCAGCGCCATGTCGCCGATCTTGCGCGACGACATGCCCATGCCGAGCGCCCCGCCCGCCTCGCCCAGCGCGATCTGCGGCCGCAGCGTTGAGGCACCATCGGCGCGGGCGAAGGCGATCATATGCCCGCCGGGATCGAGCACGACGATACCGAGCGGCTTGAGGCCGAGGTCGGCGCCCTTGGCAAAGGCGGCGGCGATAATGGCATTGGCTTGCGCGAGCGTGATGTTGTCATGTCGCTGCTTATAGACCGGACGCGGCTTCATCGGTAGACGATCAAAAGGCAAAGCTGTCATTCCTCTGAAGAAACAATGATGGACCCCGACGTCGCCCTGTTCGCCCATGTCGTTGAGGCCGGCAGCCTCAGCGCGGCGGCACGTGCGCGTGGCATCTCGCCGGCGATGGTCTCGAAACGTATTGCCCGGCTGGAGGCGCGGCTCGGTGTCCAGCTGCTGCACCGAACGACGCGCCGGCTGGAGACGACAGCGCGTGGCGAGTTGTTCTACCGCGACGTCACCGCAATCCTCTCCGCCATCGGCATCGCCGAGGCACGCGTGTCGGACCGCGAGTTCACACCGCAGGGCGCGCTCAGAGTCAGCGCGCCGACGTCGTTCGGGCGGCTCCACATCGCGCCGCGCCTCAAGCCTTTCCTCGATCTCTATCCGTTGGTGGAACTCGAACTTCTGCTGTCGGACGACTTCGTCGATGTCGCGCGCGACGGCATCGACCTGGCGATCCGCATAACGCCGGCCGTGGCGCCCGAACTGGAAGCGCATCGGCTCGGCGACAGTCGGCGCGTGCTGTGCGCGGCCCCCGCCTATCTCGCCGAGGCGGGCGTGCCGGCGTCGGTCGCCGCGCTTGCGGAGCACCGCCTGCTCGCCGCGTCGGGCCAGCTGCCATGGCGACTGACCGGCCCGGACGGCGACGTGACGATCGACGGCGTCAGCTACGTCCGCACCAATTCGAGCGAGGTGGCGCGCGAACTGGTGTTGTCGGGCGTGGGCATTGCGCTGCGCTCCTTATGGGATGTCGGCGAGCATCTCGCACGCGGCGATCTGCAGCGCGTGCTGCCGGCGCTGGAAGGTTCGGCCGATGTCGGCATCTACGCGGTGCATCCGCGCGGGCGGCTGTCGTCCGGCGGGCGGGCGCTGCTGGATTATCTGGGGACGCTGTGGACGCCGGTCGCGCCTTGGGATTAACTCACGCGACCTCGCCTACCATCGTCATGCTGAACTCGTTTCAGCATCCATGCGCGATCATTTGAACCAGAAGCGACGCTCCTGCGGCGACTGACCGCGCATGGACCCTGAAACGAGTTCAGGGCGACGAAGTATTTCTGGTTACCGCACGCCTCTTGCCGCCCCGCCCCATCTGCCGCACCCTCTCGTCAAACCAAACGAGGCGAGAGAGCGATGCCCCATTACGGCGACCTGCAGAACGAGATTTACGGCGCCGGCCTGCGCGGCGTCGTGCCCAAAGTGCCGGTGGACTTCGCGACCTTGGAGAAGCGCGCCACGGCGGCGATGCCGCCGCATATCCTGTCCTACCTCCAGGGCGGCTGCGGCGACGAATTCACCCAGGACCAAAATGCCGCGGCCTTCCGACACTGGGGCATGACGCCGCGCATGATGGTCGACTGCACGAAACGCGACCTGTCGATCGAGCTGTTCGGTCTTACTTTGCCCTCGCCCCTGTTCATGGTGCCGATCGGCATCAACGGCATCTGCACGCAGGACGGGCATGGCGATCTTGCCGCGGCGCGCGCCTCGGTCTTGACGGGCGTGCCGGTAATGGCCTCGACGCTGTCCAACGACCCGATGGAGACGGTCGCCGAGACATTGGGCGATCAACCCGGCTTCTTCCAGCTCTACACGTCCAAGAACAAGGAACTCACCGAGAGCCTGGTCAGCCGTGCCGAGGCCGCCGGCTTCAAGGCGATCGTCGTGACACTCGACACCTGGGTGACCGGCTGGCGGCCGCGTGACCTCAACGCCGCCAATTTCCCGCAGCTACGCGGCGCGGTGCTGATGAATTATTTCAGCGACCCCGTGTTCCGCAGCCTGCTTCCCAAGCCGCCCGAGGAGGACCCCGCCACCGCGATCGGCACCTGGGCGGCGACCTTCGGCAAGGTGCTGACCTGGGCCGACATGAAATGGCTCAAGTCGATGACCAAGCTGCCGATCATACTCAAGGGCATCTGCCACCCCGACGATGCGCGCCGCGCGGTCGATGAAGGCGCCGATGGCATTTATTGCTCCAACCATGGCGGGCGCCAGGCCAATGGCGGCATCGCCGCGATCGACATGTTGCCGGGCGTGGTCGCCGCATCGGGCAACACGCCGGTGCTGTTCGATTCGGGCATCCGCTCGGGCAGCGACGTGGTCAAGGCACTGGCGCTCGGCGCGACGGCGGTCGGCGTCGGCCGGCCCTATGCTTACGGCCTCGCGCTCGACGGCGCCGAGGGTGCCGCGCATGTGTTGAAGTGCCTGCTCGCCGAGGCCGATCTGCTGATGGCGGTCAACGGCTATCCGACCATCGCCGATGTCCGCGCGGCCGGCGCCGTGCGGCAGTAGCGCTCATTCGATGAGAAGGTGGTGCGGGCGGTGGGAATCGAACCCACACTCCTCTCGGAACTGGATTTTGAATCCAGCGCGTCTACCAATTCCACCACGCCCGCACGACAACGCGACCATGCCCGAGAGCAATCTGTCAGCGAAGCGGGCGCTATAAGCGAGCGCCAAAAGGATTTCCAGAGCGGAATCTGCTCCCAAACTTCACTCCGGCCAGACCTTGTGCGCCGGGTCCGAGGTTGAATCGCAGCGCCGCAAGCCAGCCCAGTGCTGGAGGTCCTCGAAGGCATACATCACGCGCCTGCCGAATTTGCGAAAGACCGGCCCTCCGCCGACCACGCGGGTCGTGTCCCGGGTGGTGGTGTAGTGAAGTGCACCCTTCGACTGAGACACGCTAAAGGGTGACAGCCCTAGTTGGCCGCGATCATGGTGGGGGTTAACCCCCGCCATGATCGCGGCATGCTCTCTTCATATTCCTCCGGGCTCAGGTAAT
>NZ_JAQGLG010000214.1 GCF_028292965.1 Sphingomonas bacterium | reverse complement strand
GGCGCCATCGTCTTCAATTTCTTGAGTTCGGCGGTCGCCTTGGTGCGCGCTTCCTTCGACAGCTTCAATGTGGCGATCTTCTGGGTCAGCTCGGCGACCTCGTCGCCTTCGCCTTCCTCGCCCTCATTGCCCAACTCGCGCTGGATCGCCTTCAGCTGCTCGTTGAGATAATAGTCGCGCTGGGTCTTCTCCATCTGGCGCTTGACCCGGCTCTTGATCTTCTTCTCGACCTGCAGGACGCCGAGCTCGCCTTCCATAAAGGCGAACACCATTTCCAGCCGCTTGGCCGGATCCGCCTCGACCAGCAGCGCCTGCTTGTCGGACACCTTGATCGCGATATTGCCGGCGACGGCATCGGCGAGGCGCGACGCATCCTCGATCTCGCCGAGTTGCACGGCGGTTTCCGCCGGCAGCTTGCGGTTGAGCTTGGCGTAATTCTCGAACTGGTCGATCACCGAACGCATCAGCGCGGCCATCTCATGGCTCGCCGCTTCCAGTTCGGCCTCCCCCTCTTCGCCTTCGAGCATCGTCACATCGGCGACCAGATAGCCGTCCTTGCTGGCGATCGACTCGAGCTGCGCGCGCAGCTTCCCCTCGACCAGCACGCGAACCGTGCCGTCGGGCAGCTTCAATAATTGCAGCACCGTCGCGGTGACGCCGATATCGTAGAGATCGTCGCGATCGGGGTCGTCCTCTGCGGGATCGAGCTGCGCGACGAGGAAAATCTCCTTGTCGGCAGCCATCGCTGCTTCCAGGGCGGCGACCGACTTGTCGCGGCCGACGAACAGCGGCACGATCATGTGCGGGAAGACGACGATGTCACGAAGCGGCAGAACGGGGTAGGTATTGGTCATGGGAACTCCGCAGGCGCCTGAACGCGGCGCCAGTTGTCCCTTATATGGTGATGGTAACGGTTCCATCAATCGCCGCGCGCTTATTGTCGCCGCGACGGCTTTTTCCGGCTTTCCCGCAGCCGCCGCGCGGCCTTTCGCAGATCCCGTCGCGCGTGCCCGTGCCGCGATGGGCGGGAGCGAGCTGCTTGCACGGATCAGGGCGATCGGCTGGACCGGCACGGCGCGCGTGGTGACGGGCGGACGCGCGATCGAACTCGGTGTCGATACCCGTGTGGAACCTTTTATCCGTGCCCGTTCAGATAGCTGGCTGATCGAGGATGGCCGCGTCGAGAAGCGCACCATGATGATCGAGGGCGAACATGGCTTCCTCGTCTTCAGGGGGCGGCAGGTGGCGATGCCGCCGCAACAGGCTGCGCATGAGCGGCAGCAATTCGGCATTTACGGCCATATGCTGCTTGCCGGCATCGCCATAGCGCGTGGCAATGTCATCGCCTCGGCCAAGGCTGGTTACCCCGAGGCACTGTTGGCGCTCGGCCGCGACGGCATGCCCGCCGCCGCCGCTTACGTCGTCGACTCGCCCGACTCGGCGGACGCGATCCGTGAGCGCTTCACTTTTTCCGGCAGCGTCAGCGATCAGGGCGTGCGCTGGCCGCAACGCATTACCATCACCCAGAACGGCAAGCCGTTCTTCGCGCTGGCGATCGACGATTTGACCGTGGAGCTCTCCGCCACATGATGCGCCTGTTGCTCATGCCTGCCCTGCTCGCGCTGACCGCGGCGACACTGCCCGGCAAGGGTGAGCCGCCGATCACGCCGCAGACCGCGCGCTCGGGCGGGCCGATCGACCCCGATCAGGCGAAGCTGCGCTTCGACGCCGCCGATCTGCGCTTCGAGGTGCTGCCGGAGACCGAAACGCTCAACGGTACCGCGATCCTCAGCTTCACCGCCAGGGCGCCGCTCGACCGGCTGGTGATCGATCTCGACCATAATCTCGGGCCCAGCGCGGTGGCGATCGACGGTGTGCAGCTGGCGGCATCGGCCTACGCCAATCCTGATGGCCGGCTGATCATCACCCTGCCCCACCGCGTCGCCAGCGGTGGCCATGTCACCGCGACGATCACCTATGGCGGCACGCCGCATGTCGCGGTCAAGGCGCCCTGGGACGTCGGCATGGTATGGTCGAAGACGCCCAATGGCCGCACCTGGTTCGCCACCACATCGGAGGCCGATGGCTGCGACATCTTCTGGCCATGCCTCGATTACCCGACCGGCGAGCCGGGCGTGGTCAATCTGCACATCACCGTGCCACAGGGCCTTAAGGCGCCGTCCAACGGCGTGCTGCTCGGCGTCGACACGCTGCCCGACGGCCGCACGACCTGGAACTGGCGCGTCAAGCATCCCAATACCTATGCCATCGCGCTCAACGTCGCGCCGTACGAGGTGATCTCGGGCAGCTACAGGAGCCGCTACGGCAACACGATCCCGATGTTCTACTGGTACCTGCCGGGCGAGGAAGCCAAGGCCCGGGCACTGTTCGCCGAGTTCGCCCCGACGCTCGATTTCTTCGAAAGCACCGTCGGCCCCTATCCGTTCGGCGACGAGAAGGTCGGCGTGGTCGAGACGCCACATCTCGGCATGGAGCACCAGACGATCAACGCCTATGGCAATGAGTATAAAAAGGCCCCGGAGGGCTTCGACTGGCTGTTCCAGCACGAATTCGCCCATGAATGGTTCGGCAACCAGCTGACCGCCAGCGATTGGGACGATTATTGGCTACACGAGGGTTATGCCGAATATATGCAGCCGCTCTACGGCCGCTGGCGCGAGGGCGAGGCGCGCTATGCGACGATGCTCGACGACCAGCGCAACAAGATCCTCAACCTGCGGCCGATGGTCTCCGGGCACAGCCGCACCGAGGAGGATGTCTATGAACTCGACAAGGGCGGGCCGGGGCAGGACATCTATTACAAGGGCGCGTGGATGCTCCACACGCTGCGGGGGCTGATCGGCGACCGCGCCTTTCGCGATGTGACGCGACTGGCGGTGTATGGCCGGCTCGATCCGCGACCGGGCAATTTCCGCCCGCGTTACGGCACCACGGCCGAATATGAGCGCAACGTCCGCCGCGCGACGGGCCGGGATCTGAGCTGGTTCTTCGACGTCTATCTGCGCCAGACCGTGCTGCCCGAGTTGATCGAGACGCGGCGGGGCAACCGGATCGAGCTGCGCTGGATCGCGCCCGGCGGGCGCCCCTTCCCGATGCCGCTGGAGGTGCAGGTCGATGGCCGCCTCGTTCGCCTGGCGATGACCGGGGGCACCGGCAGTCTGTTCGTGCCGCGTGGCGCGCATGTCGTCACCGATCCGTTTGCCCGCATCCTCAAGCGTTCGCGCGCGGTCGAGGAGTATCAGGCGTGGAAGGACGAGCAGGCGAGACTGGCGGAAGCGGCAAGGAAGGCGGAGGAGGCACGCAAGGCGGCACCGAAGTGAGTGTTTTGTTCCAATAATATGCAAGCGCTATGGGGAAACATGTCGAGGATCTTTCAGACGCATCCGGTGGGCTGGCCCAGCGCCGTCGCCTTCGTGCTCGGCATGCTCGTGTTCTTCTCGACGCTGATCATGGCGCGGCTGCGGGCAAACAAGAACCCGAAGGTCGGCAATGCGGGTCAGGCCAACATCACCTGGCTGTGGATCGCCGTGCAGGGCGTCGGCATCGGCCTCGCCGGCATGGGGCGAGTCGACATCCTGACCACGACGCCGACGCTCGCGATGATCGTCCGCGCGCTCGTCGTGCTCGCCCTGATGCTCGCTGCGGTCTGGCTGTTCGACTCCTCGTCACGCACCATGGGCAAGAACTGGAGCCTCGTCGCGCGCACGCGCAGCGACCATGTTCTCGTCCAGACCGGCCCGTTCGCGCTGGTCCGCCACCCGATCTATGTCGCCTTGTTCCTGTTCATGGTCGCGATGGCGATCGCCTATGGCCACACCCGCAACCTGTTGATCGGAATTCCGGTCTTCGCGTTCGGCACCTGGATGCGCATCCGCCACGAAGAACGCCTGTTGGGGGAAATGTTCGGCGGTGAATATGACGCCTATGCCGCACGGGTTAAGCGCTTCGTGCCGGGCGTGTTCTAGCCGATGCTGTTCCCCGACGAAGGCCGGGGCCCAGTTGGGAAGGCGCGAACGAGGTCGCGTTGCGGCCGTTTCCAGAGCGTCCCCAGCTGGGCCCCGGCCTTTGCCGGGGAACTGGTTAGACCCTGCCCGCGTCTCGCCACATCGACCAGAAGCGCGGTCCGTCCTTCGCCACGCGCCAGTCGCCCAGGGTCTCGAACCCGATCGCGCGGTAGAAACCGAGATTCCGCTCGGTCGCCGTTTCCAGATAGGCCGGCAGGCCAGAGCCCGCGGCGCGCTCCAGCCCGGCCCGCACCGCAGCACCGCCGAGTCCCCTGCCCTGCGCGGCAGGATCGCAACCGGCAATGTGGAGATACCAATAATCACCGCGGGGGAAATGCAGGTCGATCGCGTTCGACACTGCCATCGCCCGCCCAAGCGCCGCGCCGAAGATGCCGATCATCGGCAGCGCTTGGCGCAACATGTGCCAGTAGCTGGTGCGCGTCTGCCCCGGGCCACGCCACAAGGTCGCCGCCTCGCCACCGGCCGTGACCAGCCGCATCCCTCCGGCATCCTCGTCGAACAGCAGGCCGAAAAGGCGCGGCATCTTGCGCGCTCTGACTGCGGGATCGGGGAAGATATAAGTCATCGCCGGATCGTCGGCGAAAGCGCGGGCGAGCATCACCGCGATCCGCGCCTTGTCGGCATTGCCGGCAACGCGGATCGGGGTGCTGTCGGTCACCGTGCAGCGTTACGCTGCGCCGGTGCCGGTCTTCTCTTTCTTGGCATAGACGCGGATCGGCTCCTTGCGGCCGTCGATCACGTCCTTGTCGATCATCACCTCGTCGATCGAATCCATGCCCGGCAGATCGAACATCGTGTCGAGCAGGATGCCCTCGAGGATCGAGCGCAGGCCACGCGCGCCGGTCTTGCGGTCGATCGCCTTTTTGGCGACCTGCACCAGCGCCTCATCGGTGAAACCGAGCTTGACCGATTCCATGTCGAACAGCTTCTGATATTGTTTGACCAGCGCGTTCTTCGGCTCGGTCAGGATCGTCACCAGCGCCGGCACGTCGAGATCCTCGAGCGTGGCGATGACCGGCAGACGGCCGACGAATTCGGGAATCAGGCCGAACTTGAGCAGATCCTCCGGCTCGACCGACTTGAGCGTCTCGCCGGTGCGACGTTCCTCGGGTGCGGCGACATAGGCGCCGAAACCGATCGACTTGCCCTGCAGGCGGTCGCCGATGATCTTCTCGAGGCCGCTGAACGCGCCGCCGCAGATGAACAGGATGTTGGTCGTGTCGACCTGCAGGAACTCCTGCTGCGGATGCTTGCGCCCACCCTGCGGCGGAACGCTCGCGGTGGTGCCTTCCATCAGCTTGAGCAGCGCCTGCTGCACGCCCTCACCCGACACGTCGCGCGTGATCGACGGGTTCTCGGCCTTGCGGCTGATCTTGTCGATCTCGTCGATGTACACGATGCCGCGCTGCGCCCGCTCGACATTATAGTCCGAGGCCTGGAGCAGCTTGAGGATGATGTTCTCGACGTCCTCACCGACATAGCCGGCTTCGGTCAGCGTCGTGGCATCGGCCATGGTGAAGGGCACGTCGAGGATGCGCGCCAAGGTCTGCGCCAGCAACGTCTTGCCGCAGCCGGTCGGCCCGACGAGCAGGATGTTCGACTTGGCAAGCTCGACATCCGCGCCCTTCTGGCCGTGGTTGAGGCGCTTATAGTGATTGTGCACCGCCACCGACAGCACGCGCTTGGCCCGCTTCTGGCCGATGACATAGTCATCCAGCACGTCGCAGATTTCCTGCGGCGTCGGCACGCCACCATCCTTCTTGGAGACCAAGGCTGATTTGGTTTCCTCACGGATGATGTCGTTGCACAGCTCCACGCACTCGTCGCAGATGAAGACCGTGGGGCCGGCGATAAGCTTGCGCACCTCGTGCTGCGATTTGCCGCAGAACGAGCAATAGAGCGTGCTTTTCGAGTCGCCGCCGCTGAGCTTCGTCATTCAAACCTTCCTTCGCACACCCGGAAGAGGCACGCTGTTACAGGGGCGCATCCTAGACCGCCCAGCTTACATCCGACAATCAACAAAATATCTTAAAGCCGATGACCTGAATTTGCCGTTTACGAGGAGGGCAGGCTCGGCGTCGAGCCCATTTCGTCGGAAACCGCCGGGCGCTTGTCGAACACCTCGTCGATCAGACCGAACTCCTTGGCCTCATGCGACGACAGGAACTTGTCGCGATCCATGGCCTTTTCGATCTCCTCGATCGGCTTGCCGGTATATTCCGCGTACAGCTCGTTCAGGCGATGGCGGATGCGCAGGATCTCGCGCGCCTGGATTTCGATATCGGTCGCCATGCCCTGCGCTCCGCCCGAGGGCTGGTGGATCATGATCCGCGCATTGGTCAGCGCGACGCGCATGCCCGGCTCGCCGGCGCAGAGCAGGAA
>NZ_JAQGLG010000213.1 GCF_028292965.1 Sphingomonas bacterium | reverse complement strand
CATCGGCGCGATCCTGTCGGGCGTGACCGGCTTCATCGGCATGAACGTGTCGGTCAAGGCCAATGTCCGCACCGCGGAAGCGGCGCGCACCTCGTTGCAGGGCGGCCTGACCATGGCGTTCCGTTCGGGCGCGGTCACCGGCATGCTCGTCGCGGGTCTCGGCCTGCTGGCGATCAGCGGCATGTTCTGGGGCCTCATCGCGCTGGGTCACAAGGATCTGGCGGTCGGCTCTGATCGCCGCGTGATCGTCGACACGCTCGTCGCTTTGGCCTTCGGCGCCTCGCTGATCTCGATCTTCGCGCGTCTCGGCGGCGGCATCTTCACCAAGGCGGCGGACGTCGGCGCCGATCTGGTCGGCAAGGTCGAGGCCGGCATCCCGGAGGACGACCCACGCAACCCCGCCACCATCGCCGATAACGTCGGCGACAATGTCGGCGATTGCGCCGGCATGGCCGCCGATCTGTTCGAGACCTATGTCGTCACCATCGGCGTCACCATGGCGTCGATCGCGCTGCTCCTGCCGAACGCCGACCATCTCATGAAGCTGATGACGCTGCCGCTGCTCGTCGGCGGCGTATGCATCATCACCTCGATCATCGGCACGTACATGGTTCGGCTCGGCAAGGGCTCGATCATGGGCGCGCTGTACAAGGGCTTCTGGACCACCGTCATCCTGTCGATCCCGGCAATCTACTTCGCCACGCAATATGTGCTGGGCGACATGAACGCCGTGATCGGCGGCTCCTCGGTGCTCGGCGACACCGCCGGCGCGCTGACCCCCGAAGCGGCAGCCGGCGTCGCCGCCCTGTCGTTCACGGGCATGAAGCTGTTCTGGTGCATGATGATCGGCCTCGCCCTCACCGGCGCGCTGGTGTGGATCACGGAGTACTACACCGGCACCAACTATCGCCCGGTGCGCTCGATCGCCAAGGCCTCGGAAACCGGCCACGGCACCAACGTCATCCAGGGCCTCGCCGTCAGCCTGGAAAGCCCGGCTTTGCCGACGATCGTCATCTCGATTGCCGTCATCGCCTGCTATCAGTTTGCCGGCATCATCGGCATCGCCTTCGGTGCCACCTCGATGCTGGCACTGGCCGGCATGGTCGTCGCGCTGGATGCTTATGGTCCTGTCACCGACAATGCCGGCGGCATCGCCGAAATGGCCGGCCTGCCCGACGATGTGCGTCAGCGCACCGACGCGCTCGATGCGGTCGGCAACACTACCAAGGCCGTCACCAAGGGCTATGCGATCGGCTCGGCCGCACTCGCAGCACTCGTGCTGTTCGGCGCCTACACCACCGATCTCGGCATCTACTTCCCCGACATCGCGGTGAACTTCTCGCTCAGCAATCCGTACGTCATCGTCGGCCTGCTGCTCGGCGCACTGTTGCCGTTCAGCTTCGGCGCCTTCGGCATGACCGCGGTCGGCCGTGCGGCGGGCGCGGTGGTCGAGGACGTGCGGGCGCAGTTCCGCGACGATCCGGGCATCATGGCCGGCACCAGCCGTCCGAACTATGCCCGCACCGTCGATCTCGTCACCAAGGCGGCGATCAAGGAAATGATCATCCCGTCGCTGCTGCCGGTGCTGACCCCGATCGCGGTGTATTTCATCATCCGCGCCGTATCGGATCAGGCCAGCGCCTTCGCGGCACTCGGTGCGCTGCTGCTCGGCGTGATCGTGTCCGGCCTGTTCGTCGCCATCTCGATGACCTCGGGCGGCGGCGCATGGGACAATGCCAAGAAGTATATCGAAGACGGCAATCACGGCGGCAAGGGCAGTGAGGCCCACAAGGCCGCGGTGACCGGCGACACTGTGGGTGATCCGTACAAGGACACTGCGGGTCCCGCGGTGAACCCGATGATCAAGATCACCAACATCGTCGCCCTGCTGCTGCTCGCGGCACTGGCGGCGCATGCCGGGGTCGTCGGCTAAGCCGAAACCTCAGCCTGAAGGGTGAACGAAGCCCCGCCGCGTGAGGACACGCGGCGGGGCTTTTCGTTTTGGCGATCAGGCTGGCAAGCGCGCCGCGAAGGCGCGACGCTCCTTGCGGTTCCCTAAAGTCAGCGCCGACCACGCAGCGTGTTGAGAATCGCGACCGCGGCAACCCCGACCAGCGCCGCGCTTGCCCAGGGCCGCTCCTTGACGAAGCCGGTGGCCTTTTCTGTCAGCGGCGCATCGCCGGAGAAATGCGCACGGATGGCGTCGGCCAGCGAGGTCTTGCTATTGCCTTCCGGCGCCGCGCTGCTGTCGGTGGTGTCGCTCATGATATCTTCCTCGGGTCGCGGGAACGCGCCTCAGATGGCCTCAACGCACGGGCAGGCGAGACGGTCCGGGACTGGTCAAACAGGCGGTGATCCCTCCGACACCACACGCGCCGCGCTTCGCGCCCCCGCCGCGGAACATCGTGGCCACCCCGACCATTCGACGCCCGAAGGAGACGCAGCATGGATCAATTCACCGGCGGATGCCTGTGCGGTGATGTGCGGATCGCCGCATCGGGGCGCCCCTATCGGGTCGGCCTTTGCCACTGTCTCGATTGCCGCAAGCATCATGGCGCACTGTTCTTCGCCGCCGCGATCTTCCCGCAGGATGCGGTGACGATCGCGGGCGAGACACGCGACTATCACGGGCGGCATTTCTGCCCTGGCTGCGGCTCGTCCGTCTTCGCGCGCTACGCCGACGAAATCGAGGTGCATCTCGGATCGCTCGACGCTCCCGATCAGTTGATGCCGAGCTATGAAAACTGGACCGTGCGCCGCGAATCCTGGCTCCCACCTTTTCCGCTCTCCAACCACTATGAACGCGATCGGGAGCATAGCGGTCGCTTCGAGCAATAAGGACGGCACGGCGGCCGCTTCACCTGCACGACGCGCCGGCCGGGTTTGCCCTAGAAACTCCCGCTCAGCGTCAGCGTGAAGATCGGCCCGACGCGCTGATGCTGCAGTTCGTAAAAGGAGATCGGCGTGGCGTTGCGGCGGCCGGTATAGACCGTGCGATAGAAGCGCACATGGCCGTCATTGATGTTGAACACCTGGAAATTGACCTTCACCCCATGGATGTTCTTCAGCTCGACGAACACGCTGGCATAGGGTCCTTCCCAATTCTGGTTCACCTCGTCGAGATAATAGCTCAGCCCATAATGTTGATAAGACAGCCCCGCGCCCCAGGCGAACTGGGTGCCCGGCACGTCATGGCGTAGCGTCAGATCGGCAAAGGCGTCATGCGTGTTGCTGATCGAGCGCAGCAGCCCCGTCAGCGGATCGCGCACGCGACTGCGCTCGAAACCGATATCCGCGTCGAGTTTGGCGCCGCGCCAGCCGAGCGGGTCGAACTGGATCGTGCTGATGCTCTCGATGCCCGTGCGCGTCGCGCGCGGCAGATTGCCCACCGCGTCGCCATCCACGCCGACCGGGATATGGTCGACGATATCCGACACCCAATAGCGATAGAGCTTCAGCCGCGTCTTGCCCCAGCGCCCGAAATTGCGCCCCAGTTCGCCGGTCACTTCCCAGCTTTGCGGCGGCACGAGATTGGGGTTGGCGTCATTGCCGCGATTGTTGGTCACATCCTGGTTGGCGAGGAAGTCGCCGAAGCTGATCTGCCCGACCTTGCGCTCCAGCTTCAGGCTGGCGTCCCAGCCTGCCGCCGGCCGCCACGCCAGCGAGGCGCTGCCCTTGGGACGAAAGAAGTGGCGCGGGGGACTGGCGATGCCGACCTCGCCGAGCCGCGAATATTCCGCGCCGCCTGCCAGCTGCAGGTCGAGCTTGCGCGACAGCGGCCGGCTCAGCGACACGATCCCCTCATAGCGGGTTTCGGCAACGATACCCGTGCCCTGCGGAAAGGGGATGTCGACATAGCTGCCATCGGGCGCGAGACTGGCGAGCGTGCTGACCTGCGACAGTCGGTTATAGGCCCGCTCCAGCGACACCGTCCAATCGTTTGCCCCGCCTTTCCAGTGATATTCAAGCCGCCCGACCGTCTCCCCGACCTTGGTGTCCTGGCCATAACGGATGCCGTCGCTCGGCGCGCCGCTGTCATAGACGCTGCGCTGATCGACCAGCAGCGGGTCATGCTCCCAATGGCGCAGCCCGATCAGCTTCAATCGCCCGCCGCCCAACGGCACCGACACGTCGCCGCTGATGTCATACTGAAAGCCCATGGTGCGGCTGTGGTAATTCCAGTTATTGCTATTGCCGTCGCTGCGCAGGCGACGCTGGAAATTGTTGCCGCGATTCCAGAACGGATCGACATCGAGCGTGAGATTGGCCTGGGCCGGCCCGCTGCCGCCATATTTCAGGATCGCCGACAGCTTGGCATCGTCCGAGGCGTTCCACTGCACCTGGTCGCGCGCCTCGACCAGCGCACCGCCCGGCGACAGGACGCGATAATCATTGCCACCCGTCGCACCGCGCCCGGCATTATTCTCCAGCGAGAAAGTATATCCCAGATCGCCGGTCGTGCCGCTGTAGCTGATTGAACCACCCAGCCAGCGCGCCTTGGCATAATGCGCACGCACCGCCGGGTTCCAGCTGAAATTGCCCCGGCCCTTGCGGTCGCTCCTGACGATCACGTCGGCGACCTGCCCGGTCAGGCCCGGAATGCCGAGCGACGCCGCTTCCTTGATCTCGATTCGCTCGACATCGGCGGCGGAAATCTTCTGCAATTGCGCGATCGCGCCTCCGGCCTTGTCGGTCGAGCGCTGGCCGTTGATCAGCACATTCTCGGAAGCCTGGCCCAGGCCGCGGGCGTTGTCTGCGGCACGGATGGTGAACCCCGGCACCTGCGACAGCATGTCATACGCCGTGGTCGGCGCGAAGCGGGCGAAGTCGGCGGGCGTATAGACCTTGACGCCCGCGATCGCGGATAGCGGGGGCGGCGCGACGGTCCTGTCCTGCGCGACCCCGGCCTGAGCGGTCGAGTCCTGCGCGGCCGCATCCTGCCCGGCCCAGGCTGCCGCCGGCAGGCAGGAAGCGATCGCAAGCGCCAGCGCGCCGATGCCCTGCCGCAGGCGAGCGGGCATGCCGATGTCGCTGTAATATCTGCAGGTCAGCCGCAACAACATTCTCCAGTGTATCATTACTGTAATACACCATCTGCGCGCCGTTGCAACATCTTGCCGTAATGGCGGTTCGATTAGAATGACTTGCAGCCTTGGGAAGCGGGCGCGCTGCGGCCTGGTGATTGGGCACCCGCCCGGCACGATATCAGGAAACGTGCACGCTCCTGATGCAGGCCTGGCCATTCGCGCGTGGAAGCGCAGAATGGCGCCATGCTCTACCTCGCCCTGAAAGCCGTTATTTCCGGCATATTGATCGCCGCCGCGTCGACTGTCGCAAAGCGTTATCCGGGCGTCGGCGCCCTTGTCGCCTCACTGCCGCTGGTATCGGTGCTGGGCATGATCTGGCTGTGGTCGGAAAAGCCCGACGCCGACAACATGGCCGCTCACGCCAACGCGACCTTCTGGTACGTCCTGCCGTCCTTGCCGATGTTTCTGCTGATGCCCATTCTTTTGCGTCACGGTATGTCGTTCTGGCTTGCCCTCACGCTGGGCTGCATGGTGACGGTGGCTCTCTACCTCGTAATGACATGGCTCGGCCCGCGCTTTGGCTTGCATCTTTAAGCGCTGATCAGCTTGCGCGCGACTTGAACACCCTGTCGGCTGACGCCCAGTTTATCGCCTTCATATAGGCGTCGACATAGGCGCCGGCCTTCGCGCCATAGTCCATCGCATAGGCGTGTTCGTACATGTCCAGCGCCAGCAACGGCGTGGCGCCGGCCAGGGCCATGGTGTGATCGGCGGCCCATTGATTGACCAGTCGCCGATCGCGCTCGCTCCACGAAAGCAATACCCAGCCCGATCCGCCGCCCAGCGCCTTGCCCATCGCACTGAACTCGGTGGCCCAGCGCGCCTGGCTGCCGAAGTCCCGCTCAATCGCAGCGGCGAGCAGGGCGCCCGGCCGCGTCGGCGCGCCCAGTCCCGCGAAATACAGTTCGTGCAGGATCATCGAGTTCCACGCGACAAGCTCCTCGCGTTTCAGGCCGTTCAGCACAAAGCCCGGCGCGGTCGCCGGGTCGAGCTTGCCGAACTCGCTGGTGATCGCGCCCAGCCGCTTCACCGCCCCGACATAATTATTGTCGTGGTGGCTCGTCAGCAGCCTCGCCGAAAGGCCCGTTATCGTGGCAGGATCGAACGGCAGGGCTTGCGGCGTAAATGTCGCGGTCTGCGTCTGGGCAGCGACCGGCAAGCCCAGCGCGGCACTCGCGGCTAGCCCGGTCGCCAACAATGTCCTGCGGTCAGGATCGCTCATCGTTCTTCTCCTTATCCAATGAGGCCGGCGGCGTAGAAAGCCACGCCAACGGCAGAGGTCGCCGCCAACGTGACGATCACGCCGGCATTGAATCGGAATATCGCCACCAGCGCCCCGACAGACAGCAAGAGCGCCCAGGGATCGAGGCTTGCCGGCACCGGCAGGTCGAAGCGCAACGCGCCGAACGCCACCGGCGAGACCGCCCGGAACAGCGTATGGAGCGCGAACCAGATGGCGAGGTTGAGCACGACACCGACGACCGCCGCGGTGATCGCGGACAGCGCCCCGGCCAGCGCGGCGTTGCCGCGCAGCCTTTCGATGAACGGCGCCCCGAGGAAAATCCACAGGAAGCACGGCACGAACGTCACCCATGTCGCGAGCAACCCGCCCAGCGTCCCCGCGAGCAACGGCGGCAGTAATCCGGGATGACGATAAGCCCCGAGGAAGCCGACGAACTGGAGCACCATGATAAGCGGACCCGGCGTCGTTTCCGCCATGCCCAGCCCGTCGAGCATCTCGCCGGGCGTAAGCCAGTGATAGGATTGCACAGCCTCCTGCGCGACATAGGCGAGCACGGCATAGGCGCCGCCGAACGTCACCATCGCCATCGTCGAGAAGAACACGGCAATCTGACTGAACACGCTGCCATGGCCGAGCAGGAGAAGCAGCGCGGCGACCGGCAACAGCCAGAGCGCGAGCCACACCAGCGCAGTTCCAAGCGACTGCCTGAGCGTCGGATTGGCATGGTCGGGGAGATCCTCACCGAGCAGCGTGTCGGCATCGGCGACTATCGCGCCGCCGCTCGATCCGTGACCACCACCCGCCTTGAACGCGGCGACCCCGCGCCGCCCACCGACGAAACCGATGATGCCCGCCCCGAGAACGATCACCGGAAACGGCACACCCGCGAAGAAAATGACGACGAAAGCGAATCCTGCGATCACCCGCATGACCCTGTTCTTCAGCGCCCGTTTGCCGATCCGCATCACGGCCTGAAGCACGATGGCCAGCACCGCTGCCTTCAGGCCGAAGAACAGCGCGGAAATGATGCCCAGCTTGCCGTAGAGGGCGTAAACCCAGCTAAGCGCCATGATCGACAGCGCGCCGGGCAAAACGAACAATGTGCCGGCGACGATGCCGCCGCGCGTTCGATGGAGCAGCCAGCCGATATAGGTGGCAAGCTGCTGCGCCTCGGGGCCGGGGAGCAACATGCAATAGTTGAGCGCGTGGAGAAACCGATGCTCGCCGATCCAGCGTTTCTCTTCGACCAGGATGCGATGCATCACCGCGATCTGGCCGGCGGGGCCGCCGAACGACAGCGCGGCGATCCTGAGCCACACCCAGAACGCTTCACCGAGTGTGACGGACTGTGGGCGCCGGGGCGCGGTATCGAGTGCCACGGCCGTCACGAACGGTCTCCACGAGCCTTGTGCGCCGTCCAGTCGTGCGTCTCCCCGCGTGCATCGCGGCACCAGCGATAGAACGCGTCGTAAACCAGCATCCCGGCGTCGAGCTGCGCAAGGTCGTCGGCATACATCCGCGACAAGCCCAGCGACATGGCGAGCAACCCCGCTGCTTCCGGCACGATATCGGGTCGCGCAGTGTCGGCGCCGCGCACGATCGTCGCCAGATGCGCCAGGGCGGGAAGCGTAGCCAGTCCGAACGCTTCCACCATCACGTCAAAGGTGCAGCGATCGCCGTCATGGCTCCACCGGACACCCTCGACGTCGAAAGGCGTGGCGCCGAACCGCTCGGCAACCCCCGATACTTCCGCAGGCGAGACGAAGAGAAAGACCGCGGCCGGATCGACGAAACGCCTGATCAGCCATGGACAGGCGATGCGATCGACCTTCGGCCGCGCTCGCGTTACCCACACTGTGCGCCCCTGGACATCGCGGGGCGGCAGCGCGGTATCGGGCACCATCGGGTAGCCCGCCGCTTCCCAACCCAGCGCGCCGCCATCGAGCACCTCGGCATCCACGCCTGTCTGACGCAGCCAGGCAGCGACACCTTCGCTCAGCTTTTGGCCTTTCTGGCACACGACCACGGCATTCTGTCCGGCGAACGCCGGCCCCCACGCGGCGACTGTCGCGAAATCCCGACGGACAGCGCCAGGCACCAGCCGTGCATTTGCCGCGAAATCCTCGGCGGTTCGAACGTCGATGATGGCGGGGCCGCCGGGCGTCCCGACAAGTTTGAGCAGTTTCTCAGGGGAGATCGAATTGATGGCGGGCATGGTGCGTCCTCGAACGATTGGACGCGATGCTCTGGCGTGCCGCCTCGTGGGGAGATCGCAATCCCCATAGGGCGATTACACTTCGCCGGGCCTGTCCTGTCAAGTCGAAGCGACGACTGCTTGCCGCAAATCTGTCCGTTTCCGGGGGTGAGCATGGCCTGCGGCTGCTGCTCACTCCGGCTTCGACGCCTGGGCGGCGGGCGCACCGCAACCGACGCAGCGCCATCGCGCCAACGCCACGCCGCAAAGCGGAGGCCTGCCACTGTCGTATCGGCAGGTCAGGCGCAGCAACATTCTCCAGTGCATCATTATACTAATACACTACTATATGCAGATGCAACACTTGCGGTAACAATGGTTGGATCTGAACGACCCGCGACAGCTGGTTCGAATTGACTATTCGATGCACCGATCTAGGTTGACGCCGCCGTGACCCGCTATCTGCGCCTTTTTCTGCTGACGATGGCCCTGCTGGGCTTGGCCGGGCAATCGGCTGCGCTGGCGATGGCGCCGGTGAGTGTGGCACAACCGATGAAGGTGTCGATGGCCGGCATGCATTGTCGTGACATGGTGCCGGTTTCGATGCCTGATGGCTCGCCCTGCAAGAAGATGACCTGGCAGTGCATCGCTGCGATGGGTTGCGCGACCAGTGCTGCGCTCCAGCCGGCTGCAATTTTGGCAGGTGAGCGACTAGCCACGCGGGCATCGCATGGCCGCGTGATCGCCGCCGCCCTGATCGGCCTGTCCTACGGTCCCGAACCCGACCCGCCCAGTTTCCTGATCTGACACCCGGAATCCGTCGATCGCGTTGCCGTTCCGAGGGGCGGCGAGATCGACGTCATGTTCAGATCAAGGAACTCATCATGACCAATAAAATCCGTGCCGCCATGTTCGGCGCAATCGCCTCGTTGTCCGCCGCTCCCGCGCTTGCGGGGTCGCCCGATGCGATCGCGCCCAGGCAGGGCCATTTCGAGTGGCGGAACACAGCATCGGCGGGGCCGCGTGCGCCACTCAGCGCGCCCCAGCGCGTGTGGATCTCGTCCGGCTCGGACGCGAGGCACATGGCCGCGTGTGACGACTGCCCGATGATGGATGGCCATCAAGCGAGCGCCCGCACGTCGTAATCGTGCGAACACGCTGACGACCGGCCGGCGGGGCATCTGCCTCGCCGGCCAACCGCCACGATCCCGGTCGGAGGACCATCATCATGAAACCCCTTTTCCTGTGCGCGGCACTGGCCGCCGTCGCCATGTCGCGTCCGCTATCGGCCGAGCCGCTGACGTTCGATGCGGCGCTCGCCAAAGCGCTTGCCAATGCACCGTCACTGCAAGCTCGCAGGCTCGGCGCCGACGCCAGCCGCGCGGCGCGCGGTGCTGCCGGCGCGCTGCCCGATCCCAAGCTGTCGGTCGGCATCGACAGCTTTCCGGTATCGGGGCCGCTCGCGTTCCGGCCTTTGCGCGACGATTTCACCGGCGCGCGTATCGGCATCTCGCAGGACTTCCCCAATCTCGCCAAGCGCCATGCGCTACGAGCCCGTGCCGACAGCGACATCACTGTGGCCGATGCCGAGATCGCGGCCGAAGCACGCACGCTCGAGGTCGAGACCGCCGTCGCGTGGATCACGCTTGCTTATGCCGAGCGCCGACTGGCCGCGCTTGACGACATCCGCGCGCGCCTCGCAAAGCTGGTCGGCACCACGCCGAGTGCCGTCGCCGCCGGCACGGCACGCCCGGCGCAGGTTCTGGCGGGGCGGCAGACCATCGCCGCGCTCGACGACCGGCGGGACGAACTTCTCTCTGCGGTCGCTCGCGCCCGGACCGATCTTGTCCGCTGGACCGGCGATGCTTTGGCATCGGCGATCGGTGAGGTTCCCGACTTCGCGGTCGATGACGCGCAACTCCACGCCGCGCTCGACGCCAACCCAGCGCTCGCCACGATCGCGGCGCGGGTCGTCCAGGCCGACGCCGATGTGCGCCTGGCCCGGGCGCAGCGCCGGCCCGATTTCGGGGTCGATGTGAGCTACCAGCGGCGCGATCCGCGGTTCGGCGACTACATATCGGCAGGCGTGACGATCGGCCTGCCACTGTTCAAGCGTCATCGGCAGGAGCCTTTGATCGCCGCGCGGCTGGCGGACGCGGCGCGGGTACGTGCCGAGCGGGAAGATGCGGCGCGTGGGCTTACCGCTGCGCTCGACGCAGCGCTGGCCGATCACGCCATGCACCATGCGCAGTGGATGCGCTCGCGCGAGACGGTCGAGCCGCTGGCCCGCCAGCGCGTCGATCTCGACACGGCAAGCTACGGTGCCGGCCGCGCCAGCCTCGTCGATGTCGTCGAGGCACACAGCGCGCTCGCCGATGCGGCGCTCGCGACCCTCGATCGCGAGGCGCTGGTCATGATCGACGGCGCCCGTCTCACCCTCACCTATCGGAGCAGCGCACGATGACGCCGGGCAAATTTATTCCCCGCACGCGCGCCGCTCGCGCGGTGGTGATCGCGATCGTCGCCAGTGGGGCGATCGGGTTCGTCGCGGCGCGACTGACCGCGCCGGCATCGGCTCCAGCGCCGGCCGGCAAGAAGATCCTCTATTGGTATGATCCGATGATTCCGGCCGAGCATCATGACGCTCCCGGTCTTTCATCGATGGGGATGCAGACCATCCCGAAATATGCCGGCGACGCTGGCGGCACTGCCGACCCCGGCGTGCGGGTGGATTCGGCGGCGGCGCAGAATCTCGGCATCCGGCTCGCGGCCGTCGAGCGCGGGTCGCTGAGCGGCGATCTGACGGTCACCGGTGCGATCGATTTCAACCAGCGCGATGTGGCGATCGTCCAAGCGCGCGCAGCCGGCTTCGTGCAGCGTGTCTATGCCCGCGCGCCCGGCGACGTGATCGCAGCCGGTGCGCCGCTTGCCGATGTCCTCATGCCCGAATGGGGCGGCGCCCAGGCCGAATATGACGCGGTGCGCCGGACCGGCGACGCGGCGCTGATCGCCGCGTCGCGCGAGCGGTTGCGGCTGCTTGGCGTGCGCGGTGCGGGCGGGCGCGGCATGACCACCATCCGCAGCCCGATCGGGGGCGCGATCCAGACACTCGACATACGCGCCGGCATGACACTGTCGGCTGGCCAGACGCTCGCACAGGTGTCCGGGCTGGGCACCGTCTGGCTCAACGCGGCCGTGCCCGAGGCGCAGGCCGCACTGGTGCGCATCGGCCGGCCGGTGCGCGCTGAGCTGGCCGCGTTCCCCGGCGAGAGCGTGACCGGGCGCATCGTCGCGATCCTGCCAACCGCCCAGCCGGACAGCCGCACCCTCACCGTGCGGATCGAACTCACCAATCCCGGCGCGCGCCTGCGGCCCGGCATGTTCGCGACCGTCCATCTTGGCGGCGACGCGGCTTCCCGCCTGCTCGTGCCGAGCGAGGCCATCATCCGTACCGGCAAGCGCGACCTTGTGATGGTCGCCACTGCCGGCGGCCGGTACCAGCCGGTCGAAGTCCGGCTTGGCCGGGAAGCAGGGGGCAAGACCGAGGTGGTCGCCGGGCTGGCTGAGGGCCAGAAGGTGGTCGCGTCCGGCCAGTTCCTGCTCGATTCTGAAGCGAGCCTCGGCGGCATCGCCGCCAAGCCGCTCGCGCCCGAGCCGATGACGCCCGCGGACCAGCAGCGATGATCGCCGCCGTTATCCGCGCGGCCGTGCGTGCGCGCGTGCTCGTGCTGCTCGCCTCGCTGGTGCTGGTCGTCGCCGGCGTGATCGCCGTGCGATCGACACCAATCGACGCGCTGCCCGATCTGTCGGACGTGCAGGTCATTATTCGGACCAGCTATCCGGGACAGGCGCCGCAACTGGTCGAGAACCAGATCACCTATC
>NZ_JAQGLG010000154.1 GCF_028292965.1 Sphingomonas bacterium | reverse complement strand
GCGAACAGCATGCCGAGAAACAGCAATGTGCTGTCGACCGATGAGAGCTCGACGTTTCCGTAACGCAGCCCGCTGTCCATGTGCAGGAAGTGATAGAAGAAGCCCTGATAGCCGGAGACACCCTCGGCCGCCGCGCCTTGTGGGGCGCGATCGAAGAAGCGCAGCGTGGCGAGCGTCCGCTCACGCGCCGCGGCGCGGGTGATCCAGCCGCGCGCCGCGCCGACCGGATAGGCGGTCAGCGCAAAGCCGACCGCGGCGATGCTGCAGAATTCGGGATCGGGCCAATTGTCCGGCACCAGGCCATTGGCCGGGCTGCCAGTGTCCCAGAACCAGCGGAAGGTGCGTTCCTCGATATCGTCGAACAGGGCTGGCAGTTTCGTGCCATGCGCCATGCGCGCGTGCCGATCGCGCGCTTGCGTCGGGACTGCGACACCCGCCGCGAACCCGCCGGCGGCCAATAAAGCGGCGGCGCTGAAGGAACGACGATCGATCACCTGGCACTCCGACCCGTGCAATGGCGGCGCATCGGGTGTGTCGCCTGTAACCGGTTACAGTAACCGGTCAAGTGAAATGCGGATCGATCGGGAGAGCCGTGCTATCGCGGTCGCGATGGCAATCCCGGCGATCCCCGCACCGCAGCTTTCCTGGCCCGTGCGGCTGCGCTTTGCCTCGGGCGACTTCGCCTGCAATCTCTATTGGCAGAGTTCCAGCCTGTTCCTGTTCTTCTATTATACCGACGTGCTGCATCTCGCGCCGCAGATCGCCGGCGTGATCTACATGATCGGTTCAGTGTGGGATGGCATCGCCGATCTGCTCGCCGGAATCTGGGCCGAGCGCGGGCGGCGTGCCTATGCGCGAGTGGTCGGCTATGGCGCGGTACCACTCGGGTTGGCTTTCCCGTTGCTTTATTTCGCGCCGCCGTTCCAGGGCATGGCGTTCGTGGTGGGGCTGCTGATCGCGCAGTTCGCCTTTCGCTCGCTCTACGCGATGGTCAATATTCCCTATGCCGCCTGGAGCGCGCGGATCAGCACCGACAGTCGCGACCGCGCGGCGATCGCCGGCCTGCGCATGCTGTTCGGTACGATCGCGGCGGTCGTCGTCTCGCTGGCGACCGAGCGCATCTCGCTCGCCGTCTCGGGCACCCGCACCAGCGTCACGGGGTTTCTGTGTGCCGCCGCCTTGTTCGCGCTGATCGCGACGCCCCTGCTGATCTATGTCGCACGACGCTCACCGCCGGGCGTTGACCGGCGATCGGCCGACGCGCCGGCGACGCCGTTGCTCCGCAGTCTCGCAGCGCTGGCCACCAATTGGGCATTCGTCACCCTCTGCACGGCGATGATATGCGTTGCGATCGCGGCGACGATGCTGTCGCGCTCGGTGCTTTATTACTTCACCTATATCGTCGGAGACGAGACCGCGGGGACAACCGCGCTGGCGCTGATGGGCGTCGCCGGCAGCCTGTTCGTGCCGCTATGGATGCTGGCGCGCCATCGGATCGGCAGCCGCGCCTTGTGGCTTGGCGCGGTCGCGCTGGCGATCGCGGCAAGTGCCGTTTTCGCCTTGACCGACAGCGGCGCGGCATGGCGCGCCGATCTGTTCCTGGTGACGATGCAGGGCGCGCTCGCCGCCTTCAGCTTCGTTTTCTGGGCGATGCTGCCCGACACGGTCGAATATGGCGAATATCAGGGCGGCGTGCGGATCGAAGCCCTGGGCTTCGGCGTGGCCGCGCTGCTGCAGAAGGTGGCGATTGGCGCCGCGACAGCCATCACCGGCTTTGCCTATGCCGCGATCGGCTATACGCCTCAGGTGGCGCAATCCGCCGGCGTGATCACCGGAATCCGCTGGATCATGGTCGCGGCACCGATCATCGGTTGCCTGCTCTCGGCGCTGGCCATGGCGGCCAATCCGCTGCGCCGCGATACGCACCGGCGGATCGTCGCTACGCTGGCGCAGCGCGAAGCAGGCAACGCTATGATTTGATTCAGCTTCGGCCAACGCGACCTACGCCGTCAGCGTAAAGCGGCCCGAGACGCCGTCGGCCTCCGCCGAGGGCGCGATCCAGACGAGGAAATCGCCGGGCTCGACCGCTGGCTTCATGTCCGCGCCGATGAAAGTCAGGTCCGATCCGCGCAGCGTGAAACTGACCTTCTCGGACTTGCCCGGCGCCAGCGACACGCGGCGATAGGCCTTGAGCTGGCGCACCGGCCGCGTGATGCTCGCTGCGACGTCGTGAACATAGAGTTGCACGACTTCCTCCGCCGCTGCCCTGCCGGTATTGGTGACGGTCGCCGAAACGGCCAGCGTGCCGTCCGACGCCAGCCTGCCGCCGTTGCTTGTCTCCAGCCCGGCATAGGCGATCTGCCCATAGGTCAGGCCATGCCCGAACGGGAACAAGGCGGCATTGGGAATGCCGCGATAATGCGCCTTATAGGCCTCGAGCGGACCCTGGGGGTTGGGGCGGCCGGTCGACTTGTGCGCGTAATAATAGGGCTCCTGGCCCGGCGCGCGCGGGAAGCTGACCGGCAGACGGCCCGAGGGGCTGGCGCGGCCGAACAAGATGTCGGCGATCGCCGGCCCGCCTTCCGAGCCGAGGAACCAGGTAACGAGAATCGTCGGCGCCGCGAGCACCGCGCCGTCGAGCGCCAGCGCGCGGCCGTTCTTGAGCAGTATCACGATCGGCTTGCCGGTCGCCGCGACGGCTTCGACCAGCGCCTGTTGCGGGGCGGGCACGACGATCTCGGTGCGCGCCTGCGCCTCGCCCGACATATCCTGCCCCTCGCCGATCGCGAGTATCACGATGTCGGCCGTACGCGCGGCGGCCACCGCCGCCTCGATCCCGCCATCAAGCGGTGTTTCGACGCCCGAACCATCGGTGACGCTGATCTGCGCATGGGCTCCGGCCGCGGCGCGCACACCGGTCGCGAGATCGATCGCCTCGGCATCGGCGCCATAGACGTTCCACGGTCCGATCAGATCGTGCTGACCTTGCGCGAACGGGCCGATCAGCGCGATCTTCCTGTCCTGCGGCAGCGGCAGCAGGCCGCCCTCGTTCTTCAGCATGACGATCGAGCGCCGCGCCGCCTCGCGCGCCACCACGCGATTGGCCGCGGTGCCGATGCGCGACGCTTCACGCTTCGGATCGATGCGGCGGAACGGATCGTCGAACAGCCCGAGCGCCACCTTCACGCGCAACACGCGGCGCACCGCCTGATCGAGCCGCGCCATCGGCACGGCGCCGGCTGTCACCAGATCCGGCAAATATTTGATATAGAGCGCGCTCTGCATGCTCATGTCGACGCCGGCCATGAAGGCGAGCCGCGCCGCATCGCGCTCGTCGGCGGCGAGGCCATGCCCAACCAGTTCCTCGTCGCCGGTATAGTCGGACACCGTCAGCCCGCCAAAGCCCCATTGATCGCGCAGCACATCGGTCATCAGCCAATGGTTGGCGGTCGCCGGCACACCCGAAATCTCGTTGAACGCCGCCATCAGCGACAGGGCGCCGGCGTCGAGTGCCGCCTGAAAGGGTGGGAAATAGACTTCGCGCAAGCTGCGCTCGGAAACGTCCACACTGTTATAGTCGAGGCCGCCTTCGCCCCCGCCGTACGCGGCGAAATGCTTGGCACAGGCCATCACCGCGTCATTGGCGGTCAACGCGCTGCCCTGGAAACCGCGTACCCGTGCGCGCGCCATGTCGCAGCCGAGCAGCACGTCCTCGCCGGCCCCTTCCACGCCGCGCCCCCAGCGCGCGTCACGCGCGATGTCGACCATCGGCGCGAAGGTCCAGTCGATCCCGGCGGCGGCGGCTTCGGTCGCCGCAATGCGCGCCGTGCGTTCCGCGAGTGCTGGATCGAAACTCGATGCTTCACCCAGCGGCACCGGGAACACGGTGCGAAAGCCGTGGATCACGTCGGCGGCGAAGATCAGCGGGATTTTCAACCGGCTGGCCATTGCGACCTGCTGCATCGCGCGAGCCATCTTCGTGCCATTGCCGTTGAATACGCCGGACAATCGGCCTGCCTTCGCATCGGCCAACTGTCCCTCATAGCCACCGGTCGGCGCGATCGGATTGAGCTTGTTGGCCGCGCCTCCGGCCCAGGCTGCGGCCATCAGCGTGAGTTGCCCGGCCTTCTCTTCGAGTGTCATCTTGCCGAGCAGCGCTTCGACCGCCACCGGCAACCCGGCCTCGCCCAGCGCCGCGATCAGCGCGGAAGCCGGATTGGCGCGCCACGCCAACGCTGCTGCGCCGCCCAGCATCAGGCTACGTCGCGAAACCTGCATCGTGTTCAACCTCAATCCTCCCGGCTTTGAGTCCTCGTACCCCGATGTAACCGGTTACAGCAAGAGCCTTGATGTATCCCCCCTTTCGTGGTGCAAGCGGAGTTGCAAACAGTTGGAGACTTCTCGCCCTTATGGCGCATACCACCATCCGCGATGTCGCCCGAGCGGCGAAGGTTTCGATCGCGACCGTCTCACGCGCGTTGAACGGCCACAGCAATGTGCGCGACGCCGTGCGCGAGCACGTCCAGTCGGTCGCCGCCGCGCTTGGCTATGTGCCGCATACCGGCGCGCGTAGCCTCAGTCTTGCCCGGACCAACGCTATCGGGGTCATGCTGCCCGACCTGCATGGCGAATTCTATTCCGAGGCGCTGCGCGGGATAGATGGCGAGGCCTCGGCACGGGGGCTGCAATTGCTGCTTTCCAATATGCACGCCGATCAGCGCGGTGCCGAGACGCTGCGTTTCATGCGCGGGCGCGTCGATGCGCTGATCATCATGGCACCCGACATCGAGCCCGAGCGGCTGCTTGCACATCTTCCGGCAAGCCTGCCTACCGTTCTCATCAGCTGTCCCGATTTGGCCGCGGACCATCCGCAGTTCCGCATCGACAACGCCACGGCGGCGGATGCGATGGTCGAGCACCTCGTCGCCTGCGGGCGGCGACGCATCGTCCATCTCTCCGGCCCGCGGGGTAACCGCGATGCCGAGGAGCGTATCGCCGGCTATTGCACCGCGATGACGCGGCATGGCCTCAGCCCGCGCATCCTGACGGGCAATTTCGACGAGGAATCGGGCACCGCCACTGCGCATCAACTGATCGGGGAGACCGAGCGGGCCGACGCCCTGTTCGCCGCGAACGACATGATGGCGATCGGCGCGCTCGTCGCGTTCCAGCGTGCCGGGCTTGCGGTACCCGGAGACATCGCGGTGGCCGGCTTCGACGACATTCCGCTCGCCCGCCTCGTCACCCCGGCCCTGACGACGATGCGCGTCGGCATTGCAGAAATCGGCGCCGAGGCGGTTTCACGCGTTGCCGCCATCCTCACCGGGGGGGAGGACACCGAAATCCGCCGGGTCGTTCCCCAGATCATACCCCGGGCGAGCACCGTCGCGGACATAGGTCGGTTCTCGCGAGACTAATCCTGCCAATTCAGGCGCGCGCGATAGGCAACGCTTCAATCCGCATACCAACACCACCGTGCAATAACGAAATGCATATTTGGCCAGTATCAAGGCTCTTGTTGCCCATTCCTCCCGCCTGGACGACTGCTTTCGTGAAGGTCCCCTCGCGCTGATGGCGACTGGTTTTGGGCGCGAATTGGCCCTTAGCGGCCAAGCCCCAGACCGATCACAAGCTCTCATTTTTCGAGCCAAGCGCAATTGATGCTGTCTTGAACCAGCATCGGCTTCTGATTGGATTGCGTCAGCCGGAATGCGGGATTGCAGCGCCGGATCATAGGCGTATCCACCTCCGCCGCGTTGCTGTCTGACAAGTGAGCGACACCCGCGCTTTGCAACAGTAATGTGGGCCCGTGTGCGCCGCGTATCGACAGAGCCTTGAGCCAGACCTGCTGGATGCGCTTGCCGGTAAACTGGACGGCCTCCCGCGTACTGTCGATCAGCGCGTTGTCGCGCACGATGATACCCGCGGAGATCGGCGCGTCGAGGGCATAGAACCAGAGCGCACCGGTACCGGCATGCGATTGCGGGTCGATGCTGCCTGAGCGAAGAACGGTATTGTGATCGAAGAGGATTTTCCCCGACGCCGGCACGGCGGCAAAGCGGTTGCCCAAATGCAGGCCGCCGCCCTCTGTCAGCGTGTCGGCGATCAGGTTCCCGCTGACCCGGATATCGTGCCCACCATAGACGGCGATGCCATTGGCGAGGATGGGCGCAATGATCGTATTGCGCCGAAAGGTAATGTGATGATCGGCCATTTGACCAGACCATGCGGCCAAGCCGTCATCACCGGTATTGCGCACAAAATTGTTCTCGACAACCGCGTCGCTGACGCCGCGGTGGAAGTTGAGTCCGTCCGCTGTGGTGTCGAGAATGCGCAACCTGCTGATCCGGATGCCGCGCATCGGGCCATCGAACCAGAGGCCGACCTTCACGTGCTGGATCCACAGGTCTCGGATGATCGAGCCGCCACCCATCGCACCGCCGATGCCGTTGACCTGGTCGCGATCGATCCGCTCGGTGATCTCACCCATGATCGCGAAGTGCTCCAGGCGCACGTCGGTCGACTGCGCCGGAGCAGCCCTGCCGTAGAAACCGAGACCGCGGCCGCGCACGACCGAATACCAGACGCCGGCGCCTTCGATATGCACCTGGTCCACGAGCAGATGCCCGTCGACCCGGAAGGTGCCGGGTGGGATCCACAGGATTTTGTGACCTGAGCTTGCCGCGGCGATGGCACGCGCAAAGGCTTCGGCGGACAGTCCGACGCCTGCTGGGTCCGCCCCGAAATCCACGACGGAGATCGCGCCGCGCGGCCGGGCCAGCGGCGGCGGCACATCTTCGAAATCGGCGAGGTCGACGACGTACCAGGGCGACCGATCGTGATCGCGAAGCTCGAAGCGGACGCGGGTGCCGGCGGGCAACGAGTGCCCAAACAACAGGCGCGCCTCGTCAAAGACGTGATGCCCGTTGCCGTCTTCCGGTCCGTTGGAAAAGGGATAGGTCCCATAATACCAGCCGTAGCGAGAGGTGAGCACGAGGTCGCCGAGCGGCTTGCCATCGGCAAAAACACCGAGCGTGGCATCGCGGCCCTCACCCTTGTCGCCGTCCGGTATCGCCGCGCGCACCGTGACGGCGTTGGCCGCTTTGGCGAGCGTGAATTCGACATAGTCGCCTGTCCTGCTCAAGCGCACCGCGCGCCGGCCGGATGCTTCGGCCGCTATCGTCGTGAACGTACGGTCGGGGCCGATCACGACACCGTTCGTGATCGCCTTTTCCGCTTCATATTCGTCGAACGGCAGCGCGGCACCGCGCGCGCGCGTCGCCGCCGGGGAGAGCGCCGCAATCGTTCTCACGCTCGGCGCGGCGTGCGTTGGGCTCCCGAGGAAAAGAAGCAGGATAGCGAGCGAACGGTGCATGAGGCTATGCTAGCGCGTGCTTCTGCCAACGGCGAGTCCGATGCGAGCCGATACCAGCGAGAAACGATAAAGCTGACGTTGACTGCTTGCCTGGCTTGATACCCGGTCAGACGGTTTCGAACTTTGCATTCCCAAAGACCCCGCTCGATCATTTGGTCGATCAACGCGCCAGCGGACAATATCGTGAGATCCGACAACCAGCGCGCGGCGTGCAAAAGGCACGTGAGCACCGGAAGCGCAGGAGATCGCAATTTTGTACCCTTGCGCAGCCACTACGCGCGAAATATCGCTGGACGGCGACGTAAGGATTAGCGGCATGCCCGAAGCTGGTCGATGATCTCGAACGGCGCGGATGGGTTCTCCGCACGCGATCGACGGTGGACCGGCGGCGCAATCATTTGTCGATCACCGACGACGGAAAGGTCGAGCTCGATGCCCCCACGGCGCAAATGTCGCACACCGAGGCCAAGGCGTTGGCAGTGCTGTCCGATGCGGAGCGCGAAACGATCAGCCAAGCGTTCGACAAGGTGTATGATGCCTATGTTCGCACTGCGAACGGCGACTGATGTCCAGCGGCAGGCCATGACAGACCGTCTCCATCCGAGTTCGTCCGAATTTCATCCCGCATATTGCTGCCAGGCGGATAAGTTTACTGGCGAAGCGCTCCGCGGCGGCGGCCCGAACAGACATCATCCACGACTGAAACAAGGGTTCGATTCCGGCAGGGGTCACCAGGTTTTACCGGCGCAGGGAGGAAGGCCACGATGAGCGTCGCCTTCCGCCGCGATAGCGACGAAGAGCATCTCGAACCGAAATTCGAACTGCCGCTGCCGCCGGGCCCGAATCTAGTAACGCGGCGTGGCCTCGCGCAGATGGAAACGCGCGCCGCCGAACTCGAGGCCGAACTTGCTGCAACGTCCGGGGAGGAAGCACGCAAGGTCGTGAAACGGCAACTGCGCTACTGGAACACGCGGCGCTCGACGGCGATCGTCGCGCCGCCGCCGGCCGGTGAAGTGGCATTCGGCGCGCGGGTCGATTTCCTGCTCAACGGCAAGCCACGCCGAATCGATCTCGTCGGCAGCGATGAGGCAGCGCCGGCCGAGAACCGCATTCCGTTCACCGCGCCGCTCGCCGCGGCGATGATTGGCGCCGAGGCTGGCGACGTGCTCGAATTCAACGGCAATGACGAAGCGATCGAAATCGTCGCGGTCACCCCAATCCCGGAAGACGCAGACTGAGCAGCGCCCCGCCGATTCGCATCCTTGTCGATGCCGATGCCTGCCCGGTGAAGGAGGAGATCTACAAGGTCGCCTTTCGCCAGGAGGTGCCGGTGACGATCGTCAGCAACGCAATCATCCGCATTCCGCAGCACCCCCTGGTGTCGCGTGCGATCGTCAGCGATGCGTTCGATGCCGCCGACGACTGGATCGTCGAGCGTGCCGATGCCGGCGCCGTCGTGATCACCGGCGATATACTTCTCGCCGACCGATGCCTCAAGCTGGGGGCGACGGTCATCGCGCCGACCGGCAAGCCCTTCACCACCAGTTCGATCGGTGCGGCGGTCGCGACGCGGGCGATCATGGCCGATCTGCGCGCCGGTGCAGTGGGCGAGGGCATTGGCGGGCCGGCACCTTTTGCCAAGACCGACCGCTCGCGTTTCCTCTCGGCGCTCGACGCCGCGCTGGTGAAGCTGAAGCGCGGCGGCTAAGTACCGGCTATGAGCAACGAACGCTTCGAACGCCACCGCCAGCCCTGGACCACCGACGAGATCCAGAAACTCCACACGCTCGCCAAGAAGGGCATGGCGTTGAAGGCGATCGCCAAGGCGCTCAAGCGCAGCGAAGAATCGACCAGGGACCGCGCCAAGGCCGATAGCCTGCCGATCGCCAAGCTACGCTAAGCCAGCAACTCGTTAAGGTCGAGGCCTTCGAGCAACACCCGTCGCGCTGTACGGCACTGTGCCCACAAATCCGGCGAGCCGAGATCGGCGAGCGCGATCCGTTCCGGCCACTGCGTCTCGACGATGCGCTCAACCAGGTCGCAGCGTGCCTCGTCGAGCAGGAAGCGTGCGTCGATCGCGACATAGGCCGCATCGTCGACCGCGACACGCAGCCTCAGGCACGCCGGTCCACCCCCGTTGCGCATCGATTCGCGCACGTCGATTACTTCGAGCCGGCTGATCGGGCCATTGCCGCCGACCAGTTCACACAGCCAAGACCAGACACGCGGATCGTCCCGCACCTCACCGGGCGTGATCAGCGCCATGCCGCCCTGCGGCAAGGTGACCAGCTGCGAATTGAACAGATAGGAGCTGACCGCGTCCGCCAGGCTGACGCGATCGGCCAGTGCCTCGACGATCGTCAGGCCCGGAATGCGCGACCGCAATTGGGCGTAGAAGTCGGCCGGATTTTCGAAGGCCTGTTCATGGGTAAACAGCATCGTCTCATTGGCGACCGCCACGACATCGTTGTGGAACGCGCCGGCCTGAATCGCCGCGTCGCTCTGCTGGACGAACAAGGTCATCGCCGGATCAAGCCCATGGCGCCGGGCGATCGCTTCGCTCGCCGTGCGTGATTGCCGCGCCGGGAAGCCGCCGGGCTGCGGCAGACCATAGACGAACACCTCTACCCCGCGTGCGCCATGATCGGTCGTCAGCCGCATGTGATTGGCGGCCCCCTCGTCCCCGAGCCGCGCCGGCAAGGCCGCCTGCACCGCGAAATGCGCCGGATCTGCGAAAGCCAGCGACAGGATGCGTAGCGTCTCGTCCTGTTCGATACTGCGATGAAGGTTGGCGGCGAGGTTGGCGACCGACAGCTGGCAGCGGCGATCGGCAGTATCGGGCGCCGGCGAAACCGTCGCGGCATTCGCGGTCCACATCGCCGAGGCGGAACAGGCATTGGCGAGCAGCACGGGATCGGCACGAAAGGCGGCCGCGCACACCGCGTCATCGTTACCGGCAAAGCCGATCGCACGTAGAAAACCGGTCGCCGGGCGATCGTGCGGCGGCAGGAAACCCTGCGTCAGTCCCAGCCCGAGTAGCCGGCGCATCTTGGCCAGCCCCTGCAGTGCCGCGGCACGCGGCCGCGCCTCCGCACCGGCATTGCTGGTCGCGGCGAGGTTGCCGAACGACAGTCCCGCATAATTATGTGTCGGGCCGATCAGCCCGTCGAAGTTGATTTCGCGCATGGCCGAGGCTCATGCCACAGCGTGTTCGGCGGGTGAACCTCGCATGCGCGGCAACGGTGCTGACATAATTTGCGACAAATTGAGTCTTGGCAGCACGGGTCCCCGGCGGATAGGCGGCGTGACGATCCGTAACCGGTTTATGCGATCAGGAACCTCGGAGGGGATGGCGACGTTTGTGGCGATTGCGTGCCGATCGTCCATCGCACATGGGAAGGCCTGAAGCGATGGGAACAACAATGACGTCACGCCTCGTTCTGCGCTTGCCCCGCACGCCCCTGCCCCTTCTCGCCATCGCCTTGGCCCTGAGTCTGGGCGGCTGCGGCGCGAGCAAGGAAAAGGCCGGGCGTGGGCAGACCGGTCCGGCCGATGTCGGTTACGTCGTGGTCCAGCAGACCAGCGTGCCGGTCGTCACCGAATTGAGCGGGCGGACCAGCGCCTATCAGACGTCCGAAGTGCGGCCGCAGGTCAGCGGGATCATCCGCCGCCGGCTGTTCGTCGAAGGGTCGCTCGTCCGCAAGGGACAGACACTCTACGAGATCGACCCCAGCCTCTACCGCGCCGCCACCGCCCAGGCATCGGCCAATCTCGCCAGCGCCCAGGCCAACGCCGAGGCGACGCGCATCAAGGCCGAGCGCTACAAGCCGCTCGCGGACATGGAAGCGGTCGCCAAGCAGGATTACACCGACGCAGCCGCCCTGGCCCGCCAGGCTTCTGCCGCTGTGGCGCAAAACCGCGCCGCGCTCGATACGGCGCGGATCAACCTCAATTTCACCCGCGTGCCGGCGCCGATCACCGGGCGGACCGGGCGCTCGCTGTTCACCGAAGGGGCGCTGGTCACCGCCAGCCAAACGGAGGCGCTGACCAGCATCCAGCGACTCGATCCGATCTATGTCGACATCCAGCAATCGAGCGCCGATCTGCTGTCGTTGCGTCGTGCGCTCGCCTCGGGTGGTGCCGTGCCGATAACCGCCGTCGTACGCCTCAAGCTGGAGGACGGCAGCGATTACGGCCTGACCGGTTCGGTCGAGTTTGCCGAGGCGGTGGTCGATCAGACCACCGGCACCGTCACGTTGCGCGCTCGCTTCGCCAATCCGGATGGGTTGTTGCTGCCGGGCATGTTCGTGCGGGCAAGCTTCGCCCAGTCACTCGACACCAGCGCCTATCTGGTCCCGCAAGTCGCCGTATCGCGCGATCCTAAGGGCAATGCGACGGTGCTGGTCGTCGGACCGGGCAACAAGGCGGTGTTGCGCACGGTTACCGCGACGCGCGCGCAGGGCACGAACTGGATCGTCACCGATGGTCTGCACCCGGGTGACAAGGTCATCACCGAGGGCCTCGGGCGGCTGAAGCCAAACGACCCGATCAAGCCTGTGCCGGCCGGATCGCCGCAAAGGATTGGTGCTCCGCCCGCGGGCGGCGGCAAGGGACGCAGCAGCGGTTCCGGGAGCTGACCCGGCATGTCCCGCATCTTTATCGACCGACCGATCTTCGCTTGGGTCATCGCTATCATCATCATGCTGTGCGGCTTGGGCGCGATCTTTTCGCTGCCGGTCGAACAGTTTCCTGACGTCGCGCCACCCAACGTCAACATTCGCGCGACCTATCCCGGCGCGTCGGCCGATACGCTCGAGAACAGCGTGGCGCAGGTCATCGAGCAGCAGCTGACCGGTATCGACGGGCTGCTCTATTTCAGCACCAACTCCTCGTCGAAGGGTAATGTCTCGATCGGCGTGACCTTCGCTAAGGGCACCGACCCCGACATCGCCCAGGTGCAGGTGCAGAACAAGGTCCAGCAAGCGCTGAGTCGCCTGCCACAACAAGTCCAGCAGCAGGGCCTGACCGTCACCAAATCGAACGCCGACTTCCTGTTGATCGCCGCGATCTACGACACCACCGATCAACGCACCAACCAGGACGTGTCGGATTATATGGTGTCCAACCTGCAAGAGGCGATCGGTCGCCTCCCGGGTGTCGGCGATACCCAGGTGTTCGGCTCGCAATATGCCATGCGCATCTGGCTCAACCCGGACCGGCTCGCCGCGGTCGGGCTCAATCCGGGCGATATCACCACTGCGATCACCGCACAGAACACCGAGGTCGCCGCCGGCGAAGTCGGCGGCGTACCGAGCGGCCCCGACCAATATATCGACGCCACCGTCACCGCCCAGTCGCGCCTCTCGACGCCCGCTCAGTTTCGCGACATCGTCGTCAAGACGCAGCCCGATGGTTCGGCCGTGCATCTGTCCGATGTGGCGCGGATCGAGCTGGGCGCGGAGAATTACGGTATCATCAGCCGCATCAATGGCCACCCAGGTTCCGGCATCGCGGTCAGTCTCGCCCCCGGTGCCGACGCGCTGACGACGGCCGAGCTGGTCAAGGGCGAGGTCGAAAACCAGTCGAAGAGGTTTCCGACCGGCTTCGCCTATGATTTTCCGCAGGATTCGACCGCCTTCATCAAGCTCTCGGTCAAGGACGTGGTGTGGACCCTGTTCGAGGCGATCGTGCTGGTCGTCGTCGTTATGTTCGTCTTTCTGCAGAGCTGGCGCGCAACGTTGATCCCGACCATCGCCGTGCCCGTCGTGCTGCTCGGCACCTTCGGCGTGTTCGCTGTCGCGGGCTTCACGATCAACACATTGACCTTGTTCGGCCTTGTGCTGGCAATCGGCCTGCTGGTCGACGACGCGATCGTCGTGGTCGAGAATGTCGAGCGCGTGATGGAAGAAAATCCGGGCATGAGCCCGCGCGACGCCACCATCCAATCGATGGGCGAGATCCAGATCGCGCTGGTCGCGATCGCGCTGGTGCTGTCGGCGGTGTTCCTGCCAATGGCGTTCTTCGGCGGATCGACCGGGGTCATCTATCGCCAGTTCTCGCTGACCATCGTCTCGGCGATGGTGCTGTCAGTGGTCGTCGCGCTGATCCTGACCCCGGCGCTGACCGCCACCTTGCTCAAGCGCAAGGAAGAGGAAGAAGACACCTGGCTGCAGCGCAAGACGGTGCGCGCACGCAAATGGTTCAACGATCGCTTCGCGCGCGGCGTCGAGCGCTACACGGCGACCGTCGAGCGCGTCGTCGATCGCAAATGGCTGTTCCTTGGTATCTATGCCGTCGTGCTGGTGCTGCTCGTGCTGATGTTCGTGCGGCTGCCGACTGGCTTCCTGCCGACCGAGGACCAAGGTGTGGCATCGATCCAGTTCAACCTCCCGTCGGGCGCAACGATTAACCGCACCAGCGTGGCGCAGCGCCAGATCGAACATTATTTCCTCACCGACGAGAGCAAAAACGTCGACGCGATGCTCACCGTCGCCGGGTCGAGCGGCAACGGCGGCGGTGGCCAGAATGCCGGACGCGGTTTCGTCGCGCTCAAGGACTGGAGCGAGCGCAAGGGCAACGAGAACACCGCCGAGGCGATCACGAGCCGCGCGACCAAGGCGCTGTCCGGCCTGCGTGACGTCGAATTCTACGCCTTGCAGCCGGCCGCCGTGCGCGGCCTCGGCCAGTCCAACGGCTTCACGCTAGAGCTGCAGAACACCGGCAGCCTGCCGCGTGCCGATTTTCTCGCCGCGCGCGACAAGTTGGTCGCCCTGGCGCGCAAGGATACGTCGCTCGCGGCGGTACGCGTCAGCGATCTTCCCGATCAGCCGACGCTGCGCGTCGATGTCGACCCGCAGAAGCTGAGCGTACTCGGCCTGACCCAGACCGACGTCAACACCACGCTGTCGACCGCGTGGGGCGGGCGCTATGTCAACGATTTCAACGATCGCGGCCGCGTCAAACGCGTCTTCGTGCAGGGTGATGCCCCCTATCGGTCGAAGCCCGAGGATCTTTCACAGTGGCAGGTCCGCGCCGCGAACGGGCAAATGGTGCCCTTCTCCTCCTTCGCCAAGATCACCTGGTCGACCGCACCGACCTCGCTCAGTCGCTTTTCCGGCATCTCTTCCTACGAGATCCAGGGGCAGGCCGCGCCGGGCGAAAGCTCCGGCTCGGCGATGAACGAAATGGAGAAGCTCGCCGCGCAGATCCCCGGCACGGCGGTGGCGTGGAGCGGCTTGTCCTATCAGGAGCGACTGTCTTCGGGTCAGGCGCCCTATCTCTATGCGCTGTCGCTGCTCGTCGTGTTCCTGTGCCTTGCCGCGCTCTATGAAAGCTGGACGATTCCGGTCGCGGTGCTGCTGGTCATCCCGCTCGGCCTTGTGGGCGCGATCTTCGCGGTGACGCTGCGCGGTCTGCAGAACGACGTCTATCTGCAGATCGGACTGCTCACCACAATGGGACTGGCGGCGAAGAATGCGATCCTGATGATCGAGTTCGCCGAACAGGCCGAGAAGCAGGGCAAGCGCGTGATCGTGGCCGCGATCGAGGCGGCGCGGATTCGTATCCGGCCGATCCTGATGACCAGCCTCGCCTTCATCTTCGGCGTGCTGCCGCTGGCGATCGCCACCGGTGCCGGCGCCAACAGCCGCGTCGCCATCGGCACCTCGGTGATCGGCGGGATGTTGACCGCGACGATCCTCGCGGTGTTCTACATCCCGCTATTCTTCGTGCTGGTGCGCCGCACCACGCGTGACGCGCTCAAGCGGCTGCATCACGAGCACCCTACGCCACCGCCGCAACCGGAGGCGTCAGCATGATTCGCCGCGTCGTCATCCTCACGCTCACCGCTACGTCGCTCGCGTCGTGCTCGATGGAGCCGCATTATGTCCGTCCGGCGTTGCCGGTGCCGCCGTCCTGGCCGGTAGGCGATGCCTATCTCGTGCAGAGCGAGGCCAGTTTGCCGAGCGTGACTTATCAGCAGGTGTTTCGCGACACTCGGCTGCAGACCATCATCGGGCAGGCGCTAGCCAATAATCGCGACCTGCGTATCGCGGCGGCCAATATCGAAATCGCCCGCGCCACCTATCATATCCAGCGCGCGGAATTGCTGCCCGAAATCGACGCGACCGGCGGCTATCGTTACGCCCGCACCGGATCGACCAGTTCGACCACCGGCACGACCGGAACGGGCACGACGACGACAACCAGCAACGCGCGGACCACCACTGGCCTGTCTGCCGATGTTGGCATCACCTCGTTCGAAATCGATCTGTTCGGCCGGGTGCGCTCACTGACCCACGCCGCGCAGAACCGCTATTTCGAAACCGAGGCGGCGGCCCGCGCGACGCGCCTGACGCTGGTCGGCGACATCGCCACCACATGGCTCACTTATGCCAGCGACAAGAGCCTATTGAAGATCGCTACCGACACCGCCGCAAGTGCCGAGCGCAGCGTCAAACTGACCAAGATGCGGCTTGACGGCGGCATCGCCCCGCGCACCGATCTCGACCAGGCCAATCTCGTCCTGCAGACCGCCCAATCCGATGTAGCGTCGCAAACCACCGTGTTGGCGCAGGACGTCAACGCGCTGCAATTGCTGGTCGGCGCGTCAATCGACAACGCCCTGCTGCCTGATTCGATCGAAGAAGTCTCACCGACCGTGGCCGAGCTTCCGCCCGGTCTCGATTCCGGCATTCTGTTCCGCCGCCCGGACGTATTGCAGGCGGAATATGAATTGCGGGCGACCAATGCCGATATCGGTGCGGCGCGCGCCGCGCTTTTCCCGCGCATCAGCCTGACCGCGCTGATCGGTTTCGCGAGCAGCGGTTTGAGCAATCTCTTCACCAATGGCGCGTTCAACTATTCGGTCGCGCCGAACGTCAGCTACCCGATCTTCCGCGCCGGCGCTGGGCGCGCGGGTGTGGCGCAATCCAGGGCGCAGCGTGACTCCGCGCTCGCCACCTACGAAAAAGCGATACAGACCGCGTTCCGCGAAGTCGCCGACGCGCTGGCGCGTCGCGGGACAATCGATGCGCAACTCAGGGCGCAGCAGGCACTGGCTGCTGCGTCGGCGGACAATTACAAACTGTCGGATGCGCGTTATCGCGGCGGCATCGATACCTTCCTCAACAGCCTCGATGCGCAACGCTCGCTCTATTCCGCACGGCGGACGCTCGTCGCGGCGCAGCTGACCAAGGCGACCAACCTCGTCACCCTGTACCGCACGCTGGGCGGAGACTCGCAGCTCGAGCCCGCGCCCGGCGGCCCGAAGCCGGCCAACGAGGCGACGCCGCCGCGCTGATGCTGCGGCCCATGCTGCGCAGCGACGGTCGCTTGACGGCGACGTCCGCGCGGTCAAGGATGGGGCCATGGCGGTACCACCCATCCCAGATCCGGCGGCGATGTTTCGCGACATGCTCGGGCAATGGGAGACGATGGCCAACAATTTCGGCGGCGAGGTGATGAAGAGCGGCGAGTTCGGCCGCGCACTGCAGGGCGCCAACGCCGCCGCGATGAGCACCCAAGCGGCGACCCACCAGATGATGGACCGCGCGCTCGCCGCCGCCAACATGCCGAGCCGCAGCGAGGTCGAGGATATCTCCGCCCGGCTCGCGCGGATCGAAGAGTCGATCCAGCGTATCGAGGGCCTGCTGATGACCCAGGCCGGAATCGCGCCGCCCGAGCGGCCCAAGCCAAAACGCACCCGCACCCCACCCGGGAAAGCCGCTTGAGCGAAGCGCCGTCGCCCGGCATTTTCGACAACGCGCAGCGCGAATTCGATCGCGCGATGCAACGCAATCTCAAGGGGCTCGATTACTTCGCCTCCCCTGCCCCGACGCTCGGCGCCTCGGCCAAGGACGTGCTGATCCAGCGCGGCACGATGAGCCTCTATCATTACCGCCCGATGTCGGACGAAGTGTACCGCGTGCCGATCCTGCTAGTTATGGCGACGACCAATCGCGGTTACATCTTCGACATGGTGCCAGGACAGAGCCTGGTCGAATATCTGCTCCGCGCCGGGTTCGACGTGTTCATGCTCGACTGGAACGCGCCGCGCAGCGACGAGCGCGGCCTGGCGCTGAAGGATTATGTGCTCGATTTTCTGCCCATGGCGGTCGAGCGGGTGCAGCAAGAGACTGGCGAGAACGACGTCACCGTCGTCGGCTATTGCTTCGGCGGCGTGCTGTCGCTGCTATGGGCGGCGCTGGACGGCGAGCCGGCGCTCAAGAACCTGGTCTGCTTCACCACCCCGGTCGATTTCAGCAAGATGGAGATGTTCCAGGCCTGGGCCGACAAGCGCTTCTTCGATGTCGACCGGCTGGTCGACACCTTCGGCAATTGCCCCGGCGATTATCTCTACACCGCGTTCGACATGCTGCGCCCCGGCGCGCGCGTTGCGGGCAATATCCGCTTGCTCGACAATCTGTGGAACGACGAGTTCGTCAAATCCTTCCGCATGTTCGATCGCTGGGCGAGCGATGTGCTGCCGCTGGCCGGCGAATATTTCCGTGAAACCACCAAGAAACTGATGTGGGATAATCGGCTGCTCGCCGGCACGATGGACGTTGCCGGGCGACTGGTCGATCTTGCGAAGATCACGGCGCCGTTTCTGCATGTCACGGCGGAGCACGACCATATCGTACCCAGCGCCGCCTCGGCGCCGCTGATCGACATGGTCGGCGCGCGCAACAAGCAACAGGTGACAATGAAAGGCGGACATGTCAGCCTCGTCGCCGGGGGCAATGCGATCAAGCGGTTATGGCCGACATTGGTCGAATGGCTGGGGGAGCGATCGACATGAGCCATCTTATCCGGCGCTTCGAGCCGGCCGACCGCGAGGCGATGCTGGCCTTCGCCGACAGCCTTCCCGAACATGACCTGCTGTTCCTCGGCCGCGACCTGCGCCACCCGCGCGTGATCGAGGCGTGGCTCGGCGCGATCGAGGAAGGCTGGATCGACAGCCTCGTCGCGATCGACAAGGAAAAGCTTGTCGGCACCGCCGCGCTTGTGCGCGATCCGCTCGGCTGGAGCGCGCATGTCGGCGAGATCCGCCTGCTCGTTGCATCGGACAAGCGCGGTGTCGGGCTCGGCCGCGATCTGCTCGAAGGCATTTATTCGATCGCGATGGAACGCGGCCTGGCCAAGCTGACCGCGCAGATGACGCCGGACCAGATCGGTTCGGTGATGCTGTTCGAAAGCCTCGGCTTCCGCGCCGAGGCCCTGCTCAAGGACCAGGTCCGCGACCGCGCGGGCACAAATTATGACCTCGCCTTGCTCAGTCATGACGTGTCGCGCCTCGCCGCGCAGCACCGCGCATTCGGTTTCGAAAATGAACTTAAACAATAGCTGGCGCATTGACGCTGGAACCGCAGGAGAAATGTTTTGCCCCAGGCTGCTGTCGATCAAGCAGATATAAAAGCGCCTTCGGCGTTCCTCGCGCTCACCGAACTGCCGCGTGCGCTGGTTGAATTCGGCTCGCTCGGTCTCGCCGCGCCGATCCTGGCCAGCGCGCCGCGAAGCGACGGCCATCCGGTGCTGGTGCTGCCGGGTTTTGTCACCACGGACGTCTCGACGGCACCGCTACGGCAGTTCCTGCGCGGCCTCGGCTATGATGCGCATGCCTGGGAACTGGGTCGCAATCTGGGGCCCAAGGCGATCGGCAATGAGGGCGAGAGGCTTATTGCGCGCCTTTGTGAAATCCATGAGGCGACCGGCCGGAAAGTCAGCCTCGTGGGCTGGAGCCTCGGCGGCGTGATGGCGCGGCAACTCTCTCGCCGCGCGCCGGCAGCCGTGCGGCAGGTCATCTCGCTCGGCTCGCCCTTCACCGGCCGGCCTCAGGCGACCAATGTGTGGCGCACCTATCAGATTCTGACCGGCCATCGTCTCGACGACGCCGATACGCGCATGCAGTTGAGCGAGAGCGCACTGCCGCCGCCCGTCCCCTCAACCGCGATTTATACGCGAGAAGATGGCGTCGTCGCCTGGCAGAACTGCGTCGAACCCGAGGCACCCGAGACCGACAATATCGAAGTCCATGGCAGCCATTGCGGCCTCGGCGTCAATCCGGCGGTGCTATACGCCGTCGCCGACCGGTTGGCGCAGGCGGAGGACGATTGGCACCCGTTCGAGCGCGGCGGGCTGCGCTCCCTGGTCTATCCCTTCGCCGGGCACGCGTAACATCCCGCTTTTCCGTCACCCCGGGCTTGTTCCGGGGTCCACCGCGCCGCAAACGTCGGTGTGATACGCGGCACCGTGGATGCCGAACAAGTCCGGCATGACGTATTGACGAAAACGCTTGGCTTACCCCTTGTCGCCCCGGAGCGGCGCGACCGCATCCCGCCCGAACTGCATGATCAGTTCGCCGATCTCGCGCGCCTGACCCATCGAACGCGAACCCTGGTCGCGCAGGAAATCGCCTTGGATCTTCATCACCTCGGACAGATCCTTGGCTGAAGCGGCGGCGCGCATCGCGGCGAACGCTTCCCGGGCGTTGGCCTCGGCCTGATCAATCATCTTGGCCCCGATCGTCGAGCTGTTCTCGGCCATCTTGGCGCCGCTCGCGCGCATCGCCTCGCCGGCCTTTTTCGCCGGGTCGATAATGCGTTCGTTAATCGTGTCCCGGGCCTTGTCGGCGGTGCTCTTCTTGTCGTCGGCCATCACTTGGCTCCTTTCTTCTGCAGTGCCGGCTTCCGGACGGCGGCGGCCGGCTTCTTCGTGGCCGGGGTGGATTTGGTTTTGGGTTTAGCGGCAGGCTCCGCGGCAACAACCGCCTTCGGCGCCGCAGGTTGCTTCGCGGGCCTGGGCGGCACCTTCGCCGCAGGTGCGGCCTTGCCGAGCGTCGCCTCCTTGAGCGCATCGAACGAGGCACGCAGCGCCGCTGCATAATTCTCCGGATCGGGCATCATGTCGCGGTCCGAGGTGAACGAGATCGCGATCGTATCACCATAGCTGTAGATCGGATTAATCAGCCCCATACCGTCGAAAACCGGTCCGGTGCCATACATCGCGACCATCTTCGCGCCGCAGAAATAAAGCGGCACGCGGCTTCCCGGCACATTGGTGACGACGCAGTTGAACACCGGCGCATGGGCATTAGCCGCGCCGACCCTTGTGTAGAGCCGTGCCGCCAGCCCGGCGAGCCCTGAGGGGATCAGCTGACTATAATCGGCCAGCGTCTTGGCGCCGACGGCATTGGTCATTGCCTTGGAATTGACCGCCGCATCGTGCACGAAGCGCAGCCGCTCGACCGGATCCGCAATATGTGTACCCAGCCCAACGACCATCGCCGAAACGAGATTGCCGAGCGCGGCCTTCTCACCCTCGCCGCGCACTGAGATCGGCGCCATCGCGGTCATCGTCTCGGCGGGCAATTCGCCCTTGTCCCCGAGATAGGCACGCAGGCCGCCTCCCACGATCGCCAGGATGACATCGTTGACCGTCGCGCCCTCGACCGTTTCCTTGATCGCGCGAATCTCCGCCAGTTTCAGCGGCACGGCATCAAATACGCGATGCGCCCCAACCTTCCCGTTGAAGCGCGTTTTGGGCGCGGCGCGCGCGTCGCGGATCGACACATCGCCCTTGCTGACCTGTGCGGTGAGCTTGGCCATGCCGGGCAGCGAGCGGCCAATCGTCTCGATCACCCGCATCGGCTGGGTCAGCGAGTTGAAATAGCTGCGCGCGAGCAGATCGGCGACATTCGGCATGTGTTCGGGCCGCCAGTCATCCTGCGTTTTGGGCGGTGTCATCGAGGCGTCGAGATCATGTACCGCGGCCGACATCTCGACCCCCGACATGCCGTCGATCGCGGCGTGATGGACCTTCGAGACGAGCGCGAAACAGCCCGGCGGCAGGCCCGGAATATTGTCGAGCCCCTCGACGATGGTGAATTCCCATAACGGCTTCGACAGGTCCATCGGTCGGGCGTGGAGCCGCGCGACCTGGATGCACAATTGTCGCCAGTCGCCTGGCTTGGGCAAAGCGATGTGACGGACATGGAATTCGATGTCGAATTCGGGGTCCTCGATCCAGTAGGGATGGTCGAGATCGAATGGCACCCGTACCAGTCGCTGCCGGAAACTGCGTGCCCCGCCGAGCCGCGAGCCGATGAAATTGAGCACATCCTTGAAACGTACGAACTCGCCCGGCGCAGTCGAGGGATCGTAGATACCGACCGAGCCTATATGCATCGGCGTGTGCGGGGTCTCGAGATAGACGAACGATGCGTCCTGACCCGACAGCTGCAGCATCATTCTCTCCCGGCTGTTTTATTTGATCAAACCTAGGCCTCGACAGGGGCTATTGGCAAACACTCTTCCGTGGCTCGGGGCGATGCGATAGCCTCGGCATGAAGAGGCGGGATTCGCGCGCCGTGACGGCGACGCAAGGGGGGATGATGGAGAACAAGATAGTAGCCGTGACTACGGCTATGTTGTGCGCGTTTGCGCCGACTCTGGCGTCCGCCAGTGAGGCCGAAGCGCCACCCGTAAAGGTTGCGCGCGCGTCCCCCCAACTCGCTTACCCCAATTCGGCGCCGCGTGGCACGCAGACCTATCATCGGGGCGAAGTCATCATGACCGTGCCGCTGATGTGGGAAATCGGTGCCAAACTGCCGCAGGCCACCACGATTCACGCGGGCGACGATAGCGAAGACATAGCAGCCGGCAGCGTGTTGCAGGGTGTGATGCTGACCGAAAGCGCGTCGCATCGCGACGAGATGGCCTATTGCACGCCGCGCAAGGCCGCCGAACGCAAGGCGGACAGCGGCATGCTCGGCGCGTTGCTCGGTGGCGGATCGTTGTGGCGCGGTGCGATCCGGGGCGCCACCGATCGACAATATTGTCTGATCGACAGCGATGATGATGGGATCGCCGATCATAGTGTCGAACTGCACGCGGGTTCGCAGACGGCGCGCACCCCCATCGCGATCGCGCCGGTCCAACTCGGTCGCGACAGGATGATCCCGATCTCGGAGCATGACGATTGCATCGAGATCGTCCTCGTCGACGTGTCGGCCAACGGCTCCTCCGCGAAATTCAGGATCAACGTCATCCAGCAAGGCGCTGACCGTGTGTTCGACACGATCGGCCAGACACCTCGCCTCACCTACGTGACTGCAAAAAAGGGCCTGCCCGCGCGAACCGATATATTTCATGCGTTGTTCGACGTCGTGTCGATCGACGGCACCGGTCGCACGGCGGACGTCAAATGGCCCGACGATGTCGACGCCAAGGCGATCGTCCCGATAGACGATGGCCTCCACATCGTCATGCGATGGTAATGAGCGCCGGTCAGGGACCTGTCATTTTCCGAACCCGAACACGTCCTGATGAAACCGCCGTTCGGCCATCATCGCCTCGAGCCACTCCGAACCTTGGGCGTGTTCGTCACCGACCTGCTGCATCTGGATACGGATGAGCGTGTCGCGCACCGCCGGCGCCATGAACCTGCCGTCGCCGCAGACGAAGATATGCGCGCCGGCCTGGATCGCGGCCCACACCACTTCTTGCTCGGCCCATAACGCGTCCTGGACGAATTTCCATGGATGAGACGGCACGGCGGAGAAAGCGAGATAGGGTTTGATCACACCCTGATCCGCCCAAGCCTCGACCTCGTCGCGACAGAACCAGTCGTGATCGGGATGGCGGCAGCCGAAAAACAACAGGCTCTGCGCCGCATCCGGCTGCGCGGCACGTTCCTGGAGGAAGCCCCGCAGCGGCGCGAAGCCGGTGCCAGGTCCGATCAGAATCATCGGCACCGCCGGGTCGGCCGGCGGTGCAAAGGCCGGGTTGGGCCGACGCACATAACCGAAGACATGGTCGCCCGCGCCGACGCTTTGCATATAACCCGAGGCAAAGCCGCGATGCTCGCCAAGGCCGGACCAGGCGGGCGCCGCCATCGTGCCGACGATCAGGTCGGCGATGTGCGGATCGACCAGCGGGCTTGAGGCGATTGAGTAGAAGCGCGGCGCGATCGCCGCCGAGAGTTCGACCATGCTATCGAGCGAAAGCTCGGCCGCCGGATGCTGTTCGAGCAGGTCGAGCACACTCAAACGCTTGGCCGCGACTTCGACCTCGAACGGGTCGCCATCGAGACGCGCCAGTTCGGCCTTGGTGTTGGGGCAGCGCGTCTGTGCCGCAATCACCGCTAGCGCGCGCCGCGGCAGCGCATCCGATAGCTCGACGAAGTCGGTCAGCAATTGCCGCACCGTCACCGTCTGGCCGAGCGGGAGATGCTTGAAGCGACCGCCCTGACCATCGACACGCAATTGCGTCGCGCCCTTGAGATCGAGCCGCACCATCGCGCGATCGACCAGTTCGGGCCGGTTACGGGCATAAACCGCGATATGGTCGCCTGTGTGGTAGCGCTGTCCTTCGGGCAAGCGGATGCGGATCAGCCGGGTCGATGGACGCGGCGGTTCGATCGCGAAATCCCACAGCCCATCGGCCGGCTTTACCAGCTCCGCGTTGCTGACGATTTCAAGCCGCTGGGCATGTTCGGGCAGCGCTTCAGCGCGCACTGCGTCGGCATCGACCCGTCGTAGCGCCAGCGACGAAGTCGCCTCGCTCGGTGCGGCCTCGCTGCCCAGCGCCTTCCACAGGTCACGTACAAAGCCGGCGACGGCACCGTCGAAATCGCCCTGCCCGTCCGCCTCGGCGCGCGGCAGCAACATGGTCGCACCGGCTTTCCCGACCGCCGCTTCGATGCGCTTGGGAAAGAGTTGATAATTCGGCCATTGCGAGTTGCCGATCCCTAGCACGGCGACGCGCGCGCCGCTCCAATCGGCATCATCGAACAGCCCTGCATCGAGCGCCCGCTCGACCTCGACCGCGGTGTCCGGCGCGCGGCCATTGTAGGTCGCGGTGACGATCACGATCACCTTGTCCTCAGGCTGCGCGCCGCCCTTGAAACTTTCGTCGAGCGAGCGGACCACCGTCTCGAACCCATCGACGGCGGCGCGTTCGGCAATTTCTTCCGCGATATCGCGGGCGGTGCCGAGGCTGGAGCCATAGATCACCGCGAAACGCTGCCCGGTGCCCGAGACCGCCGCGACGGGCGCCTCGTCGATGGCGTCGTCGGCGGTCCCAAAACTCAACCGCTCATGCGCGCCGCGCAGGCGGATACGCATGTGGAAATCGTCGGGCTTGATCGACAGCGTTTCCTTGATGCGCAGCCGGTAATGATGCGGGTCCGACACGGCAAAGGCGCGCAGCATCATCGCCATCGCGATCTTGGCCTCGACCATCGCGAACTGCCGGCCGATGCAGGCGCGCTCGCCATTGCCGAAGGGTTTGTAGGCATGTGGATGCCGCGCGGCCTCGGCTTCGGGCAGCCAGCGATCGATATCGAATTCTTCCGGATCGTCCCATACATGCGGGTCGCGGTGCAGGCCGGGCGAGAAGATGTTGATCGGGCGATCCTTGCGCATCGTCCATTTGCCACCGATCACCGTGTCCTCGAACGGCGCCACGCTGAACGCCGGCGCGGTCGGCCACAGCCGCAGCGCTTCCTTGAGGATGCGCTCGATCACCTCGAGCTGCGCGACATGGGCATAATCGGGCCGCGTATCGCCGGGCAGCACGCGATCTACCTCGGCATAGGCCTGGGCCAGCACATGCGGCGTGCGCAGCAAATGGTGGAAGGCGAAGGTCAGCATGCCCGAGGTCGTCTCGTGGCCGGCAATCAGGAAGGTCAGCACCTGGTAGCGGATATTGACGTCGTCGAGCCCCTCGCCCGTTTCCGGGTCGATCGCCGCGATCATCAGGTTGAGCAGGTCCTTGCCGTCGGTCGGGTTCTTGCGCCGGTCGGCGATGATGCCGTCGACCAGCGCGTTCATCTCGGCGATGTCGGCGTCGAACTGGCGCTGGGCGCGTTTGGCGAAGCGGTTCTGCAGCGGTAGCCGGGTGATCATGTTGAGCGATTCGCCCAGTGCCCGGCCCAGCGCTTCGAGGAAGCTGTCGAGCTCGTCCTTCTCGAAACTGTCGAAGCGGTGGCCAAAGCCGGCGATGGCGATCGAGTCGAGCGTCAGCCGGGTCATGTCGTCCGCGACCAGCACATCGGTGCCCGACAGCCGCGTCCATTTGACCACCAACTGGTCACACACCTCCAGGATCATATCGAAATAGCCACGCATCGCGCGCTGGCTGAACGCCGGCAGCAGGATGCGATGGGCCTTGCCCCAGTTCGGCTCCTCGCTGAACGCGGTGAACAGGCCATCGCCGGCGAAGCGGCGCACCACGCGCAAGCCGGGGCCAGGCATCTTGCGGAAGCGCGTCTCGTCGCTCAGTTCGGCGACGAGATCGGCGCTGGTGATGAACAGGCCGATGCGACTGCCGAAGCGCAGCTTGAAGATGCCATCGGGGAAGTCGCGCGCGACGCGCAGCAGGTGCGAGATCAGCCCCACCCGCGCGATCTGGTGAAGATGGCCGACGACCGGCAGGCCGGGCGGTGACGGGATCACCGCTTTCTCGGCCATGACAGTCGCCATCCGCGCCTCCCCTTGCGTCGCCTTGTTCGGCGACCTGGGCACACTCCAACACAGGCAGACCCCGCGCGCAACCTGCATCCGCTGCGGCCTTAACGCCGTCTCAACATCGCGCGGGGCATGGTTACCGCAGAGCGCGCACAATGATGACCATCCCTCTTCCCCGGCCCAGCTTCAGGCCGCTGCCGCCGATCGCCGCGACGCTGGCGCTGGCGTGCGTGCTGCTGTGGTTCGCGCTGCCGGTGGTCACGCTCGATATGACCGAGTTCCTCACGCCATGGTTCGATCATATCGTGGCAAGCGGGCCAATCGCCGCCTTCGCGACGCCGTTCGGCAATTACACCCCGGCCTATCTCTATCTGCTCGCCGCCGTCGCGCCGTTCGCCGGATTGATCGCCGCTCCGCTGTTGATCAAGCTGGTGTCGCTCGCCGGCACCGCCGCGCTGGCGCTGGCCGTTCGCCATCTGCTGATCCGGCTCGAGGCACCACAGCCGAACCGCGCTGCGGCACTGGTGTTGGTTCTTCCCAGCGCGTTGATCAACGCCGGATTGCTCGGCCAGTGCGATGCGATCTGGGCCGCGCCGTGCATCATGGCGCTCACCGCTGCGGTCGATCGCAAGCATCTCGTCATGCTCGCCTGGTGCGGGCTGGCGCTCGGCATCAAGGTCCAGGCATTGCTCTTCGCGCCCTTCTTCATCGCGCTGTTGATCAACCGCCGCGTGCCGCTGCGGTTCTGGCCGATTGCGCCTCTGGTTGCGGCAGCGACGATGCTGCCGGCCTGGGCGGCGGGCTGGGCGGCATGGGATCTCGCAACGGTGTATTTCCGCCAGGCCGGCACCTATCCCGCACTCGCTCTCAACGCACCCAATCTGTGGCAGGTCGTCGAGGCGCTGCCCTGGATCGGTGCGCTGCCGCTGAGCGGCCTCGCACTGGCCACCGCGCTCGGCGCGACCGCCGCTTATATCGCCTGGTTCTCGACCCGTCGGCTTGACGGACGCGCGCTGCTCGCTCCGGCCCTGCTGGCGCCGCTGCTTAGCGCCGGGCTGCTGCCACACATGCATGAGCGTTATTTCTTCCTCGCCGATATACTCACATTGGTGATCGCACTAACGCTGCGTGACCGGTCGAGCTGGCGCGTGGCGGCGATGGTCCAAAGTGCGTCGTTGCTTGGTCTTTTCGGCTATCTCAGCGGATTGGATGCGATGGCGATGATCGGCGCGATCCTGATGATCGCCGCGACGATTCGCGTCGCGCGGCCGCTCGTGCGGCCTTTCGCCAATGATAATCCCTTATTGGCACGCGCTTAACCACCCGCGCGAATAGGTCCAAAGTGGCGCTTATGCTATATCGATAGCCGATTCGTTCTATCGACAGCGGGGATTCTATCGATGTTCAACAGCAACAATAATCGCGGTCGCGAAGCCGCTCCGGGCCTGCCACCCGCACCGCAGCCCCAGGCCGGCGGCCAGAAGCGCGGCATGTTCTCGGTGATCGGGCCGGACATGATCATCACCGGCAATATCGCGGCGACCGCCGACCTGCACATCGACGGCCGCGTCGATGGCGACGTGATGTGCGGCAATCTGGTGCAAGGCGCCGATAGCCGCATCAAGGGCACAGTCAAGGCTGAGAGCGCCCGCCTTGCCGGCGCGATCGAAGGATCCGTCTCGGTGCGCCAGCTGACGATCGAACGCGCCGCGCGGATCACCGGCGATGTCGAATATGAGAATATCGCGATCGAGAATGGCGCGTCGATCGACGGCCGCCTGAAGCATGTCGCCGCCGATGCGGTGCGCGCCGTGCCGACGCCGGTGGCCAGCCATCACAGCGACAGCGTCACGCAATTCCCGACCGCGGCGGGCGAAGCCGCCTGATCGCTCTCGTAACGCTCAATCGTCTGGCGTAACCTTCACCGTCGCCGCGCATTCGGGTCGCTGCGATTGGTGAGGGACCGCGATGACGAAAACCACTGTGCCGATGATCGGCGGCTGTCGCTGCGGCAAGGTCCGTTTTCGGGTTGACGCGCCGCCGCTGCTGGCCATGGTGTGCCATTGCACCGGCTGCCAGCGCATGACCGGCAGCGCCTTCTCCACCTCGATCGCCGTGCCGACATCTTCCTTCGCCATCACACAGGGTGAAGCCGTGATCGGCGGGCTGCATGGCGATCAGGCGCGCCACCATCATTGTGATTGGTGCAAGAGCTGGCTGTTCACACGCATCGAGCCCGACTTCGGCTTCGTCAATGTGCGCGCGTCGGTGCTCGATGACGCGTCCTGGTTTGCGCCCTTCATCGAGACCTATACCGACGAGGCTTTCCCTTGGGCAAAGACGGGAGCGACGCACAGTTATGCGCAATTCCCACCCATGGAGGCCTATCAGGCGCTGATCGCGGAATATGCCGTGCTGGCGGATTAATAACCACTCGTCATGCTGAACTTGTTTCAGCATCCATGCGCGGTCATCCGAACCAGGAGCGACGCTCCTGTGGCACCTGACCGCGCATGGACCCTGAAACAAGTTCAGGGTGACGGTCGCGGGTAGGCAAGGGCGCGCTCACTTTCACATATGCAGCGTACGCCCATAAGCGGCGAGCACGCTCTCGTGCATCATCTCGCTGAGCGTCGGGTGCGGGAACACCGTTTCCATCAGCTCGGCCTCGGTCGTCTCCAGCGTCTTGCCGATGGTGTAGCCCTGGATCAGCTCGGTTACCTCCGCCCCGATCATGTGCGCGCCGAGCAACTCGCCGGTGCGCGCGTCGAACACCGTCTTGATGAAGCCTTCCGCCTCGCCCAGCGCGATCGCCTTGCCATTGCCGATGAACGGGAAATTGCCGACCTTGATCTCGTAACCCGCTTCCTTGGCCTTGGCCTCGGTCAGGCCGACGCTGGCGATCTGCGGATGGCAATAGGTGCACCCCGGGATGTTGCGCACGTCCATCGCGTGCGGATGGTTCCCCGCGATCGCCTCGACCGCGATGACGCCCTCATGGCTCGCCTTGTGCGCCAGCCAGGGCGGCGCGGTGACATCGCCGATCGCGTAGAGCCCATCGACATTGGTCTTGCAGGTGGGGTCGGTGATAATGTGGCCGCGCTCGGTCTTCACGCCCAGCGCCTCCAGCCCGATATTTTCGGTATTGGGCGCGATGCCGATCGCAACGATGACATGGCTGAAATCAGCGCTGACGACCTTGCCGTCCTTACCCTTGATCGCCGCCTTCACGCCCGACGCGGTGACCTCGAGCTTGTCGACCCCGGCGCCGGTCATGATCGTCATGCCCTGCTTCTTGAGCGCCTTTTCGAGGAACGCCGAAACATCGGCATCCTCGACCGGCACGACGCGGTCGAGCATCTCGACGACCGTCACCTCAGCACCCATATCATTGTAGAAGCTGGCAAACTCGATGCCAATCGCGCCCGAGCCGATGACCAGTAGCTTGGTCGGCATCTCGGCCGGCACCATCGCATGGCGATAGGTCCAGACGCGCTTGCCGTCGGCCTTGGCGAAGGGCAGGTCGCGAGCGCGCGCGCCGGTCGCGACGATGATGTTCGTCGCGACCAGTTCGGTGGCCTTGCCGTCTGCGGCGGTGACCGACAGCTTGCCTGTGCCGGTCAGCTTGCCGTCACCCATGAACACGGTGATCTTGTTCTTCTTCATCAGGTGCGTGACGCCCTGGTTGAGCTGCTTGGCCACGCCGCGGGAGCGCTTCACCACCGCATCGATATCGGCGCTGATCTTCTCGGCGACCAGGCCGTAATCCTTGGCGTGCTGCATATAGTGGTAGATCTCGGCCGAGCGCAGCAGCGCCTTGGTCGGAATGCAGCCCCAATTGAGGCAGATGCCGCCGAGATTCTCGCGCTCGACGATCGCGGTCTTGAGGCCGAGCTGCGCGGCGCGGATCGCCGCGACATAGCCGCCGGGGCCGGAACCAAGCACGATCAGGTCAAAAGTGTCAGCCAAGATTATGATCCTTCTTCTGCCCGTTACGGGGCGGAGTATTTCGCCTCAGGCCAGCATGCCCAGCGGGTTCTCGACCAGCGCCTTGAACGCCTGCATCAGCTCGGCGCCGTCCGCCCCGTCGATCGCGCGATGGTCGAAGCTGCCGGTCGCCGACATCACCGTCGCCACGCCCAATGCGTCATCGACGATATAGGGACGCTTTTCGCCCGCGCCGCAGGCCATGATCATGGCCTGCGGCGGATTGATCACCGCCTCGAACTGCTTGATCCCGTACATGCCCATGTTCGACAGGCTGGCGGTACCGCCCATATATTCTTCCGGCTTGAGCTTGTTGTCGCGCGCGCGGGTGGCGAGATCCTTCATCTCGGTCGAGATGGCGGCGAGGCCCTTGCCGGCGGCATCGACGATGATCGGTGTGATCAGGCCGCTCGGCGTCGATACCGCGACGGAAATATCGGATCGGCTGAAACTGATCAGCTGGTCGGGGGTGAACATCACGTTGCACTTCGGCACCTGGAGCAGGCTGGTGGCCAGCGCCTTGATGATCAGGTCGTTGACCGACAGCTTCACACCGCGCGATTCAAGCGCCTTGTTGAGATCGCCGCGCAGCTTGAGCAGCGCGTCGAGACGGATATCGACCGTGAGATAGATGTGCGGCACCGTCTGCTTGGATTCGGTCAGGCGGCGCGCGATCACCTTGCGGACATTGGAAAGCTTGCTCGCCTCGTGCGGAATGTCCGGCACGGCGACAGGCTTGGGCGCGGTCACAGGGGCAGCCGCGGGCGCCGCGGCAGCGACAGGCGCTGCGGCGGCAGGCGCGGCACCGCCCTTGGCGCCCTCGACATCGGCGCGGACGATGCGACCGTTCGGACCGGTGCCGCTAAGCGTCGCGAGATCGATGCTCTTTTCGGCCGCGATGCGACGCGCCAGCGGGCTGGCGTTCACGCGATCGCCCGTGGCAACGGGCGCCGCGGCGACGGGCGCGGGCTTCGCTTCGATGGGCGCCGGCTTGGGCGCTTCCGCCGGAGCGGTCTCGGCCTTGGTCGGCTCCGCCTTGGGCGCGGGTGCGGCCTCGTCATCGCCGTTGATCGTGGCAATCACCGTGCCGACCTTCACATTGTCGGTACCCTCGGCGATCAGGATCTGGCCGATCGTGCCTTCATCGATCGCCTCGAATTCCATCGTCGCCTTGTCGGTTTCGATCTCGGCGAGCAGATCGCCCGACTTTACTTTGTCGCCTTCCTTCACGAGCCATTTGGCCAGCGTCCCTTCCTCCATCGTCGGGGAAAGCGCGGGCATCTTGATCTCGATCGGCATCAACGGCGTCCTTGTCTTTTGCGCGAGTCCGTAGCGGCACTTTCCCTCTCGCGCCCGACACCGTTTCGGTCAAGCCTTGCGCCGCGCTCATCCGCGGGCCACCTTCGCTTTCAAGCAGGAGGGGTCGGCATGCGCATCTATCTCGTGGTGGTCGACGACAGCCCGGAATCGCAGATCGCGCTGCGCTTCGCCGCACGGCGTGCGGTCAAGACCGGCGGCGGGGTCGAGATCCTCGCGCTGATCCCGCCTTCCGAATT
>NZ_JAQGLG010000133.1 GCF_028292965.1 Sphingomonas bacterium | reverse complement strand
GATCGGGACGACCTTCCCGTCGGCGGCGCTGCGCAATTCGTCAAGGTGATTGAGGCGTTGCGTCGTACGACCCCAAACACGACCATCGAAATCCTTACACCCGATTTCAGAAACAAGTCGCAAGCGGCTGTAGAGTCTATCGTTTCTGCGCGACCTGACGTTTATAATCATAATCTCGAGACCGTGCCGCGGCTCTATCCAACGATCCGGCCCGGCGCGCGTTATTATGCTTCGCTCCGTTTGCTTGAGAGCGTGAAGCGCCATGATCCCTCGATCTTCACAAAGTCGGGCATGATGATGGGCCTCGGCGAAGGACGGCTCGAAGTGCATCAGGTAATGGACGACATGCGTTCCGCCGATGTCGATTTCCTGACCCTCGGCCAATATCTCCAGCCGACGCCGCGCCACACCAAGGTGATCGATTTCGTCACGCCCCAGGCGTTCGACGCCTATGCCGCGATCGCGCGCGCCAAGGGTTTCCTGCTCGTCGCCAGCTCGCCGCTGACCCGGTCAAGCTATCATGCCGGGGACGATTTCGCGAAGCTGCGCGCCGCGCGCGAGGCCAAGCTCGGGAAAATCTGAGATGCCGCGGCACAGCGAGACGCGCCGGCTGCCCTACACGCCCGAGCAGATGTTCGACCTGGTCGCGAATGTCGAACGCTATCCCGAGTTCATTCCCTGGGTGACGGCGGTGCGCCTTCGCTCCGACAGTGCGACGGAAATGGTCGCGGACCTGATCGTCGGCTTCAAGGGGCTGCGCGAGACCTTCACCTCCAAGGTGGAGAAGGCGCGGCCGGCAACGATCCATGTCGATTATCTCGACGGGCCACTCAAATACCTGCGCAACGACTGGACCTTTCGCCCGGATGGGACGGGCTGTCAGGTCGATTTCAGCGTCGATTTCGAGTTCAAGAGCCGCATGTTCGAGATGCTCGCGGGGCAGATGTTCGGCGCGGCGCTGAGGAAGATGATCGGCGCGTTCGAAACACGCGCCGCCGCGCTTTATAGCTCGGGCGAATCCGGCATCAACAGTTCGAGCGCGCACAGCGCCGCCTGAAGGCGCACGCCGCCTCGTCCGAGATCGCCGAACTGACGGCGATCGGCGACGACATGGCCGGGATCGGCGTTCTTCTCGGCACGCGCGAACACCACGGTGCCGACCGGCTTCTTCTCGCTGCCACCATCGGGACCGGCAATACCGGTGATCGCGACCGCGACATCGGCGCCACTCACATCCAGCGCACCCTGTGCCATCGCCCAGGCGGTGGCGACCGAAACCGAGCCGAAGGTATCGAGCACCTCGCTGCTCACCCGGAGCAAGTCCATCTTAGCGCTGTTGGCATAGGTGACGAACCCCGCATCGAGCACCTCGGACGAGCCCGGTATTTCGGTGATTGCCGCTGCGACGAGCCCGCCGGTGCAGCTCTCCGCCAGCGCGATGCGCCGGCCGATCGCGCGGTTGGCGTCAACCACGCGCTGCGCCGCCTCGACCAGGGCGGTCGGGAGAATGGTGTCAGCCTTCACGGCATCGGTGGTCATGCTTGTTCTTCCTGGGGTGACGGAACACGGACAGTCGCGACCGCCTGTGCCGCAATGCCTTCGCCTCTCCCGGTGAAGCCGAGTTTCTCGGTCGTCGTTGCCTTCACGCTAATCCTGCCGACCGGCAGCCGCAACAGCGCCGCGATTCGCGCGCGCATCGCCTCGCGATGCGGGCCGATCTTTGGCTCCTCGCAGATCAGCGTCAGGTCGATAAAGTCGATCGTGCCGCCCTGAGTCGCGATCAAGTCCGCGGCGTGCTCGAGGAACCGGCCCGAATCCGCGCCACGCCATTGCGGGTCGCTGGGCGGGAAATGGGTACCGATATCGCCCGCCGCAATAGTGCCGAGCAGCGCATCGGTGATGGCGTGGAGCGCGACATCGGCGTCGCTATGCCCGGACAGACCCTTGTCGTGCGGGATCAGCACGCCGCCGAGCCACAGTTCTTCTCCGATTTCGAGGCGATGCACGTCGTAACCGCTGGCCGTGCGTGTCCGCAAAGTGACGTCATGACGCGCCTCGGCGGCAGCGAAATCGGCCGGATGGGTGATCTTTTCGAGCATCGTGTTCCCCTCGACCAGCGCCACCACGCCGCCAGCGGCGCGCAACATCTGCGCATCGTCGGTCGGCTCGTCGCCTTGCCAGCTACGATGCGCGGCAAGAATGTCCTTGAATATGAATGCCTGGGGCGTCTGGATGCGGTGCAGGCCATCGCGCCGCACCACTTCGCCAAGATCGCCATCACCACGCGCCAGCGTGTCTGCGACGGGCAGGGCAGGGACGGCACCCGGATGCTCATTCAACGCAGCAAGCAGCCGGTCGATGACGGCGCGCGGTACGAAAGGTCTGGCCGCGTCATGGATCAGCACCAGATCTGGCGCATCGGCGGCGAGCGCCTCCAACCCTGCCAATACCGAAAGACGCCGCGTTGCACCGCCTGTGACATAGGCCACGGCGCCCAATGCAGCCTCCAGTGGCGCCTCTTGGCCCGGGCCGATGGCAACCAGCACCTGCCCGATCAGCGGATGCGCGCTGAGCGCGGCATGGCTGTGCGCAATCATCGGCTTGCCGGCGACGAAGGCGAATTGCTTGGGGGTGGTTGATCCGCTTCTTGCCCCCACGCCGGCGGCAACGATCAGCGCGGCGATGCGAGGCGACGTCATGGCGCATCGCCTAGCCCAACCCACGGGCGCCCGCCAGCCTTGCTGCATCGCGGCAATTCCCCTATAGGCTGCCCGTTTTTCAGGCAGATTGATGCGTACGCTCGCCCCCATCCAGATCGGACCCGTCCGGATCGAACGCCCGGTCGTGATGGCGCCGATGACCGGCGTCACCGACATGCCGTTCCGTACCCTAGTGCGGCGCTATGGCTCGGGGCTCAACGTCACCGAGATGATCGCCAGCCAGGCGATGATCCGCGAGACGCGCCAGTCGCTGCAAAAGGCGGCATGGCATCCGCTCGAGGAGCCGGTGTCGATGCAGCTCGCCGGCTGCTCACCCTTCGAGATGGGCGAGGCGGCGAAGCTCAACGAGGATCGCGGTGCCGCCATCATCGACATCAACATGGGTTGCCCGGTCAAGAAGATCGTCAATGGCGAGGCCGGTTCGGCGCTGATGCGCGATCTGAAGCTGGCGGCCGCGATCATCGATGCCACGGTCAAGGCGGTGAAGGTGCCGGTGACACTCAAGATGCGCATGGGCTGGGACCACACCAGCCTGAACGCCCCCGAGCTGGCGCGCATCGCCGAGGATCTCGGCGTCAAGCTGATCACCGTGCACGGGCGCACCCGCAACCAGATGTACAAGGGCGAGGCCGACTGGGCGTTCATCCGCAACGTCAAGAACGCGGTCTCGCTGCCGGTGATCGCCAATGGTGACATCTGTTCGATCGAGGATGCCGAGGCGGCACTGGAGCAATCCGGCGCGGACGGGGTGATGATCGGGCGGGGCGCCTATGGCCGCCCGTGGTTGCTTGGCCAAGTGATGGAGTGGTTCGCCAGCGGCCGGCGCATCGCCGACCCGACGCTCGACGAGCAATATGCCCTGATCGCAGAGCATTATGATGCGATGCTTGCTCATTATGGCATCGAGACCGGCGTCAACATGGCGCGCAAGCATATCGGCTGGTACACGCGCGGGCTGCATGGCTCGGCCGAATTTCGCAATCGCGCCAACCAGGAACCCGACCCGCGCGTGGTCAAGGCGATGCTCGCCGAATTCTACGCGCCGTGGCTCAGTCGCGCCGCGGCATGACGTCATGATCGCGGCGGCGGGGCCCGATTTCGCCGAGCTGTTCGCCGCAGTCCCGGTGGCACTGCTGGTTATCGACCCGGCGCGGTGCATCGCGCATGCCAATGCCGATTGCGAGAATCTGCTCAACCTGTCCGAACGGGCGATGATCGGTCAGCCGCTCGATACGGTGCTCAAGGCGCCGGGCGAGCCGGGGCGGCGCGCGCAACATGGCTTCGCCGCGTTCGACAGCGAGATCGCGCTGGTACGGGGCGGCAGCATCCGCGCCGACTATCTCGAATCGCAGATCGCCGATCATCCCGGCTGGCGGGTGATCGCGCTCCATCATGACGCCGCCTCGCGCCGCCTCGGTCATTCGGCCGATCGCGCCTCGGCCGCGCGCGCCGCAGTCGGCGCAGCGGCAATGCTGGCGCACGAAATCAAGAATCCGCTCTCCGGCATTCGCGGCGCGGCGCAGTTGCTCGCCGGCAGCGGGGAGGGGAGGGACGAACTCACCACGCTGATCACGACGGAGGTGGATCGCATCGCGGCCCTGATCGACTCGATGCAAGGCTTCACCGATACGCGCCCGCCGACGCTCGCCTCTACCAATATCTATCCCTTGCTGGACCATGCGCGGCGCGTCGCGCTCGCCGGCTTCGCCCGCGATGTCCGGATCGAGGAGCGATTCGATCCGTCGTTGCCGCCGGTGCTGCTCGACCGCGACGCGATGCTCCAGATCGTGATCAACCTGATCAAGAACGCCTATGAAGCGGTCGCGGGTCAGCTCGACGCACGCATCACGCTCGCCACCGCCTTCCGTCACGGCATGGCAGTGAGCCCGGCACCGGGCCGCCCGCGTCAGGCGCTGCCGATCGAACTATGTGTGATCGATAACGGCCCCGGGGCGCCCCCGGAGATTGCCGACCATCTGTTCGATCCGTTCGTCAGCACCAAGCGCGAGGGGCAGGGGCTCGGCCTGTCGCTGGTCGACAAGCTGGTGCGCGACATGGGCGGGATCGTGCAATATGCCCGGGAAGGATCACCGCCATCGACCGTATTCCGCATCCTGCTGCCCCGGGGAACGTCATGAAGCTGCACGGTCAGGTCCTGGTGGTCGATGACGACGCGGCGATCCGCACCGTCGTCGCCCAGGCGCTGCGGCGCGAGGGGCATCAGGTGACGACGGCGGCGACCTTGGCGGAGATGGAGGTGCATCTCGCCACGGCTCTGCCGGATGTGCTGATCACGGATGTCATGCTGCCCGATGGCAATGGGCTCGACCGGCTGGAGCGGCTGACGGCCGAACATCCGGGCCTGCCGGTGATTGTGCTGTCGGCGCAGAACACGCTGACGACCGCGGTGCGATCGACCGAGGCAGGTGCGTACGACTATCTGCCCAAGCCGTTCGATCTCGACGTGCTGGCGCGCGCGGTACGCGGTGCGCTGGGACGGGGCGGGGACGCCGGCGCGAAGGGTGACCCGATCGGCGAGGAGGACCGCGCGCTGCCGCTGATCGGCCGCTCGCCGGCGATGCAGGACGTCTACCGCATCATCGCCCGCGTAGTATCGAACGACCTGACCGTGCTGATCTCGGGTGAATCTGGGACCGGCAAGGAATTGGTGGCGCGCGCGATCCATGATCTCGGCCCGCGTCGCAAGGCGCCGTTCGTCGCCATCAACATGGCAGCGATCCCGCGCGAGCTGATCGAGGCCGAGCTGTTCGGCCATGAGCGCGGCGCCTTTACCGGCGCGCAGGCGCGCAACGCCGGCCGCTTCGAGCAGGCGGCGGGTGGCACACTGTTCCTCGACGAGATCGGCGACATGCCGATGGAAGCGCAGACCCGGCTGCTGCGCGTGCTGCAATCGGGCGAATTCACCACCGTCGGCGGCGCTCGGACGATTCGCGCAGATGTGCGCATTGTCGCGGCGACCAACAAGGATCTCGCCGTGCTCGTCGCGGGTGGCCAGTTTCGCGAGGATCTGTTCTACCGCCTCAATGTCGTGCCGGTGACACTGCCGGCGCTGCGTTCGCGACGACAGGACGTTGCCCTGCTGGCGCGCCACTTCCTCGATCTCGCCGCGGAAAGCGGCCTGCCGCGCAAGTCGCTCGACCCTGCGGCGATCGCGGTGCTCGAACGGCACGACTGGCCGGGCAATGTCCGCGAGCTGGAAAACATGATGCGCCGCGTCGCCGTGCTAAGCCGCGACGACCGGATCGGCGAGGGCGATATCCTCACCATGCTGGGCGAGCGCCCGGTGGCGGCTTCGAAAGGCGGTGATGGCGGGATCGAGGTGGCGGTGCTGGCGTTGCTCGACCGGCTGGCGATCGAGCAACCGGCGGCACTCGCCGACGGCACGCTCTACGACCGGGTGATCGGCGAGGTCGAGCGGCCGCTGATCCTGGCGTTGCTCGCGCGCCACGGTCAGAATCAGCTGCGCGCCGCCAAGGCGCTGGGCATCAACCGCAACACGTTACGCAAGCGGCTCGATTCGCTGGGGATCGATCCCTCCTAGGGACGGTCGAACGGTTACGCTTCGCGACCAGCCGTACGATTGTGTGTTTTCCTTGCAACGGTTGCGTTGTATGAAAAGCACGATGAAGGCCGACACGGCAGCCCAGAATATCTTCTCCGGACTGCGCGGACGGTTCAGCGTGACCCCTGCGGTCGAGTTGTTCGTCATCGCAGGCGCCGCGGCGATCGCGGTCGCCAGCTATTTCATCATCACCGGCAATGCCGGATCGCAATCGCTGCTGAGCCCGGCGGTCGTCGCGCTGCTGCTCGTCGCCAATCTCGTTCCCGGTGTCGCCTTGCTGGTGCTCGGGGGCCGACGCATTGCGATGCGCCGCGCCGCGCGGCTGCCGATGGGTGGGCGGGGGCGGTTGCACGTCAGGCTGGTCGCGCTGTTCTCCGTGATCGCAGCCGTACCGACGCTGTTCGTCGTCGTGTTCGCCTCGCTGCTGTTCCAATATGGCGTGCAATTCTGGTATTCCGATCAGGCGCGCGGCATGATCGAAAATGCCACGGGCGTGGCAAAAACCTCATATGACGAGATGCTCCATCGGTGGAAGGATCAGACCGTCACCATGGCAACGGACATCTCGGAAAACCTTGGCGTAAAGCTGCAATCGCGGGAATTTCCGAACTATTTCGGCAAGCAGCTCTATTTGCGCAGCCTGTCCGACGGGTTCCTGTTCATCTCACCCGGCAAGAACGAGATGCAGGAGATCATCCAGGTCAACCCGGACAAGCTGGATGTGGCGCGCGAGGTATCGCGTTCCGATCTCGACAAGTTGCGTGGCGGGCTCACCAGCATCACCACCGTGGTCGGCGACCGCATCAGGACGCTGACCATGGTGCCCGGCACCACCAATGTCTTCCTGCTGACGGTCGCCATCTCCGACGTGCAGGTGATGGAAGTGCAGTCGAAACGCAGCATCGCCGTGCTGTCGAGTTATCGCGACCTGCTCGCGCGTTCGCGCTCGTTGCAACTCAAGTTCAACGCAGCACTGCTGGCGATCTCGCTGCTGATCATCGCCATCGCGGTGTGGATTGCGCTCGAAGTCGCCGACCGGCTGGTGCGCCCGATCGGCGAGCTGGTCGTGGCCGCACACCGCGTCGCGACCGGCGATCTGACCGCGCGCGTGCCCGATCCGACCAGCGACGACGAGGTCGGCACGCTGGGCAGCGCCTTCAACACCATGACCGGGCGCCTTCAGGCGCAAACCGGCGCGCTGGAAAGCCGCCGCGCGCTGATCGAGGCGGTGATGTCGGGCGTTACCGCGGGCGTCATCTCGATCACCGCCGATGGCAACATCCGGCTGATCAACCGTTCGGCCGAAATCCTCCTCGAGACGGGCGAGGAGAGCCCGGTCGGACGTCCGTTGTTCGCAATCTCACCCGAACTCG
>NZ_JAQGLG010000100.1 GCF_028292965.1 Sphingomonas bacterium | reverse complement strand
TCAATGCGGTGAAGGGCAACCGCATCGCGCAGTGGCGCTTCACGCAGATCGTGCAGGAGGCGGAGCGGCAGCAGAAGGTGGCGCAGGAGGCGCTGTACAATGTGTTCGAGCGGCCGGCGTTCGGGACCAAGGCGGCGGCGTCGCGCGAGGATGACCTGATTTACGACGACCGGACGCGGGAGATGGTGGTGCGGGGTGGGGAGGGGTGATGTGAGGAGGTTGCACTCTTAGCGCCGTCATCAGAAGTCTATATCACCGATCCGACGGGTTCTTGGGTTGATGCGGCCCGTGCTGGCTAAGGGCAGTACGCCAGCGATCTTCAAGGACGTACTCTGCACCCATGCGCCGAGCCAGCCGATCAGCAGTTCGCGAAACTTCATGTATGACAGCCAAGGTGCGCATATCCCTGTCAGCCATTTAACGTCTCCCCGATTCTGCTTGCGTTCCTAACCTGATCCGCCTTCCTCTCGCCAGTGAAATTCTCTGCGAGGTTCTCGATGTCAGGTGAGTTGAGTGCTATTCGTTATCCCGAACTCGTGTTTGGTATTGCGGGTCCAATCGGCATTGAAATTGACGAGATTGCACAAACGCTGACGCAGGCGTTGGCCGCCGTTCAGTACCAAGCTGTCTTGATCCGCGTCACAGCAGAGATCGCCCAAGAATCGTCCGATATCCAAAAGCCCTCCGCTAGTGATTACGCTTCCGAAATGGGCTTCAAAATGGATCACGCCAGCGCCGTTTGTCGCAAGTTCGGTTCGGCTGACGCGCTCATGCGTTTTGCGATGCGTGCGATATGGACATATCGCGCATCAATTCACGCCGGCACGTCTGGTCCCGATGATCCTGAGCCAGGCACCCAAGTGGTTCCCCGCACCGCATATATTATTCGCCAGCTAAAGCGACCGGAGGAGGTGGACCTTTTGCGCAAGGTCTATGGTCGGCAATTTGTGCTCGTATCTGCCTACGGGTCGGCTGATAGCAGAAAACGCATCCTTGAAACGAAATTGAAGCGCTCGTTGCAGGTGGACGTGCCGGAGCATGAGGTAAGTGCGAAGGCGGATGCTCTTATGCACCGCGATATGAATGAGGATGGTGACGTTCACGGGCAGCACCTTCGCGAAACATTCCATCTCGCCGACGTTTTTGTCGACGGCGTCAACAAAGCGGAGATGGAAGCAAAAGCGACGCGGTTCATCCAAGCCCTGTTCGGCCGTAACGATATTGCTCCAACTAAGGCTGAGTACGGAATGTATGCCGCCAAATCAGCATCTTTGCGATCAAGCGATCTTTCTCGGCAAGTAGGGGCGGCAATTTTTTCTCTTGATGGTGAACTGATCACGCAGGGGTGCAATGAAGTTCCGAAGGCGTTCGGTGGTACCTATTGGGACGGTGAAGATCCGGATTACCGCGACATTAAGCTCGGGCATGATCCCAATGACGTTCTAAAGCGAGAAGTAATCCGAGATTTGCTAGAACGATTACAGCGGCACGGCATGCTATCGAAAGCGGCGAAAGCCTTCGGGTCATCGTCTGAAATCGTATCCGCCCTTCTCAGACCGTCTGACGCTAGTTCGCCAACCGGCACTGGAGCGCTGAACGGTGCGTTAGTAACAGACCTAACCGAATATGGACGCGTCGTGCATGCTGAGATGTGCGCCATATGTGACGCAGCGCGGTTGGGTAGATCCTTAAAGAATGGCATTCTTTACTGTACAACCTTCCCGTGTCACAATTGTACAAAGCATATTCTCGCGGCCGGCATTGCCCGGGTTGTCTACATGGAGCCGTATCCAAAGAGTAAAGCCAAGGAATTGCACGAGCACGAGATCGAGATTGAGCGAGAGAGCGTAGAGCGTGTTGCTTTTATGCCGTTTCTTGGCATCTCGCCATATCGCTATCGGGATATTTTTCAAAAAGGTAAACGCAAAAAGGAAGGTGCAGCCGTTCCCTGGTATGAAGGAGAGCCCCGGCCAATGCTCGATGTCGGAGCTTCAACTTATACAGATTTAGAAGCATTTGAGATCGCGAAATTGGTCGGCGAGGTTAGGCGATCAAAGCAAGTTGCTAAGACGACAACCGAATCTAAGCCGTTCTCTCGACGATGGCCATTTTCTCAGCGTTCGAACAAAGATTAAGTTCACTTGGGTAGATACAGCCTAAATATCCATGTGTGAGCGACCTCGATCTTGCTTGTTCCAATTTTGTTCCGTACCATAAGCGTGGATGTCGGGACGATGAGGGATGGGAATGTCGGTTGATAGATCTGATCAGGGACATCGTTTTGGCGGAGCTTGGACAGAGGTAAAACTCGACGCCGTCAGTGACTATTGTCAGTTTTTTAACACGGTGCTGGTCGGCCAACCTAGCCCGCAACGCCCTTTTGAGCGTTGGTACTTTGATGGTTTTGCAGGAAGCGGAACGCGACGCGTTGAGCGCGCGACAGGCGGTCTTCTTGAGGGGCGTCCGGTCGAAATCGAAACTCATGATCTGGCGGGATCTGTTTTGAAGGCGCTTGAGGTTGACCCGCCCTTTCATAAACTAGCTTTCGTCGAGGGTAATCGTGGTCGGTTCCGATCATTGGAAGCCATTCGAGATGCCAATCCTGAGCGTGGTATCGTTTGTTATCGAGGTGATGCGAACGAGAAGTTGAAAGAGATTTTCAGCACCTCACCATGGAGTGATCAGACGCAGGGGCGTGGATCTTGTCGAGGCCTTTGCTTCCTCGACCCGTATGGCATGAATGTGGATTGGGCGACACTGAAGCTACTCGCGGACACCCGGGCAGTCGATGTCTGGTATTTATTCCCTTTAGAGGCAGTGTCGCGCCAGTTGGCGGGCAGTCTCGATCGGGTCGATCAACATAAACAGCGACGGCTCAATGAGGTGTTCGGGACCACGACCTGGCGAGATGACCTTTACAAGGTTGAGACGACGCAAGACCTATTCGCAGAGACCGTAACGACATCTACAAGGCAGTTCGATCGCGGTCAAATTGAACGGTATGCTCAGGAGCGATTGCGGACCATATTCGGTGAAGTCTCCGAGCCGTTGCCATTATTGCGTGATAGTAGCCGGCAACTGTTTTCCTTGTTTTGCTTGTCCAACAGTGCATCGCCAGCGGCGGTCGGGTTGATCAGGAAGGGAGTGACATGGGTGCTGAAGAAGCATGGGCCCGGGGCATCTCATCATAAGTTCGGCCGTTAAGAGTTCGCCCAGCGGCTTTCTTATTACGCCCGCCCCACTGCTTGAAAAAGAACGCAGCATCAGCTTCGCGGCAGAGTTCTTCAATCTCCGATACCCAATCCTCAGACATGGGTCTCGCGCGAGGGCCACTTTCGCCGCCGACAATTGCCCAATCAATGCCAGTCAAATCGGCCTCTGCCACCGAGCCGATCAACGGCTCGAATGAGATAAAGCGCACACTTGCTGGCGTCAGACGTAGGTCATCGATGCGATTGAGCACCGCATCATCCTCGACGCTAGTGCCAACCCACACATTGGGTAAAATGGGGAAATTTGGCCCGGAAGAGAGAACATCGCGCATGCGATCGGGACGTTTCGTCAGCACCTGATACGTGTGTTGCGGTGTTGCACTCATTACGGCCCACACCTTGGCGATGAACGAGGTCTCGACTGCCGGGTGAAATAGATCGGACATGCTGTTCACAAAAACCGTGCGATGTTTTTTCCATGTCAGAGGAGCGGCGAGGGCCTTCTCATCCTGAAAAACTTTGCCTGTCCAAACATAGCGGTCACCGCTCTTTCGCGTCAGGCCTTTATATTTTTCTGTGCCCATTGCTTCGAGCCGCGCGGCCATTCGCATGGCGTAACAATTGGTGCAGCCAGCAGTGGCTACAGTGCAACCCGCCACGGGATTCCACGTCACATCCGTCCATTCGATCTTGCTCATCTGCGTCAACGCCCGTCTCCTGATGGAGAACAAATAAGGAACATAGCATTTCGCTAAAGTAAAGTCGCGCTTTAATCGCGATCCAGCAAAGAAGCCACCGCAACCTAAGCGTTCCACTCTGAGCGGCATTGCTCATACCTAGGCGAGCGAGGATTACGGTGCCAGTTTACCAAAATGCACTAAACTATCGCGGCAGCCACCTCGCGCACCGCGCGCCAGCGGTGCGGATATTTCGTCCCGGCGCGGCTCCAGCCACCCCGCCGGACAGGCCGTCTCACCCGAGCCCAGCAAAGATATCGCGCAACGCGTCCAGCTCCAGCGGCTTGGGGAGCACGAAATCGACATGCGCCGGCGCCTTGTCGCCGGTCGCCATGCGCCGGCCCCAGCCGGTCAGCAATATGACGGGCGTCTCGGGGAACAGCTCCTTGGCGGTGAGCGCCACCTGGTTGCCGTCGACAAAGGGCATGCCGAGATCGGTGATCACGACATCGAACGGATCGCCCGCCTGATGCGCGGCGTGTAGCGCGTCGATCCCCGCTTTGCCGCCGTCGGCGGCGGTGATCGCATGGCCGTTGAGTTCGAGCACGAAAAGGGTCGAGCTGAGCACGGCGGGATCGTCGTCGACCAGCAGCAGGCGCAATGGCCGCTGCTTGCGCGATGCCGCCGCGCGCCGCGGATCGGCCTTCGCTTTGGCGGTTGCGGCAAAGTCCAGGCGTATGCGCGTCCCGTCGCCCGGCGCCGTATCGATGACGAGCTCGGCCTTGTGGTGCTGCGCGGCGCCCTGGACCATGGCGAGGCCGAGCCCGGTGCCGCGTTCGCCCTTGGTGGTGAAAAAGGGCTCCAGGCAGCGCCGGCGCGTCTCCTCGTCCATCCCCGGCCCGGTGTCGCCGACCTCGAACTGGACGCGGCGTTTGCCGCCGGCGCCGGCGAAGGTCAGGGTCCGGATCGTGATCGTGCCGCCGTCGGGCATGGCATCGACGGCGTTGAAGACGAGGTTGGTCAGCGCCTCGCGCAACTGCGCCGCGTCGCCCATGATGCGCGGCAGCGCGGCCTCCAGCGCGGTCGAGACGGTGATCACGATGCCGCGCTGTTGGGGCATGTCGTTCCAGCGCGCGCGCGTCAGGCCGACGACCTGCAGGATGAGCGTGTTGAGGTCGACCGGCTCGAATTCGGCACCGGCGTCTCCGGGGCGATAGAAGTCGCGCATCCGGGCGGCCGTCGCGGAGATATCCTTGACCACGCGCCCGACGGTTTCGAGATAGTCGCGCACCTCGGGCAACAGGCCCAGCTCGGCCTGGCGCTCGCGCAGCGACTGGGTGTAGACCGCGACCGGCGAGATCGCGTTGTTGATGTCATGCGCGATGCCGCTCGCCATCTGCCCGATCGCGCGCAGCCGCTCCTGTTCCAATATCGCCTGCTGGGTGTGCTTGAGGTCGTCATAGGCCTGTTGCAGGCGGTCGCGCAGCTGGGTCTGGTTCGCCGCGAGCGCGACATGGTCGCTGACCTGTTTGAGGAACTCGCAGTCCGCGCTGACGAACGCCTGCGCCGCCAGCCGCGCGACGACGAGCACGCCGAACACATCGGCCCCGGCGCCGAGCGGGGCGACGACCAGCGAACGCAGGCCGTGCGCGGCGAGGCGATGCGGGAAGGGGAAATCGACCGCGGCGATGTCGGGCTCATAGACCAGCTCGCCGCCGACGCAGCGCGACAGCCCGTTGCCGTCGATCGGGATTTCGGCCTGCTCGGTGATGCCGAGCTCCCGGCCGAGCGCCGCGCTGCCGGTGCCGACATGCGCGACGACGAGGCGCTGCGCCACGGAATCGTAGCGGCAGATGCAGACGAAATCCGCCGGCAGCCGATCCTCGAGCGTGCGCACTACGACCTGGAAGATGCTTTGCTCGTCCTGGCGCTGGCTGATCGCGCGGGTGACCTGTTCGAGCAGATGCAGGCGATCGCGCTGCGTCTGGAGTCGTGTCTCGGCCAGCTTGCGGTCGGTGATGTCGCGGACGAAAGCGGTGAAGCAGATGGCTTCGCCCGCGCGGACCGGCGTGATCGATAGCTCGACCGGAAATTCGCGCCCGTCACGGTGAAGCGCATCGATTTCGATACGCTTGTTCAGCACGCGCGCTTCGCCGGTGGCGAGATAGCGCGCCAGGCCTTCCCGGTGTGCCGCACGATAGCGTTCCGGCAGGATGAGCTGGTCGACGGATCGGCCCAGCGCCTCGTCGTGGGTCCAGCCGAAGGTCGTTTCGGCCTGCGCGCTCCAGCCGGCGATCACCCCTTCACTGTCGATCGTCACGACGGCGTCGAGTGCCGATTCGACGATCTGCCGGTTGCGGTGCTCGCTGGCGAGGAGCGCGACCTGAGCGCGCCGCTGATCGGTGATGTCGGTCGAGATGCCGAACAGCGCATAAGCCTGGCCGGACTCGTCGCGCAGGGGCGATTTGACCGAGAGATAGGTGTGCAACCCGTCGTCGAGTGGGGCCGTCTCTTCCTCGGTCAGCGGCTGGTCCGCGGCGGCAACGCGTTGATCCATCGCGCGGTACGCATCGGCCGATGCCTGGTCGAAGAGATCATGGTCGGTCTTGCCGATCACCGCCTCTCGATCGACCTGAAAGACCTCGGCAAAGCGCTGGTTGATCATGAGATAATGGCCGGCGAGATCCTTGACGTAGATCATCGCCGGGCTGTTGGTGATGATCGCCTCGATCATGTCCTGGCTGCGGCGTTGCGCCGTGGTGCGCTCGGCGACGCGCGCGTCGAGGTCGCGGCTGAGTTCGATCAGCTGCTGCTCGACCTGGCGCCGCCGCGCGGTATCGGCGGCGCCGATCTGGGTCAGGTTGAACAGCAGCAGCACGTCGCCGACGAACTTGCCGAAATGCGCGACCATCGCGAGCGTGTCGGCCGGCGCGCGCGCATAGAGCATGACGCCATGCGCGGCGGCGAGGATGACGGCGATCGGCGCGATGGCGGAGGCGATGTCGGATTCGGCGCGCCGCTTCCAATAAGCGAGCCCCACCAGCGCCCAGAGCAGCGGCACGAGGATCAGGCTTGGCCGGGTGATCCAGAGCAGGCCGGGCGCGGCATAGCGCGGGATCAGCTGGAAGATCGCGATGAGCGCCGCGCCGAGCAGCACCAGCCCCGCCGCCAATGGCCAGGCGTACCAGCGCGGACGATCGCGCAGCAGCAGCGCCGCCCAGACACTGATCGGCAGCAGATAGGCCCGCGGCCCCCATGATCCCGCGCGCGAGGTGACCTTGCCGCCGGGCCCCTCGCCGAACCAGCCGAGCGCGGCGACGACATGAAGGAACTCGCTGATCGCCGTCATCGCGAAACAGATGGCGAGAAACAGCGGCCAGCTCTGCTCGGTCCTGCGGCCGACGTCCCACAGCAGCAGCGCGATCAAGGCGCCGCTGACGGCGACGCTGGTATCGAGGACGGTATGGAACTCGGCGTTGCCGGCGCCATAATGCAGCATCGCGGCGGCGGCGAGGACGAAGGCGACGAACGCGGCGACGAGATTTGCCGAAAAGTCGACGGTGACGGGCGTTCGCGGATTCAAGTACGGCGCGACGAACATTTATTCCCCTTCTCGGGTGAATCAATAGAGCACGGCTCTTGCGGCCAAGGTGTCGCCACGAATGCGGTGAGTTTAGAATGAACATCGGCTGGCCGCAAGGCGAGCGGCGGCCGTAAAATGATTTATTTCAGATGAATATTGGTAAACAATGTCCGTTTCGGACCATGATTTCGCGCTATGTTGCTTCGGTGGGGGCGTAGGGGTTTTTAGAAGAAGAGATTTGTTCGCGCGGAGGCGCAGAGATTTTGGGCTGGGTTGCGCGACTGGTCGTGCGGCGGGCGGGTCTGCGAGGGTAATAATAATACCTCCCCGGGACGGGGAGGTGGACTATGCGAAGCATGGCGGAGGGGGGAGCGCCACAAGCGCTACGCCTGCGGCCTGCCCCCACCACCACGCCGCTTCGCGTCGCGGTCCCCCTCCCCGTGCCCGGGAGGTATCAGGAGGAGGTTTAGGAGGTGATCCCCAGCTTCTTCGCCCGTACCGGCAGCTTCGCATCGATCTTCACCGCCGCCGCGATGTCCGCCGCGCCTTCCTCTTTCAGGCCCTTGCGCTGTTTGGCCAGGCCGCGGCCGTAGAGCGACCAGGCGATGTCGTGGACCTTGGCCAGTGCGGCGTCGTAATCGGCGATGGCGCGGTCGAGATTGCCGAGGCGGAGCTGGACCATGCCGCGGCTGTCGAGGAACGCCGCCTCGCCCGGGCGCAGGCGGATCGCGGTGTTGCAATCGTCGAGTGCCCTGGGGAGATCATGGCCCAGTTGCGCGCGCGTCCAGCAGCGGCCGTTGAGCGCGACCGCGCGGCGGCTGTCGTCGGGATGGGTGCGGATCCATTGGTCGTACTGGGCGAGCGCGGGCTCGAACGCGTCGATCGATTGATAGATGTCGGCGAGATCGAAGCGGCGGTCGGACGAAGGCGCAAGCTGATGGTCGAGCGCGTCGGCATCGGCGCGGGCCGGGGCGTGATCATCGTCCCCTGAGTGGAAGGCGGCGCGGGTGACGCGGGCGTCGACCGCGTTCGGATCGAGCTTGATGGCGAGATCGAGATCGGTGGCGGCGGCGTCGCGGTCGCCGGTGGCGAGGCGGGCCATGGCGCGCTGATAGGGATAGCGCGCGTCGGCCGGCGCCATCGCCATGGCATGGCCGAAATCGCCGATCGCGTCCTTATACTGGCGGCGCGCGGCGAGCGCGGCGCCACGCCGGGCGAAACCCGCCGCATCGGTCGGCTGGGCGGCATCGCCGGCGATCGCGGGGACGGGGCGCGTGGTGCCGTCCTCATGCACGGTCAGGTCGAACACCGGTCCGCCATTATAGGTGATGAACATGCGGTGCAGGTCGTTGGCGACATAGGCGCGGTGGGAGAGGAAGAAATCCGCGCCGATGAGCATGTCGGCGTCGCCGAGGTCGGTGCGGGCGAAACGCAGTTTGATGCGCTGGATCTCCTCATTGTCGCCGAGCTTGAGCCCGGTGAACGGGCCGATCCAGGTGCGCACGACGTGGCGGCCGATGCCGCTGCTCTCGCCGGCGTCGACCACGCCGGCGCTGTCGGGCTTGATGCCGGCGCGGGCGGCGGCGCTGAGCGACAACATGGTGGTGGGGGCGCCGGTGTCGAACATCGCGCGCAGCTTGACGCCGTTGAGCATCACCGTGGCGACGGTGTGCGGCGCGAACGGCGAGGTCGGCGCGGTCTCGAGCATCGAATAGGATTTGTCGCCGTGCCAATAGGCCAGGTTGACGTTGCCGCAGCCCTTGGCGCGCATCAACCGGACGGCGCCGTGGGCGAGATCATATTCGACATCGGCGATGCGCAGCACGTTCTGGCCGAGCAGGCCGACGGCGCCGAACTCGCTGCCGCCGACGATGAACTGGATGTCGTGCAGGCTGGAGCCGGCGAGCTTGAATTCCTTGACGGTGGCGAGCTTGACGCTGGTCTCTCCGCCGACGCCGCTCATCGTGAAGCCGTCCGGCGCGGGCTGGAGGCGCAGGCCGAGCTCGGCGGCGCTGCCCGGCGAGATGGTGCTGTAAAAGGCGCCGCTGTCTAGGATGAAGCGCGCTTCCTTGCCATTGATATGCGTTTCGATGCGCGGCGAGAGATCGTCCATCGTCACGGCGAACTCGGCGATGCGGGCGACACTGCAGGCGGCGAGGGCGGGCGTGGGGAACAGGGCGAGGGTGGCGGCGGCAAGCAGCCGGCGATGGTTGATGGTCATGAGTCGCCCCCCGCGAACAGTGGTGGAATATCAACGGCATTGTGCCTGAATTCGGGCGCAGTGCACGTGGAAAAGATGGGTGGGGAGACTGTTTTCCCTCTCCCGTTGGGAGCGGGAGGGAGCCGCGAAGCGGCGGAAGGGTGAGGGCAGGTTTGACTGCGCGATCCCGTCTGCCCTCACCCTTCCCATCGCAAAAGCGATGGGCCCCTTCCCTCTCCCACAGGGAGAGGGAGATTGGTGTGTCGATTTCCACACAGTTTGCGCTCGCCCGGCCGCATGGAGCAGGTCGTTACGAGGGCACCACGAGGGGTGACGCGCAGCGCCACATTCCGTAAGGGCATCTGAAATGAGAGGTCCTAAATGTCCGACGAATCCAACGCCCAGCTCGATCGCGAAGCCCTGCTGTTCCACTCGGAAGGTCGCCCGGGCAAGATCGAGATCATCGCGTCGAAGCCGATGGCGACGCAGCGCGACCTGGCTTTGGCCTATTCGCCGGGCGTCGCGGCGCCGGTGCAGGCGATCGCCGACGACCCCGCAACCGCTTATGATTACACCGCCAAGGGCAATCTGGTCGCGGTGATCTCCAACGGCACGGCGATCCTCGGCATGGGCAATCTCGGTGCGCTGGCGTCCAAGCCGGTGATGGAAGGCAAGGCGGTGCTGTTCAAGCGCTTCGCCGATGTCGATGCGATCGATATCGAGCTGAAGACGGAGGATGTCGATCGGCTGATCGATGCGATCGAGCTGATGGAGCCGAGCTTCGGCGGCATCAATCTGGAGGACATCAAGGCGCCGGAATGCTTCATCATCGAGCAGACCCTGCGCGAGCGGATGAACATCCCCGTGTTCCACGACGACCAGCATGGCACCGCGATCATCACCGCGGCGGGGCTGATCAATGCCTGCCTGCTGACCGGGCGGCAGCTCAGCGAGATCAGGGTCGCGGTCAACGGCGCGGGGGCGGCGGCGATCGCTTGCACCGAACTGATCAAGGCGATGGGCGTGCGGCCCGACCATGTCATCATGTGCGACCGTACCGGCGTGATCTATCAGGGCCGCACCGAAGGCATGGACCAGTGGAAGTCGGCGCATGCGGTGAAGACCGACAAGCGCACGCTGACCGAGGCGATCGAGGGGGCCGACGTGTTCCTCGGGCTGTCGGCGGCGGGGGCGGTCACGCCGGAGATGGTCAAGCATATGGCCAAGGCGCCGATCATCTTCGCCATGGCCAACCCGACGCCGGAGATTCTGCCCGAGCTGGCCAAGGCGGCGCGGCCCGATGCGATCATCGCCACGGGACGGTCGGATTATCCCAACCAGGTCAATAATGTGCTGGGCTTCCCGTTCATCTTCCGTGGGGCGCTCGACGTGCGCGCGACGGGGATCAACGATGCGATGAAGATCGCCGCGGCCAATGCCATCGCCGAGCTGGCGCGTGAGCAGGTGCCGGAGGAAGTCGCGCTGGCTTATGGCGTGCGGTATACGTTCGGGCCGGAGTACATCATCCCCGCGCCGTTCGATCCGCGGCTGATGGAGGTGGTGCCCGCCGCGGTGGCTAAGGCGGCGATGGATTCGGGCGTGGCGACCAAGCCGATCCTCGACATGGCGGCCTATCGCCACCAGTTGCGCGCGCGGTTGAACCCGACGACCTCGGTGCTGAGTCTCGCGTACGAGGGCGCGCGGGCGCATCCCAAGCGGGTGTTGTTCGCGGAAGGCGAGGAAGAGGTTGTGCTGCGCGCGGCGATCGCGTTCCGCGATGGCGGGTATGGCACGCCGGTGCTGGTCGGGCGCGACGACGTACCGGAGCGGTTGCGCGCTTTGGGCGTGAGCGATCCGGAGAGTTACGAGCTGCACAATAGCCGCACCTCGACACTGGTGCCGCGGATGGTCGATTTTCTGTATGAGCGGTTGCAGCGGCGGGGGTATCTGCGGCGCGATTGCGAGCGGATGATCAACCAGGACCGCAACATCTTCGGCGCGGTGCTGCTGCAGCTCGGCGAGGCCGATGCGATGATCACCGGCATCACGCGGACCTATGCGCATTCGATGCGCGAGGTGCGCAAGGTGATCGACCCGATGGCGGGGCGCACGCCGTTCGGCATCCATCTGATGGTCGGCAAGGCGCATACCGTGTTCCTCGCCGACACGACGATCAACGAGCGGCCGAGCGCCGAGGAACTGGCCGACATCGCCGAAGGGACTGCGGCGGTGGCGCGGCGCATGGGGCATGAACCGCGCGTGGCGTTCCTGAGCTATTCGACCTTCGGCAACCCGGAAGGCAAGTGGCTGGAGAATCTGCGCGAGGCGGTGTGCGTGCTCGACAAGCGCAAGGTGAGCTTTGAATATGAGGGTGAGATGGCGCCGGACGTGGCGCTGAACCCCAAGCAGCTGGCCAATTATCCGTTCGCGCGGCTGTCCGGCCCGGCGAACGTGCTGATCATGCCGGGGCTGCAGAGCGCCAATATTTCGGCCAAGCTGCTGCGCGAGCTGGGCGGCGACGCTGTGATCGGGCCGATGCTGGTCGGGATGGAAAAGCCGGTGCAGATCGCGCCGATGACCAGCAGCGCGAGCGAGCTGGTGACGCTGGCGGTGTTGGCCGCGGGCGGGATTGCCAGATAATTTCTTTTTCCTCCCCGCGCTTGCGTGGGGAGGGGGACCGCGAAGCGGTGGAGGGGAAGCCCCAAGCGCTCCGCTCGCGGCTTTTCCCCTCCACCATTTGCTGAAGAAGCAAATGGTCCCCCTCCCCATCGAAGATGGGGAGGAACAAGGGCCGGTCAGCTTGCATACAGCTGCGCCGTCCCAATATTCCCCGCATGGCTTCGTATCTCAGCGCACATGCGACGTTGATCCTGCTGGTGGCGGTCGGCGTGATCGTCATCGCCATGTTGCAGCGCGTGCCGATCGTCGGGCGGTTCGTGTCACTGGCGGTGATGGCGGCGTCGATCATCTTCATCGTGTTGCTGATCGGGCAGCGCGCGGCGTTCGATCCGGTGTTCCGGCGTATCGCCGACACCTTTCATATCGGGAGCGGAGAGCAGCAGGCGGTGGGCAAGGAACTGCGCGTGCCGATGGCCGGCGACGGGCATTTCTGGGTGCGGGTGAAGATCGGCAAGATCGAGCGGCGTATGCTGGTCGACAGCGGCGCGACCGTCACCGCGATTTCCAACGATACCGCGGAAGAGGCCGGGCTAGTGCCCGACAATGCGCCGTTCCCGATGGTCGTGCGGACCGCCAATGGCGCTGTCAACGCGCAGACCGCGACCATCCCCGAAGTGCGCATCGGCAATGTCGTCGCGCGCGAGCTCCCGGTGGTGGTGTCGCCGGCGTTCGGCGACATGGATGTGATCGGGATGAACTTCCTGTCGCGGCTCAAATCCTGGCGGGTCGAGGGGCGGACGATGGTGCTGGTGCCGCATCATCCGGTGGATTTGGCGAGCTAATCTCCCTCTCCCTTTGGGAGAGGGAAGGGGCCCGCTGCCATAGGCAGTGGGAAGGGTGGGCAGCGCGTCTTGCGGCTGTGCTGCCCTCACCCTTCCGGCGCTTTGCGCCTCCCTCCCTCTCCCACAGGGAGAGGGAATTAGATCAAGCGTCGATCGAGCTTCCCAGCGACGCATTCACCAGGCCGCCGTCGCAGACGATCGTATCACCCACCACATAATCCCCCGCGCGGCTGGCGAGGAAGATCGCGGTGCCGGCCATGTCCTCGGCGTCGCCGATGCGGCGTGAGGGGATGCGGCTGGCGACCTCGTCGGCATGGTCGCGGGCGGCGCGGTTCATCTCGCTGGCAAAGGCGCCGGGGGCGATTGAGGTGACGTTGATCGAGTCGGTGATCAGGCGCGCGGCCATGCGCTTGGTCAGGTAGATCAGCGCCGATTTGGAGGCGTGATAGCTATAGGTCTCCCATGGGTTGAGGCGCATGCCGTCGATCGAGGTGATGTTGATCACCTTGGCCGGGCGCTGATGACTCGCCGCCGCCTTGAGCGCGGGGTGAAGCTTCTGGGTGAGGAAGAAGGGGGACTTGACGTTGAGGTCCATGACCTTGTCCCAGCCGGCTTCCGGGAACTCCTCGAACGCGACACCCCAGGCGGCACCGGCATTGTTGACCAGGATGTCGAGCTTGGATTCATGGGCTGCGAATTGCTCGGCCAGCGTGGTGCAGCCGGCGACGGTGGACACGTCCTGCGGCAGCGGAATGCAGTTGGGGCCGAGCTCGGCGGCGGTTTCCTCGCAGGCGGCGGCCTTGCGTGAGGAGATGTAGACCTTGGCGCCCTGCGCGATGAAGCCGGCGGCGATCATCTTGCCGATGCCGCGGCTGCCGCCGGTGATCAGGGCGACGCGGCCATCGAGGCGGAACAGGTTGGTGGTGTCCATGTCTTCTCTTCTTTCTTCACCCCTCCCGCTTGCGGGAGGGGCAGGGGTGGGCTCCCGCTCTCCGCATATCTCATCGTCTTTGGCGGGCCGGGCGCCCACCCCTAACCCCTCCCGCAAGCGGGAGGGGGAAAGAAGAAGTTATCCTCCGCGCTTCAACGTCTCTCGCGCGATGATGATCTGCTGGATCTGGCTGGTGCCTTCGTAGATGCGGAACAGGCGGACGTCGCGGTAGAGGCGTTCGATCCCGTAATCGGCGATATAGCCGGCACCGCCGAAGATCTGCACCGCGCGATCGGCGACGCGGCCGACCATCTCGCTGGCGTAATATTTGGCCGCGGCCGATTCCATCACCACGTCCTTGCCGGCGTCCTTCGCATTGGCGGTTTCGAGGACGAGGGCGCGGGCGGCGAGCGCCTCGGTCTTGCTGTCGGCGATCATGCCCTGGATCAACTGGTGCTCGGCGATCGGCTTGCCGAACTGCTTGCGCTCGGTCGCGTAGACGACGCAATCGGCGATCAGCCGTTCGGCGACGCCGACGCACACGGCGGCGATGTGCAAGCGGCCGCGATCGAGCACGCGCATCGCGATTCTGAAGCCTTCTCCCTCGGCGCCGAGGCGGTTGGCGGCGGGGACGGGGACGTCGTCGAAGATCACGTCGGCGACCTTGGCGCCCTTCTGGCCCATCTTCTTTTCGGGCTCGCCGATCGACAGGCCGGGGAGGTCGCGCGGGACGAGGAAGGCCGAGACGCCGCGTCCCCCGGCTTCCTCGCCAGTGCGCGCCATGACGGTGAACAGGTCGGCCTTGTCGGCATTGGTGATGAAACGCTTGGTGCCGGTGAGGCGATACACATCGCCGTCCTTCACTGCCCTTGTCTTCACCGCGCCGGAGTCGCTGCCGACATCGGGTTCGGTCAGGGCGAAGCTGGTGATGATCTCGCCGTTGGCGATGCGCGGCAGCCACTGCGCTTTTTGCTCGGGGCTGCCGGCCATCACCAGGCCCTGGCTGCCGATGCCGACATTGGTGCCGAAGGTCGAACGAAAGGCGGGCGTGGTGCGGCCCATCTCGATGCCGATCCGGGCTTCCTCGTACATGGTCAGGCCGAGGCCGCCATATTCCTCGGCGATCGACAGGCCGAACAGCCCCATGTCGCGCATCTCGCGCACCACATCGGCGGGAACGGCGTCATCGGCTTCGACCTGGCCCTCGAGCGGGCGGAGGCGCTCACTGACGAAGCGGCGCACCGTGTCGATCAACGCGTCGAAGGTTTCGGGGTCGAGTGCCACTTTGCCTTATCCTCATCCGTCATGCCGGACTTGTTCCGGCATCCAACCCTCCATCGGCGCTAACGCTTGATGCACGTTGGACCCCGGAACAAGTCCGGGGCGATGGGTGGTAGTTTGGGCGGCCGAGTCTCGCAAGCCGTACAAACCCGGTTTTCTAAAATCGTGCGATTGACCCACTCGAACCCCATACTATGGTCGTCAAAACGATGTTGGAGAGTATGATGCGTTTTGCGGGCAAGCGTGCCGTGGTAACCGGCGGCGCGTCGGGCATCGGTCGGGCGACGGCGCTGCGGCTGGCCGAAGAGGGCGCCGAGGTGTGGATCGGCGACATCGACTCGGATGGCGGGCAGGCGATTGCCGAAACCTCAAACGGGCGGATCCATTTCCGGCGCACCGATGTGTGCGAGGCGGGTGATATCGCGGCGTTGATCGCGGCGGCCGATTCGGCGGGCGGGCTCGACATATTGTTCAACAATGCGGGTGCGGGCGGGTCGCGCGACAATATCGATGTGATCTCGGCCGAGGATTGGGATCGCACCCAGGCGCTGCTGCTGCGTTCGGTGGCGATGGGCATCCGTCATGCCGCGCCATTGATGGCGGCGCGCGGCGGCGGGGTAATCGTCAACACCTCGAGCGTGTCAGCCCTAGGCAGCGGTTATGCGCCGACTGCCTATTCGGTGGCCAAGGCGGGCGTGCTGCATTTGACGAAGGTCGCGGCGGCGGATCTGGCGCGGCATAATATACGCGTGAACGCGGTGGTGCCGGGGTTCATCACCACGGGCATCTTCACCGCATCATTCGATCTCGATGCCGAGAAGCAGGCGATCGCCGATGCTGCGATTGCCGGCGTGGCGGCGAAGGCGCAGCCAGTGGCGCGTGCGGGCCGGCCCGAAGATATTGCCGCGGCGGTGGCTTTTCTCGCCAGCGAGGATGCCGCATTCATCACCGGCACGCATATCCTGGTCGACGGAGGCATGATGATCGGCACACGTGCGAGCTGGGACGAGACGCAGCCGACGATCTTCTCCGCGCTGGATGCCATCGCAGGATGAGCGACACCCTCGCCGTCGCCGTGCCGCCGGCGCGCAAGCTCGGGCCGCGCAGCCGCTGGTCGTTCGGGCTCGGTTCGATCGCTTACGGCATCAAGGACGGCGGGTTCGGCACCTTCCTGCTGCTCTATTATAATCAGGTGATCGGGCTTCCTGCGGCCAAGGTCGGCCTGGCGATCATGGGTGCGCTGGTGGTCGAGGCGTTCGTCGATCCGCTGGTCGGCTGGTTGTCGGATCATACGCGATCGCGCTGGGGGCGGCGGCATCCCTGGATGTACGCGTCGGCGTTGCCGGTGGCGATCGGCTGGCTGTTATTGTGGAACCCGCCGCATTGGGCGCCGGACGCCTTGCTGCTCTATCTGTTCGGCAGCGCCCTGCTGGTGCGGATCGCGCTCTCGATGTTCGAGATACCGTCCTCAGCGCTCGGCCCGGAACTCAGCTCGGACTATGACGAGCGCACCAAGCTGTTCGCCTATCGTTACCTGTTCGGCTGGGGCGGCGGGCTGATGATGCTGTTCCTCGCTTATGTCGTGTTCCTGCGGCCAGACGCAACGCACGCGAATGGCTTCACCAATGCAGCGGGTTATTCGGCGATGGCCGCCTTCGGCGCGGTGGTGATGGCGTTGTCGATCGTGCTGTCGTCGATCGGGCTGCATCACGAGATAGATCGCCTGCCGCGTGCGCCCGAGGGGCGCGACACCTTGCTCGGCCATTTGCGGCTGTTCGGCCGGACGGTGTGGAACAAGGGGTTCCTCGTCCTCATGGCAGCCGGGCTCAGCGCTTACACCGCGCAGGGCATTTCCTTCGCGCTGTCGAATTACAATTATCAGTTCGTCTGGCGGCTGTCGGGGGGCGATTATATATGGCTGCCGCTGGCGCTGATGGTCGGCGCGGGCGGCTCCTTCTTCATCGCGCCGCGGCTGACGCGGGGCGGCAACAAGGCGCAGGTGGCGGCGTGGCTATCGGTCGGCAATGTCTGCTTCCTGACGCTGCCTTATCTGCTGCGCTTTGCCGGCGTGTTTCCCGATCCGAATACCCCGCTGCTGTTGCCATTGCTGCTGCTGTGCTTCGCCTGCAACACGGCTTGTGGCGTCGCGGCGTTCGCGCTGGGCGCGGCAATGCTTTCCGATGTGGTGGAGGAATCCGAAACCCGCACCGGGGTGCGCTCGGAAGGGGTGTTCTTTGCCGGCGGCTTCTTCGTGCAGAAACTGTGTGGTGGCCTGGGTATCTTCGGCGCGGGCCAGATCATCGCCTGGTCGGCGTTTCCGCAGGCGGCAAAGGTCGGCACGGTCCCGCTCGCCGTGATCGACCGGATGAACTGGTGGTATGTCGCGGCGATGGCACTGTTCTATGGCGGCGGCGCATTGTTCTACGCCTTCTTCCCCTTCGGTCGTGCCGAGCATGAGGCGCGACTGCGCCAGGCCGCGGTGCGGATCGATTCGGCGATGGAAGGGGTGATTCCGTAGGTTTTGCTGCGGCGCAGCACACATCGACCGGCGCGGCGGGTCGGTTGGTCGGGGGGTAAACACGCTTCGTCCTAAAAGGTTCCCGATGAACGGTTGATGGGGTTTCCAGCCCCCGATTCCCCCTCTAGCCCAAACTCAACAAACGTTCGGGGACCTTGGGGGTCGCATGAATTTCAAGTCGCTCACAGCGCGATTCGCGCTGGTGTTATCGCTCGGCCTGATGACGGCCACCCCCGCTTTCGCGCAGTTCTGGCAGTGCGCGCCCTATGCCCGCCAGATTTCCGGCATCGAGATCCACGGCAATGCCAACACCTGGTGGGGTCAGGCCGCCGGCCGCTACGGCCGTGGCCATACCCCGCGCGTCGGCGCGGTGCTTGCCTTCGCCGCCAGCAGCCGCATGCCGCTCGGCCATGTCGCAATGGTCAGCGAAGTGGTGAGCGAGCGCGAAGTGCTGCTGACCCATGCCAACTGGTCGCACCGCGGTGGCGTCGAGACCAATGTCCGCGCGATCGACGTGTCGGCCGCCGGCGACTGGAGCCAGGTCAAGGTGTGGTACGGTCCCGTCGGCGGGCTCGGCACCAGCGCCTATGTGGCCAAGGGCTTCATCTACGCCGACCGCAGCGAAGACGAGCAGGCGCCGCTCGCTCCGATGACGATGGCCAGCGCCGATACCTCGTACGGCGACACCGCCGCTTTCTGATTTCTTCTTCGTTCTCCTGCGCAAGCAGGAGCCCAGGATTACCGGGCGCACCGTCTGTGGCTCTGGGCTCCTGCTTTCGCAGGAGCACTGGTGAGGCTGGATCAGGCCACGCCGGGTTTGTGGATCACGCCGCGCCGGGTTTGAAGCTCAGCGCCACGCCGTTCATGCAGTAGCGCAGGCCGGTAGGCTGCGGCCCGTCGTCGAAGACGTGGCCGAGATGGCCGCCGCAGCGGCTGCAATGCACTTCCGTCCGCGTGAAGCCCAGCGAGCCGTCCTTGCGTTCGCGCACCGCATTCGGGAGCGGCTTCCAGAAACTCGGCCAGCCGGTGCCACTGTCGAACTTGGTCTTTGACGAATAATTGGCTTGCCCGCAGCCGGCGCAGGAGAAGGTGCCGGCGCGATGTTCGTTATTGAGCGGGCTGCTGCCGGGGCGCTCTGTATTTTCGTGGCGTAGCACCTCATAGGCGGCGGGCGGGAGCTTCTGTTTCCATTGTGCGTCGGTCAGCGTGAAAGGGAATTTCTCGGGCGCGCCGGCGTCGGCGTCGCGGCAGCCGAACAGCGCGAAAGCAGCGGTGCCGGTGGTGGCGAAGGTCAGGAAGGTGCGGCGGTCGGGCGTCATGATCTGCGTCCTCTGGGGCGTGTTTGCCATATAGGAACGATCGGTCGCCGCGTCAGGATGCGCGGGGGGACATCGCGTTGCGCGGAACCCGCAAAGCGTCGCGCGGACGAGATTTGCCCCCGCCGCGATGGTTCGTCGCGGCGGGGACGGAGATCAATATTTGAAGCGGAACGTGCCCCCAAAGGTGCGCGGCGCGCCGAGAAAGGCGTCGAGCACGCCGGTGGCGTTGGTCGGGACGTTCTGGAAGCCTGAGTCGAACGCGACCTGCTTGTATTTGGTGTCGAGCAGATTCTCGGTCCAGGCTTCGATGCTCCAGCGGTCGTTGCTCGGGCCGAAACCGATACGGGCGTTGGCGAGGACATAGCCCTTCTGGTCTTTGCCGGGGTCCAGGTCCGAGCCCGTATTATAGTGCGAGGAATATTTGCCGCCGAGATTGAAGCGCGCCTTGTAGTCGCTGCCGATCGGCTGGGTGTAGGTGCCCGACAGCGATGCGGAGAAGAGCGGGGCAAGCGACATGCGCGAATGCCGGCCGCCCTGGAAGTCGGTTTTGGTGACGAGATCGGCGAGTTGCGCTGCGGTCAGATCATAGCGTGTGTCGGCGATGGTCAGGCCGCCCTGGAAGCTCAGCTTGTTGCTGGCGAACCAGACGAAGTCGGTGTCGATGCCCTTGCTCACCACGCTCGGGATCGAGTCGACCACGAACACCAGCCCGTTGAAGGTGTTGAGCTGGAAGTTCGAATATTTTTGGTAGAACAGGGTCGCGTTGAGCAGCAGCTTGCGATTGAAAAGGGTGGCCTTCTCGCCAACTTCGAACGAGTCGTTGGTCTCGGCGCCGAACCGCGTGTCGCGGATCGGGGTGATCACCGCCGCGCTGCCCGGTGCACAGCCGGCCTCGCCGACGACGCATTCGACACGGTCGAGGTTGAATCCGCCGGCCTTGTAGCCGCGCGCATAGGAAGCATAGACCAGCAGGCTGGGGTTCAGCCGGTAGGCCAGCTTCGCGGTGCCGGAGAAGACATTCTCCCGCTCGCGCTGGGCATTGGTGAAATTGTTGTAGCCGGGGCTGAGGAACGGCAGGCACATGGTGTTGTTGACCGCGGCCAGTTGCGCCGCAGCCGCCGGGTTGGCGCCGTTGAGGATGCCGAATGCCGTGTTGGCCGCGCCGCAACCGGCGCCACCGCCGATATTGGTGCTGAACTGGTTCAGCGACTTCTCATCGATATTGTAGCGCAGGCCGCCCTGGAAGGAGAGCGCGTCGGTAATGTGGAAGGTGTTGTCGGTGAACAGCGCATAGGTGCGGTCGGTCTGGCGATATTGATCGACCGAGCCACTATTCGCTGCATAATTGACGCCGCCGACAAACGGGAAGGTCAGGCCTGTCTGGAGGAAGGTCGGGTCGGGATGCCCCTCGACCAGCGACGAAAACAGCAGGCTGAGATAGGGCGTGAACTGGCTGCCGACGAGGACGCTGCTATTCTGGCGCAGCTTCTCGTTCGAGAAGAAGCCGCCGATCAGATAGTCGAGCTTGCCGGTCGTGCCGGCGAAGCGCAGTTCCTGGCTGAAGGTGCGGAAGCGCGACGAATTGCTGTCGTCGGACGGCAGATAGTCGATATCGGCGGTCGAGAAATCGGCGTCGAAGCCACCGACCGTCTTCCAGTCGCGATAGGCGGTGATCGAGGTCAGCGTGCCGCCGCCGACCTGCCAGTCGGCCTGCAGCGACACGCCCTTGTCGGTGACCTGTTGAAGGTCCGAGCGGTTGGCATAGGCGGTGCGAGCATAGGGGTTGGCGGCATTGCCGTCATTGCCGCCCAGCGCGGCGACCAGGTTGTTGGCGAAATTGCCGGCGCTGGCGCGGGTGATCACCGCCATGCAGCAATTCTCGTCGCGATAGGAGATGTCGCCGATCAGCCGCAGGGTCAGGGTGTCGGTCGGCTTGGCAAGCAGCTGGCCGCGCAGGGTGTAATATTTCTGGTTGTTGTCGCGCGTGTTGGTGCGCGGCCCGGGGCCGGTGTTGACCGTGTAGAAACCCTCCCGATAGCGGTCGGCGAAATAGATGCTGGCAGCGAGCTTGTCCTCGACCAAAGGCGCGCTGGCCTCGAACGAACCGCCGACCGCGCGATAATTGCCGGCGGTGAGTTCGCCGCTGAAACTCGGTGTGGTGAGCGAGGGGCTGGCGGTGAGGATATTGATCACGCCGGCGGTCGCCGATTTGCCGAACAGGGTGCCTTGCGGGCCTTTCAGCACCTCGATGCGCTGCACGTCGCCGAGATCGCCGAAACCGACGCCGTTGCGCGAGCGATAGACGCCGTCGATGACGATGCCGACCGAGGATTCGAGGCCGGGATTGTCGCCGACCGTTCCGATGCCGCGGATGCGCGCGGTGGTCGAGGACTCGCTGGTCGTCGAGGTGACGAGCAGGCCGGGGGCGAGGAGCGCGAGATCCTTGATGTCCTTGACGCCGGTATCCTGCAGCAGCTGGCGATTGACCGTGGTGACGACGATCGGGACGTTCTGGAGATTTTCCGGGCGCTTGCGGGCGGTGACGACGATGTCGTCGACAGTGGCCGGCACGGTTTGCGCGGCGGGCTGAGCAGGCGCGGGAGTCGCAGCGGCCTGCGCCAGTGCGGGAACGGCCTGAAGCGCGATGGCGAGGACGGGAAGGGATACCACGAGGCGCGGCTTGCCACGGAATTTCATACAGCTCTCCACATGTTCCGGCGGTTCGGGGGATGGCCGGGCGGTCGCTGTGGTCGCGTATGCGTGACGGTCCGATGACAGCGCCGTGAAAGCGCGGTGCGATCTGTGACCCTGGCGCAACAGAATCCGCTTCACGGGCGATTTTCGTACCGGATGGTGCGCATTAGGGCCGAAACTTACCTAAATGCTGGATTAAATCGCGTACCCGGTGTTCGAATTCTATCAGAAATGCAAAACGCGCGGTGCGGTGGGCCCGGCTGGACCCGAACCCGCAACCCAGCCGCCTGGTGGCGCGCGAGCGCGCGACGCTTCAGTATTTGCTGATTTCGACCGGCAGCTTGCGATAGCCGTGCACGAAGCAGGCAGCGACGCGCTCCGGCTCGCCGAGCACGTTCACGCGCATGCGGCGCTTGGCCATTTCCTCGAGCAAGGTCGCGATCTGCAACTCGGCGAGGCGGGCACCGACACAGCGGTGGATGCCATGGCCGAAGGCAAGGTGACGCCGGGCATTGGGGCGGTCGACCATGATGTCGTCGGCATTGTCGCCGAACACCGACGCGTCGCGATTGGCCGAGATATACCACAGCGCCAACTTGTCGCCGGCCTTGATCCGCTGGCCCTCCAGCACCGTATCCTGCGTCGCGGTGCGGCGCATATGGGCGAGCGGGGTCTGCCAGCGGATGATTTCCTGGACCGTGTTGTGGATAAGCGACGGGTCAGCTTCTAGTTTGCTGCGCTGGTCGGGGAATTTGTCCAAGCCATAAGCGAGCGCGCTCATCGAATTGCGCGTCGTGTCGTTACCGCCGACGATCAGCAGGATGAGATTGCCGAGGAACTCGAACTGGTCCATCTCGGCCATGGCATCCGAGTGCATCATCATCGAGATCAGATCAGGCGTTGGCGGCTTGCCCAGCTTCTGGTTCCACAGGCCCTGGAAATAGGCGCCGCACTCATACATGTGCTTGAGGCGTTCGAGCCGCAGTTCCTCGGTCTTGACCAGTTCGATGTCACCCGCCCAGTCGGACCAGAAGGTCAGCTTGCGGCGATCCTCCCAGGGGAAGTCGAACAGGATGGCGAGCATCTGCGTGGTCAGTTCGATCGCGACCGTGTCGACCCAGTCGAATTCCTTGTTCCATTCCAGGCTGTCGAGCACTTCGGCGGTGCGGGCACGGATATTGTCGCTCAGCCGCACCATTTCGCTCGGCGTGAAGGCGGGGGCGACGGTGCGACGCTGGCCGGTATGTTTGGGCCGGTCCATCGCGATGAACATCGGCATGCGCACGTCGCTCGAATCCTCGCGGAAATCGGCGATGGTGATGCCGCCGGCCTGCGAGGAATAGATTTCGGGGAGCGACTCGACCTCGACGATCGGCTTGTAACTCGACACCGACCAGAAGGGGCCGAAGCCGGAATCGGCGACATAATGCACCGGGGCGGTTTCGCGCAGCTGGCGGAACGGTGCCTGCCAGCGATCCTCTGCATAGAGCTCCGGCCGGCTGACATCGAGCGGGTCCACTGCCACGCTGTGCATCGCCGGTTCCGCCACAGTCGCCATATCCACTCTCCCTTATGGCAGGAGAAAAGCGCTAACTGACATTCATGTCAATATCGTTTCGCAACTGATCGACAAATCGTGCGTCAGGCGCGACCGAAAATCAGCTGCGGCCGAACAGCGCCTTCCAGCGAAACTTGCCGCTGCCCGATTGCAGCACGCCGCGACGGAACGCGCGCACGCCGATCGAGACGAAGATCGCGACCCACACCGCCTGCCAGGCAAGCGCCGCAGCGTGCGGCCACAGGTCAGGCGACTGCGCCGCGCGGCCGGCCATGTAATAAGGCGAGCTGAGCGGGAAAAACCTGGCGAAGGTGGCGAGCCAGCCATTGGGGTGCGAAATGGCGACCGCGCCGAGGCCGAACATCGACACCTGGATCAGCGTGATCGGCAGCGACAGGAGCTGGATTTCGCGCACGCTCGATGCCTGGGCGCCGACGCCGAGGAACACCGCGCCGAGCAGCATGTAGGCCATGGTGAAATAGGCGAAGAACAGCAGGGTGAACATCGGCATGCCCATGGCCGGCGTCAGCGCGGCAATACCTGCAGCGAAATTGGCAGGCATCAGCGTGCCGATCTGAGTGACTAGCGTGCCCCAGAACAGCAGGAACAGGATCGCCACGCCGAAGGTGCCGAGCAACTTGCCGAAGAACACCGATTCGAGCGGCACGGCGGCGGCGAGGATCTCGATCACCTTGTTGCCCTTTTCCTCGGCGACCCCACTGACCACCTGGCCGGCGAGCAACAAAGTGAGGAAGAAGATCGCGAACACCGCGAAGAAGCCCGATTCCTTGCCGCTGCGCAGGCGTGGGGCGGTGCGATTGATCTCGGTCCTGGTGGCGTCGCTCAGCGGCGCGGCGCCGGTGCGTCCGACACGCAGCGTCTGCTCGGCAAGCTGGGCGACATAGTCGGCCGAACGCGTCGCGTTTGGCGTGTAGAGGATGTGCGGATGGCCGAGCGGGCCGAATATGACCACCGGCACGTCGATCGACTTGTCCTCGATCAGCGCATGGGCCTGGGCGGCGGGATCGGCGCCGGGAGTATCGGTGCGCAACGTTGCCGGGGCGTCGCTCTCGTCGCGATAGAGTTTCCGCAATTGCGCATCGACCGCCATCATGGCGCGCGCCTGATCGCCCTCGACGATCGCAACGATGCGCGTCTTGTCGCCGCCGCCATGCGTCGCGGCATTGGCGCCGAGGCCGCCGATCGCGCCGAACGAACCCATCACCACGGGCGCGAACAGGAAGATCAGGAAGGTGGGAGTAAACACCGTGGCGACGAAATCGCGCCGCGCGATGGTCATCGTCTGGCGTAGCAGGGTGCCGAGCCGGCTCATGCCTGATCCTCCAGCGCGGCGCGGCCGACGATCTTGACGAAGGCATCGTGCAGGCTGGGCCGCTCGATCGAGAGGCCGGAGATGCCGTAGCCGGCGCCGATCAGCTTGCTCAATACCTGCTCGGTACCCTCATCGGGCACGGTGAAGCGCCACCCATCGCCGCGATGCTGCGCACCTTCGGGCAGGTAATCGGCGATATGCGCATCGTCGTTGCGCGGCGTGTAGGTCGCCTGCATCGGCAGCAGGCCGCGCGCCTCGGCAACGGTGCCCTCGAAGCGGCGGCGGCCCTTGGCGATGATTGCCAGCCTGTCGCACAGCCGCTCGGCATGGGCCATGACATGGGTCGACAGCACGATCGTCGCACCGCGGTCGCGCTCGGCCAGGATCAACGCCTCGAGCCGTTCCTGGTTGACCGGGTCGAGACCGGAAAAGGGTTCGTCCAGCACGAGCAGTTCCGGTTGGTGCACGATCGAGCCGAGCAACTGGATGAGCTGCGCCATGCCCTTCGACAATTTGCGAATCTTGTCGTCGGCGGCATGGCCGAGCCCGGCGGTTTCGAGCAGTTCGGCGGCGCGCTTGCGGCCGGTGCGCAGTGGCAGGCCGCGCAGGGCGCCCATGAAGGCGATGGCCTCCCGTGCCTTCATCGCCGGGTAGAGGCCGCGTTCCTCGGGCAGATAACCGACGCGGTCGCTGACCGAGCGGGGGCGATCGGTGCCAAGCAGGGTGCGCTGGCCCTCATCGGGCTCGATGATGCCGAGCAGCATGCGCAGGGTCGTGGTCTTGCCCGCGCCATTAGGGCCGAGCACGCCGTAGATGGTGCCGGTGGGCACCGCGATATCGACGCCATCGACCACGCGCCGCCCGCTGAATTTCTTGACCAGCCCGGTGGCGCTGATCGCCAGATTGTCGTGCAACGGGAATTCCTCAGGCGAGCGCGCCGCTCGTGTTTAGCGGGAGGTGATGCAGCAGCACAAGTCACCTGCGCTGACGTTAGGAACGAATCCTAACGCCGACGCCCGACCTGCAGCGCGCCGACGCAGCTTGCCCGATCGACCGGGCTGCCGTCATTCTGGCGCGCATCGACATAGGTGACCAGCGGCTCGCCCGCGCCCTTGGGGTAGAGATAGGCGTCGAGCACGCAGGTGGCATTGCCGAACTGGAGTTTGCGCGCGCTACCCTCGCGGATATCGGCAGCGGGCTGGCCGAACAGGCCGATCAGCGCGCCGGCTGGCTGGCCGATGACGCGATCGAGGCCGGCCGCGGCGGCGGTGGGCACGGGCACATAGGGCGCGGGCATGCGGGTGCGCGGTACCGGGCCTTCGCCGGCGCAGGCGGTGAGCGCCAGCGCGGGCAGCAGGATGAGGGTCGCGCGGATCATGACCGCTTCCTTCCGTGAAACAGATGCGTCGCCATCGCCGCGCCGAGCACCGGTGCGAGCAGGTTGACGATCGGAACCACGAACAGCCCCGCCACGGCAAGCCCCAGCACGAAGCGTGGCCCCCGTGTCGTCGCGCGCCAGCCACGCATCGCCTCGTGCGGCAGATGACGCGCCGCGACCATGTCGCCGAGATCGCGGCCGAGCAGCCAGCCATTGACCAGGATGAAGGCGATCGGCGTACCCACGCCGGTGATCAGCAGGGTAAGGTAGATCGGCGACATCAGGAGGTTGACCAGGATCGCCCGCCCGGCCGCGCCGAGGCCCATGCCGAGCGAGCGTGACAGCGGAATGTTGCGCGCGGTGTCGAGCACGGCCGGATAGTGTTTGCGCTCGACCGCGACGACCACGTCGTCGGCGAAGATATCCATCACGGCGATCGCCACGGCGCGGAACAGCAGCCAGCCCAGTGCCACCGCGATGAGCACCGCCGCCGCGCCGGCCAGCGTGGTCATGTCGCCATCGACATAGCGCGCGGCGATGTTTTCCGCGCCGAACCACAGGCCAATGCATAGCGCGACGAGGATGAGTGCGGTCAGCGCCAGCGACTTGAGGAACACGCCGGCGATCTTGGGATCGCCGAGCTGGCCGAGCGACAGGAAGAAGGCGCGGATCATCGTGGCAGGGTGGGGACAAGCGGTGTCGGCGTCAACGCTCCGGTTGCGCGGCGCCGACAGGGTCATTAGGCGATGGTCGCTTGATTGCCTGTTTTCGGAGATCCAGTTTGAGTGAAGCCACCTATGACGTCGTCGCGATCGGCAATGCGATCGTCGATGTCCTGTCGCAGACCGACGACGCGTTCATCGTAGCCGAGGGTATGGCCAAGGGCTCGATGCAGCTGATGTTCTCGCCTGAGGACGCCGATGCGCTCTACGCCAAGATGGGCCCGGGGATCGAAGCGAGTGGCGGTTCGGCGGCGAACACCGTCGCCGGTATCGCCGCGCTGGGCGGCAAATGCGGGTTCATCGGCCAGGTGGCCGAGGACCAACTGGGCGACGTGTTCGCGCATGACATCCGCGCCGCAGGCGTCAGCTTCACGACTGCCGCACGCGCCGGCGAGCCGACCACGGCGCGCTGCCTGATCTTCGTGACGCCCGATGGGCAGCGCACGATGAACACCTTTCTCGGCGCGTCGCAGTTCCTGCCGGCCAGCGCACTGGACCGCGAGATGATCGCCGCGGGCGCGATCCTCTATCTCGAAGGTTATCTGTGGGACCCCGAGGAACCGCGCGGCGCGATGCGCGAGGCGATCGACATCGCGCGCGCTGCCGGCCGCAAGGTGGCCTTCACGCTGAGCGACGTGTTCTGCATCTCGCGTCATGGCGGCGATTTCCGCAAGCTGATGGCCGAACGGCTGATCGACATCATGTTCGCCAATGAGAATGAGATCCTGGCGCTGATGGAAGTCGAGGATTTCGACACGGCGGTGGCGCAGGCCGCGGCCGAGGTGCCGTTGCTGGTGGTGACGCGCAGCGAGAAGGGCGCGATCGCCGTTTCGGGCGGCCGTACCGTCTCTGCCCCGGCCGAGCCGATCGACAAGGTGGTCGACACGACCGGCGCGGGCGACCTGTTCGCGGCGGGCTTCCTGCGCGGCCAGGCGCAGGGCTGGGATCTGGAGCGTTCGCTGAAACTCGGTGCGATCTGCGCGGCGGAGATCATCTCGCATGTGGGCGCGCGGCCGATGTGCGACATGCAGGCATTGGTGGCGAAGAAGCTGGGCTGAAGCCGCCGCGAAGGCGCAAAGAGAAAGGGCCGCGGGAGTGATCCCGCGGCCCTTTTCTTTTGCCTGAAGGCCGGGATCAGAGATCCTTGGCGATCTCAGGCATCATCGCCGGATCATCGACAACGTCGGTGATCCCGCGCGCGACGTTCGAATGGCGATAGCCATAGAGGAAGTAGAAGACGAGGCCGATCACTCCCCAGACGAGGAACACCATCTGGGATTCGATGTTGAGGCTCATGAACAGCACCACGCAGCCGATGATCGCCAGCGGCGCTACCACGAACAAGAAAGGCGTGCGGAACGGACGGACACGATCCTTGTCCTTCACGCGCAGGATCATCACGCCCAGCGAGACCGCAGCGAAGGCGAACAGCGTTCCCGAGTTGGAGTAATCAGCCAGCGTGCCGACCGGCAGAAACGCAGCGCAGATCGCCACCGCGATACCCGTCACGATCGTCACCACATAGGGCGTGCGATAGCGCGGATGGACGCTCGCCAGCTTGGCCGGCAGCAGGCCGTCGCGCGCCATGACGAAGAAGATGCGCGTCTGGCCGAACATCATCAGCAACACGACAGACGGCAGCGCGATCGTCGCGGCAAGCCCGACCAGCCAGCCGGCGAGCGGCGACGACACCTCGCGCAGGACATAGGCCAGTGCCTCCTTCGAGCAAACCAGCGGTGCATGCGCGGCATTGCAGGCAGCGCTTGCGTAGAGCTCGGGCGAGCCCTCGACGAAATACTTGCCGGTGGCAGGGTCCATCAGCGGCTGTGCGCCGAACGAGCCGATCACGCCGCTGGCGACGAGCAGGTAGAAGACGGTGCAGATGCCGAGGCTGGCGATGAGGCCGATCGGTACGTTGCGTTGCGGGTTCTTGGTTTCCTCGGCGGCGGTCGAAACCGCGTCGAAGCCGACATAGGCGAAGAAGATCGACGCCGCCGCGCCGAGCACCCCGGTGCCGGTCGAGCCGAAAGGATTGCCCCAGCCGCGCGGCGTGAACGGCGTGAAATTGGGGGTGTGGCCGGCGATCATCGGCACGGTGATGATGACGAACAGGGTGAGCGCGGCGACCTTGATCGCGACGAGCACTGCGTTGACCGTGGCGCTTTCCTTGGTGCCGATCACCAACAGCCAAGTGACCAGGCCAGTGATGATCACGGCCGGCAGGTTGACGATGCCGCCGACCTCACCGCCCTTGATGAAGCCCCATTCGATCTTGGGGCCAACGGTCAGGGCATGGGGTAGATGTATTCCCACTGAATCCATGAATCCGACGATATGGCCGGACCAGCCGACCGCCACGGCGCTCGCGCCCAGCGCATATTCAAGGATTAGCGCCCAGCCGACCGTCCAGGCGATGAGTTCGCCCAGCACGGCATAGGAATAGGTGTAGGCCGAACCGGCTACCGGCACCATCGACGACAATTCCGAATAGCAAAGCGCGGCGAGCGCGCAGACCACGCCGGCGACGATGAACGCCAGCATCATGCCGGGCCCGGCCTTCTGCGCCGCAGTCGCGGTCAGCACGAAGATACCGGTGCCGATGACGGCGCCGATACCGAGCATGGTGAGTTGGAAGGCACCGAGCGATCGGTGCAGGCCTTTCTTCTCGGCGGTCGCGAGAATGGCGTCGAGTGATTTTACACGGCCAAATATCATGAAGATCCGTCCCCCCGGGGATGACAGGCGTACGCTTGAGCGCCGCAGGTTTCGATTGGCGCGGAGCCTAACCGCTAAACCAGCGCGTGCAATCCCTTATCGCGCGAGCATCGGACCAAGCGATTGCCCGGCGAAGAGATGGACATGGAGGTGCGGCACTTCCTGGCCCGAATGGAGGCCGGTATTGGCGAGCAGGCGATAACCCGGCGCGACCAGCCCGGCATCGCGTGCGACTTTGCCGACGGCGCGGATGAAACCAGCGATCTCGGCATCGGGTGCGCGGGCGCTGAAATCGTCCCAGCTGACATAGGCCCCGCGCGGGATGACCAGGATGTGGGTCGGCGCCTGTGGGTTGATGTCGTGAAAGGCGATCGCCCACTCATCCTCATAAACACGCTTCGAGGGGATTTCGTCGCGCAGGATCCTGGCGAAGACATTCTGGTCGTCATAGGGCAGCGTCGCGTCGATCGGCATTATTCGGCTCCTCGCGCGGCCTTTTCGTCGATGCCCGACAGGCCTCCGCGCCGCGCCAGTTCGGCGCGGACATCGTCGAGGCTCAGACCGGCATCGGCGAGCAGGACCAGCAGGTGGAAGATCAGGTCGGCGGCTTCGGGGATGATCGTTGTGTCGTCACCGCTGGTCGCGGCGATCACCGTCTCGACCGCTTCCTCGCCGAGCTTCTGCGCGATCTTGGCGCGGCCTTTGGCGGTCAGCTTGGCAACATAGGAGGATGACGGGTCGGCAGCGCGGCGTGCGCGGATTGTCGCCTCGAGGCGGTCGAGAGTGTCTTCGGCCATGGATTGCGGCTGGCCCAGACCGGCGTGAAGGTCAATCCTTCGCGTTGTCGGCCTTGGGGCGCTTGGCGAACCTTGCGCGCAGCGCCCGACGGACGAGCCACACACCGAGCACCGCGATCACGAACAGTGCGATGTCCGACAATTCGGGGCCGGTGCGGATCTTCGGCACGCCGGTATGCGCTGGCGTCACCGCCATGGCCGGGGCGGCGATCAGGGTGAGGACCAAGAAGCGCATCGTGATGGTGTAGCGGAGAAGTCGCTAACGTTTCCTCAAATCCACCCCGGCGAAGGCCGGGGCCCAGTTGGGAAGGCGGATGTAACTGATCGCTACCCGCGCCAATAGATGTTCCGTAGCTGGGCCCCGGCCTTCGCCGGGGTGGAAGGCAATTAAGCGATCGGTCGCCGCACCGGCACGCCCGCGGAAGCAAGCGCGGCATGGGCATCCGCGATGCTCGCCTCGCCGAAATGGAAGATCGAGGCGGCGAGCACGGCGCTGGCATGGCCCCGGGTGATGCCGGCGACGAGATCCGGCAACCCGCCGACACCGCCCGAGGCGACCACCGGCACGCTGACCTGGTCCGCGATAGTGCGGATCAGCGTCAGGTCATAGCCGTCGCGGGTACCGTCGCGGTCCATCGAGGTAATCAGCAATTCGCCCGCCCCGAGTTCGGCAAGGCGCAGCGCATGCGCGACAGCATCGATGCCGGTGGCGCGGCGGCCGCCATGGGTGAACACCTCCCAGCCGTCTCCCGCGCGGCGAGCATCGACCGAGGCGACGACGCACTGGCTGCCGACGCGGTCGGCGAGTTCGGCGACCAGTTCGGGCCGGGCGACGGCGGCGGAGTTGACCGCCACCTTGTCCGCGCCGGCGAGCAGCAAGGCGCGGGCGTCCTCGACCGAGCGCACGCCGCCGCCGACGGTGAGGGGCATGAAACATACCTCGGCGGTGCGGCGCACCACGTCGAGGATCGTGCCGCGCGCCTCATGGCTGGCGGTGATGTCGAGGAAGCAGAGTTCGTCGGCGCCGGCGGCGTCATAGGCGCGGGCCTGTTCGACCGGGTCGCCGGCGTCCTTCAGATCGACGAAGTTCACGCCTTTCACGACGCGGCCGTTGGCGACGTCGAGGCAAGGGATGACGCGGGCGCGGACGGTCATGCCGCTGCGGCGACCGATAGCGCTGCGGCGAGATCGAGTCGGCCATCGTACAGCGCCCGACCGGTGATGACACCTTCAACGCCGTCGCGGGCGTGCAGGGCCAGCACGTGGATCTCGCCGATGCCGGCGACACCGCCCGAGGCGATAACGGGGATGTCGACCGCGCGCGCGAGGTCCACGGTCGCCTCGATGTTGCAGCCCTTGAGCATGCCGTCGCGGCCGACATCGGTGAACAGCAGCGAGGCGACGCCGGCGTCCTCGAATCGGCGGGCGAGATCGATCACTTCGACATCGGAGACCGTGGCCCAGCCATGCGTCGCGACCATGCCGTCGCGGGCATCGACAGCCACGACGATGCCGCCGGGGAAATCCTTCGCCACGCCGCGCACGAAATCGGGATCGTCGAGCGCGGCGCTACCGATCACCACGCGCGACACGCCGAGATCGAACCAGCGCTCGACCGATTCGCGGGTGCGGATGCCGCCGCCAAGTTGGACGTGGCCGGGAAAAGCGTCGAGGATCGCGCGCACCGCGTCGCCATTGACCGAACTGCCGGCAAAGGCGCCATCGAGGTCGACGACATGGAGGTATTCGGCGCCCTGCTCGGCGAACAGGGTCGCCTGATGCGCGGGGTTGTCGCCATAGACGGTGGCGCGCTCCATATCGCCCTCGGCGAGGCGCACGACCTGCCCGCCCTTGAGGTCGATCGCGGGGAAGACGATGAGGGTCATGACAATCCTAATTCCTCCCCGGAACGGGGAGGGGGACCACGAAGTGGTGGAGGGGGGCTGCCGCGAGCGGAGCGAATGAGGCACGCCCCCTCCACCAGCCTGCGGCTGGTCCCCCTCCCCGTTCCGGGGAGGAATGAGTTACGGGCGCCATTCGAGGAACCTTTCGAGCAACTGAAGCCCGTAACGCTGGCTCTTCTCCGGGTGGAACTGCACGCCGATGAGATTGTCACGGCCGATCGCCGCGGTCACCGGGCCACCATGCTCGGTGGCCGCGATCACCGCGTCGCCATCGAACGCGAAGCTGTGCAGGAAATAGGCCTCGCCCGGCACGATCAGCGGGTGCGGCACGACGGGGACAACGTCGTTCCAGCCCATGTGCGGAACCTTGGTCTCAGGCTTGTCGGGGACGAGCACGCGGACGGTGCCGGGCACCCAGCCGAGGCCGGCATGGGTGCCGAGTTCCTCGCCCTTGTCGGCCATCAACTGCATGCCGACACAGATGCCGAGAAAAGGAACGCCGTCGCCGCGCACACGCTGGTCGAGCGCATCGACCATGCCCTCGACCGCGCGCAATGCCGAGGCACAGGCCCCGAACGCGCCGACACCGGGAAGAACGACGCGATCGGCTCTCATCACGACCGCAGGATCGGCGGTAACGACGACGCCCTCAGCGCCTGCCGCCTTCAGCGCATTGTGGACTGAGTGGAGGTTGCCCGCGCCATAATCGATCAACGCGATCGTCATACCAGCAGGGCAGCGATCTCGGGCGCCGCAAAACTCGGGTTGAACGCGATGACGCGCGCGGTGGCGACGCCGCTGATGACGAAGGGATCGGTTGCCGCCAGTGCCTCGATCTCGGCCTTGGCGCCTTGCGCGATGATCACGCCACCGAAGCGTGGGTCCTGCCGACCGGCGAGCAGCAGCACGCCATGTGCAAACCCCGCCTCAATCCATGCGATATGAGGCGTCATCTGCGCATCGACTTCGTCGAGCGGCTTCACATAATCGAGCAGGATCAGGCACAGCGCGCCGCTCGCGTAAAATTTGCCGCCGCTCACAGCGTGCCCTTGGT
>NZ_JAQGLG010000085.1 GCF_028292965.1 Sphingomonas bacterium | reverse complement strand
ACCGCCAACGACAAGTTGCTCAAGATCGATCCGCGCAGCTTCGAGGAGGGGGTCGACCGAGTCTCGACCATCGCCAGCGAGAAGACCCGTGCGGTCAAGATGACGCTCGACCGCGACAAGATCACCCTGTCGGTGACCAGCCCCGAAAACGGCACCGCGGCGGAAGAAGTATCCGGCGAATATACCGCGCTGGGCTTCGAGATCGGTTTCAACAGCCGTTACCTGCTCGACATTCTCGGCCAGATCGAGGGTGACGTGGTTGAGGTGCACCTCGCCGATGCCGCCGCCCCGACGCTGATCCGCGAGAACGACAAGAGCGCCGCGCTCTACGTGCTGATGCCGATGCGGGTGTGATGCTCCGGCGCCGCCATTGGCGGCGCCGGGTGTTCGCCTTCCTGTTGCTGACGATCGTCGGACTGGCGGGCTCGTGGCTCTTCGGGTCGCTTCTGGTGCGCCCGTCGCCGTCGCCGGTCGCTCCGGCCGTGGCGCCGGCGCAGGATTTGCACCTGCGCGCCCGTGACGGGCTGACGATCGCGGCGACCTTTTGGCCGGGTCGTAGCGACCACGCGCCGGCGATCCTGCTGCTGCACGGCAATGGCGCTTCACGTGCTGCCGAGGCTGCGACGGCGGCATGGCTCTCGGGGCGGGGCTATGCGGCACTGACGATCGATTTTCGCGGGCACGGCGAATCCGCAAGCGCTCCGCACAGTTTCGGCCTGTTCGAGGCGCGTGACGCGGCGGCGGCCTTTGCCTGGCTCAAGCAGCGCCAACATGGGGCGCCGGTCGCGGTGCTCGGCGTTTCGCTGGGCGGCGCGGCGGCGCTGCTCGGCGAATCGGCGCCGCTACCGGCACAGGCCTTCATTCTCCAGGCCGTCTATCCCGATATTCGTCACGCGATCCGCAACCGGCTCGTCGCGACGGGACGCGCGTCAGCATTCGGCTGGTTCGAATCGCTGCTCAGCTATCAGGCGCGGCTGCGCTTCGGCGTGTGGCCTGATGCACTGGCGCCGATCCGCGCGGCACGCCGGCTATCGTGCCCGGTGTTGGTGATTGGCGGCACCGAAGATCGCTACACGCCGCCGGCCGAGACCCGCGCGCTGTACGATGCCGTGTCTGGACCGAAGCGGTTGTGGTGGGTGGTCGGTGCCGATCATGCCGCGACATCGAGCGATGAGTCGCCTGCGTATCGCGATACGCTGTTAATGTTTCTGCGGCAGACCATCGGCACAGGTTGACAGGAGTGTCAGTAGTGCTTATTGACACTCCTGTCAGTAAGGAATCGAAGACATGGCCGCAACGCTCCCGCCCTTTCCCGGAACCACCGGACGCCGCGACTGGCGCACGGCATTCGACGCGATCCGCAAGCTGCTCGCCAATGGCGACGACACCACCCAGGTGTTCCGCATCATGCGCTCGCTGAATGTCGGCGCAACGCCGAAAAGCTATGCGCAGTTCATTGCCACCGAAGAGGGTGGGCGCATGGCCTATGAGCGGATCGAGCTGGCACAGGTCCTGTCGCAGCCCGGCTTTGCGCGGCAGTTCGCGCCCGGTACGGTCGGCGCGGCCTATAATCATTTCCTCGAAAGCACCGGCTATTCGGCCGATGGCCTGGCTGAGGTATCGAAGATCAACCGCGAAGAGGACATGCCGCACCCCTATGCCTGGTTCGGCCGGCGGGTGCGCGATACGCATGACATCTGGCATGTCATGACCGGCTACAAGGCCGATGAAAGTCTGGGTGAAGCGGCGCTGGTTGCGTTCAGCTACGCCCAGGTCGGCGGCCTTGGTTGGGCGTTCATCGGCGGCGCGGCGGCACTCAAGAGCTTGCGGGTGACCAAGGGCACGCTGTTCGCCAGAGCGGTGTGGGAAGGTTATCGTCGCGGTCGCAAGGCCAAATGGCTCGCCGGCGAGGACTATCTCAAGCTGCTGGCGGAGCCGATCGACGCTGCGCGCGCCCGCCTCGGTCTGAGTGAGCCGGTCGCCTATCTCACAGCGCAACGCGAACTGGGCGAGGAAATGGCCTCCTATCTCAGCCAGCGTCGCGACAAGAACGCAGCGACCGAAGAGCGTCTAGCTGCCTGAGGCTGACGTTTTCGCAGATTAGCCGCTAAGGACAGGCGCGATGCTGTCGCGCCTGGTCCTGACCGATTTCCGCAATCACGCCGACCTGGCCCTGGCGACAGGGCCGGGCTTCGTCGTGCTGACCGGCGACAATGGAGCGGGCAAGACCAACATTCTCGAAGCGGTTTCGCTGCTCGCACCCGGTCGTGGCCTGCGCCGCGCGCCGCTCGGCGAGATGGCGCGGCAGGGTGGCCCGGGCGGTTTCGGCGTGGCCGCGACGCTTGGCGACGATACGGTCATCGCCACCGGCGCGCAGCCGCCGGCGATCGAGCGGCGCGTGGTGCGCGTCAACGGCGCTGCGGCCGCGGCGACCGCGCTGGCCGAATGGCTCACGGTGCTGTGGTTGACGCCCGCCATGGACCGCCTGTTCGCCGCCGCGGCGAGCGAGCGGCGGCGTTTTCTCGACCGGCTGACGCTGGCGCTCGCGCCGGGCCATGCGGTGCACAGCAATCGCTACGAAGCCGCGATGCGCGCGCGAAACCGCCTGCTCGCCGAGGGTCGCCCGGCCGATCCGGAATGGCTCGGTGCGCTCGAGGCACAGATGGCCGAACATGGTGCCGCGATCGACGCGGCGCGGCGCGACACCGTCACCGCCCTCGCGGCGCGGCTTGCTGACGCGCCCGAGGGACCGTTCGCCCGCGCGGGCCTTGCGCTGGAGGGGTGGAGCGACGCTGCCGGCACGCTCGCCGTTGATCTCGCGGCAGGCCGTGGGCGCGATGCCGCGGCTGGCCGAGCGCTCGCCGGGCCGCATCGCAGCGACCTCGCCGTCACCCATCTCGGCAAAGCGCAGCCCGCTGCCTTGTGCTCGACCGGCGAACAGAAAGCGCTGCTGCTCGGCCTGATCCTTGCCCATGCCGATCTCGTCGCCGAACGCACCGCCCGCCCGCCGCTATTGTTGCTCGACGAAGTCGCCGCGCATCTCGATCCCATGCGCCGCGCCGCCCTGTTCGAGCGGCTGGCGGGCAAGGGCCAGGTGTGGATGACCGGCACCGAACCGGCGCTGTTCGCCGATGTCGGTGGCGAAGCCACCCGGATCGCGATTGGTGCCGCGGTATGAAACGCCTGATCGCCTGAACCCGGGCTGTCGATCTCACTAACCCCCGGTTCAAGGGTGGCGCGACATTGCCGTGCCATGGCGGGGGCCATGGAGATACTCGATGAACAGGTTCGCAAAGACTTTCACCGCCGCCGCCCTATCGGCGCTTTCACTCGCCGCCGCCGGCCCCGCCGTCGCACAGGGCCGCTGGGACTGGAGTCCGGGCGATCGTGCCTATCGCCTCGCCGGCCCGGGTGTGCCGCTGCTCTATCCTGAACTGCGCGCCTCGCCGCGCGGCCGCGCCTTCGTGATGCGCAATTTCGATTTCGACCGAAACGGCTTCATCAGCCCGCGTGAGGCGCGGGCCGCCAATCGCGCCTTTGCCGAGGTTGCAGGTGAACGCCGCGATCGTTTCGACTGGGATCATCGCGACCACGTCGTGGTGGTGGAGCAGCCGCGCGGCAATTGGGATCACCGCGCGATGCGCGATTACGGCTTTCGCCAGACGGCGCGCGGCGCGACGCTGAATCTGCAGGAAGACGTGCTCTACAAGACCGACAGTGACGTGTTGCGCCCCGGCGCAATTGACAAGCTGCGCCCGCTCGCCGGCTATCTGAAGTCGGAACCGGGCGTGCGCGTGGCGATCGATGGTTACACCGATTCACGCGGCACCGAGGCGCATAACCAGGCGCTGTCGGAACGGCGCGCGGCCAGCGTGCGCACCGCGCTCGACGCGATGGGCGTGGTGCGCGCGCGCTTCGTCGTCCAGGGCCATGGCGAGAGCAACCCGGTGGCGACCAACGCGACGCCCGAGGGCATGCGCCAGAATCGCCGTGTCGAGGTGACCCTGCTCGGCCAGCGCGCCGATCGCTTCAGTCGCGGCGACTGATCGAGCAACCCGGGCGCCCATGGTCAGGTGGCCGTGGGCGCCCGGCTCGCATCGGTGAAGATGACCTGCCACTTGCCGTGTCGTTTCGCCCAGACATCGGTGAAGCGCAACCGCACGGCATAGGGCTTGCCGTCACTCATGCCATGCGCGTTGGCCACGCCGCCGAGCACCGCACCATCGGCCCAGACGCGGATGACCTGCTGCTCGATGGCAAAAGGCGCGAAGGTGAAGCCAGGGGCGGTATAGTCGCGAATGAAATCGGCCTTGTTTTCATGCTCACCGCGCGAATTGACCAGCAGATAGTCGTCGGCCAGCACGTCGCGCAGTGTCGCGCCATTGGCCGTGACCTGAGCCTTGTCGAAGGCGAGCGCGGCCGCGGCGAGATCGGGCGGCAGATCGGGATAGCGCGGCATCTCTGCGTCTGCGGTGACAAGCGCGGCGGCAAGCAGCAGGGACAGCATCGATTGACTCTCCATGTTATTGGGCCCGGGCGTTTATCGCGCCGCTGGGGCAGATCGGCAGAGAGTGGCGCAGGCCAGCGCGCGGGACAAGCGGCGATGGCCCATTTCGCTTTCGTTTCCGCGCCCGAATCCCTATATGCTTGGTATGGCAACCACACCCGAAAACAATAATCCCAACACGCCCAACCAGGGCGACTATGGCGCTGATTCCATCAAGGTCCTCAAGGGCCTCGACGCCGTCCGCAAACGTCCCGGCATGTACATCGGCGATACCGATGATGGTTCGGGCCTCCACCACATGGTATTCGAGGTCTCCGACAACGCGATCGACGAGGCGCTCGCCGGCCATTGCGACCGTATCGACATCGTTCTGAACCCCGATGGCTCGGTCTCGGTGACGGACAATGGCCGCGGCATCCCGACCGGTATTCACAGCGAAGAAGGCGTCTCGGCGGCCGAGGTCATCATGACCCAGCTCCATGCCGGCGGTAAGTTCGATAACACCTCCGACGATAACGCATACAAGGTTTCCGGCGGGCTGCACGGCGTCGGCGTTTCGGTGGTCAACGCGCTCAGCGAATGGCTCGACCTGACGATCTGGCGCGACGAGCAGGAGCATTATATGCGCTTCGCGTTCGGCGATGCGGTCGCGCCGCTGAAGATCGTCGGCCCGGCGCCCGGCAAGAAGGGCACAAGGGTCACCTTCTTCCCCAGCCCCGCCACTTTCAAGATCACCGAGTTCGATTTCGAAAAGCTCGAGCACCGCTATCGCGAGCTGGCCTTCCTCAATTCCGGCGTGCGGCTGTTCCTCAGCGATGCGCGCCACGAGGAGACGAAGACCGTCGAGCTCTATTATGAAGGTGGCATCGCCGCGTTCGTGAAGTATCTCGATCGCAACAAAATTCCGCTGATGCCGGAGCCGGTGGCGATCTCGGGCACACGCGACGATGTCACGATCGACGTCGCGCTGGAGTGGAACGATTCCTATTATGAGAACGTCCTCGCCTTCACCAACAACATCCCGCAGCGCGACGGCGGCACCCATCTGGCGGCGTTCCGCGCCGCGCTGACCCGCACGCTCAACAATTATGCCGAGAAGACCGGGCTCCTCAAGAAGGAGAAGGTCACGCTGACCGGCGACGACATGCGCGAGGGGCTCACCGCGATCCTCTCGGTCAAGCTGCCCGATCCCAAGTTCAGCTCGCAGACCAAGGACAAGCTGGTCTCGTCCGAGGTGCGTCAGCCGCTCGAAAGCCTGATGGCCGACAAGCTGGCCGAGTGGCTGGAAGAGAATCCGGCGCATGGCCGCTCGATCATCGGCAAGGTGATCGACGCGGCGGCCGCGCGCGAGGCGGCCAAGAAGGCGCGCGAGCTGACCCGGCGCAAGGGTGTGATGGATATCGCGTCGTTGCCCGGCAAGCTGGCCGACTGCCAGGAGCGTGATCCGGCCAAGTCCGAACTGTTCCTGGTCGAGGGTGACTCGGCCGGCGGATCGGCCAAGCAGGGCCGCGATCGCCATTTTCAGGCGATCCTGCCGTTGCGTGGCAAGATCCTCAACGTCGAGCGCGCGCGTTTCGATCGCATGCTCTCCAGCCGCGAGATTGGCACCTTGATCCAGGCGATGGGCACCGGCATCGGCCGCGACGATTTCAACGTCGAGAAATTGCGCTACCACAAGATCGTCATCATGACCGACGCCGATGTCGACGGCGCGCATATCCGCACCTTGCTGCTGACCTTCTTCTACCGCCAGATGCCCGAAATCATCGAAGCCGGGCATCTCTTCATCGCGCAACCCCCGCTGTACAAGGCGACGCGCGGGCGCAGCGAAGTGTACCTCAAGGACGATGCCGCGCTCGACGAATATCTGGTCGAGAATGGCGTCGCCTCGACGTCGCTCGACAGCCCGTCCGGCGCGCGCTCGGGCGCCGATCTGCGCGACTTGGTCGAACATGCCCGGCGCATGCGCACACTGATGCGCTACGTGCCGCGGCG
>NZ_JAQGLG010000082.1 GCF_028292965.1 Sphingomonas bacterium | reverse complement strand
TCCCCCTCCCCGTGCCGGGGAGGAATCGGGGGGTGCGGCTCGCGCCACCCGGACAACAGCAAAACGGCAGCGGGTTTCCCCCCGCTGCCGCTTGCCTTGTCAGATGCTCGTCCGGGTCAGAAGTTGAAGCGCAGCCCGGCGTTGATGGTGAAGCTGCGCAGGCGGGCGTCGTCGTTGATGTTGCCGACCACGAAGCCCGAGACGCGGCCGCCCGCGCCGGTGCCGATGAGGCCGAGCGAGTAGCGCATCGCGTGCTTCCAGCTGACCGTGTCGAGCGAGAAGGTCGTCACCGGCGCACCGAAGGCGAAGCTCGAGCTGTCGCCGCTCGACCAGTTCTCCATCCGGGCCGCGCTGACGAAGGGCTCGAAGGTGAAGCCGGTTGCGCTGCCGCCGCGCCAGGACAGGCGCAAGCCGGCCTGGCCGATCTTCGTCTTGTCGCTGCCCGGGGTCCACACCGAGAGCGCGTCGATGGTCAGCGGGTCGATCCGGCTGTCGGCATAGTTGAAGCTGCCGAACGGGGTGGCAGCGAAGCCCATCGTGCCGCCGACGCGGTAGGATGCGCGCAGGTTGTAGGCGGTGGCGCTGCCGTCGAGTTTCTGCGTGCCGAGCGCGCCGAACAGGGTCGGCATGGCGAGCTTGTAGTGGCGCCATTCCTTGCGGATGCTGCCCTCCAGCGTGGCCGCGCCGTTGCCGACCACGACATAACCGCCGAGGAACGGGGTTTCGACCTTGATACGGTCGTCCGCGGTCAGCGCGACCTGGCCGTCATACCAGCCGCCGGTCAGGCCGACATTCACGTTCCAGCCATGCCCGCCGAGGTTGAGGAAGCCGATATCGGCGCCGAACTGGGCGGATTCGTGCACCGTGCGGACCCGGTTGGACGACGTGTAGGTGACGCCGCCGCCGACGAGGCGCGCGTCGATCGTCTCGCTGGTGTGGCCGCCGCCGCCGCGCATCCACAGGCTGAAGCGCGTGGCGCCGGCCGGGGGATCGTTGCGCATGGTGACGAAGGGGGCGATCGGCTCGTCGAGATTGGCCGAGGCGGCTTCCGCCATATAGCTCAGGTCGGCGAGCGGCATGGCCAGCGGGTTGATCGTCTGGATCAGGCCGAACTGGGTGTTGCTCGCCGGGTTGCGGCCGAAGCTGTCGAGCACGAAGCCGGTCGTCTCGAACACGGTGTTGGAGGTGAAGGAGCCGATCGCGGCGCCCGGCACCACCGTGACCACGGGCAGGAAGCCGCCGGGGACGAAGCTGCGCGTGCCGACGCGGTTCAAGGTGACATTGGTGCTGCCCGAGGCGCTGCCACCGATGTTCATGCGATCCGCGGTGGCGGTGACGGTGCTGTAATCGACGAAGAACTGGCCACCGCCGGTATAATTGCCGACCACCGTGACGACGTTGGTGGTCAGATTGTTCTGGGCGTTGATGATGCCGGTATTGGACATCGCACCGTTGGTGGTGAAGCTGCCCGCGCCGATGAAGTTGACGCGGCCGGGATTGGAGGAATTGCCGAGGATCCCGAGCGTGGCGCCGGCGGCGATATTGGCGGTGCCGGCGTTGATCAGGTTACCCGAGAAGACCGAGGCGCCCGTCAGATTGGCCGATGAGCCGGCGGCGTTGGTCCAGGTCGAGGCAGCGATGTTCGAACCCCCGACATTGACCGCGCCGTTCAGCACGCCCTGGTTGAGCAGGGTGAAGCTGCCGCCGTTGAGGCTGCCGACCACGGCGTTGGTGCCGCCTGTGATGGTGCCGGCATTGTTGATCGACGCCGTGCCGGTGCCGGTGGCGACGAGCTGAACGCCGGTGATGTTGCCGGTGACGAGGCCCGAATTGTTCACGACGAGCGCGCCGCTGACGGTGTCGAGCGCGATGCCGAAATCGGGATCGATCTTGCCGGTGGTGGCGACGTTGACGGTGATGCCGCCCGCGGTCGAGGTGCCGCGGACGCCGGCATTGCCGGCCCCCGTCGCCCTGACCTCACCCGCCACGTTGATGGTGGTGAGGCCGGTCGAGGGGCCGCTGTTGGTCTGGATGCCATAGCCGCCGGTCGCGGTGATCAGCGAGTTGACGCCCTGGTTGACCGTGATCGTGCCGGCGCCGGCGCCCAGCAGCGTGGCGAGGATGCCGGTGCCGGCCGAGGCCGAGACATTGGCATTGGCGTTGATCAACACGCTGCCGCTGCCCGCCGACACGCCGGCGATACCGGCAGTGACGCCGAAGACCTGACCATTGGTCGTGATCCTGGCGATGCCGTTGTTGGAGACCGCGACGACGCCCATGCCGGTAGTGCTGGTGACCTTGCCGGTGGTGGTGACGGTCACGCTGCCGGCGCCGCCGACCTGGCCGCGAATGCCGGCGCCGCCGGTGGCGGTGACGGTCGATGCCGGGGCGATGACGACATTGCCGAAATCGCTGAAGCCCAAGATGCCGGTGCCGTTGCTGGCGGTGACCGCACCGGTGCCGGTGATCGTGACGATGCCGCTGGTCGACGTGGCGGTGATGCCATTGGTCGCGCCGGTGACCGTGCCGGTGGAGAGGATGTCGATATTGCCGGACGCCGATGTCGCGACGATCGCCGTGGCGGTGGTGCCGGTGACGTTGGCGGCGCCGCTGATCCTGACCGTGCCGGTGCCGCTGTTCCCCGCATTGATGCCGGTGGTACCCGTGACGGTGCCGGTGGAGGCGACGTCGACGGTGCCGGCGGCGCCAGCCAGGGTCTGCACGGCGACGATCGCGGTGTTGCCGGTGGAGGAGACGCTGGCGGTCGTCACCTTGGTGTTGCCGCCGGTGGTGAAGGCGAACACGCCGTTACCAAGGGTCGCGGTGACCGGGCCGACCGTCTTCACCGTGGTCGAGCCGGCGCCGCGGTTCTCGGCGTCGATGCCGAACAGCGCGTCGATCGAGCCGTTGGTGGTCACATCGACATTGCCGGTCGCGGTCCCCGAAAGGAGCGCCGCCACCACGCCTGCATTACCGGCCTGGACGTTGCCGTTGGTCACCACGGTGACATTGGCGGTGTTCGACACGCTCAACACGTCGATCGCGTTCTTGCCCGCCGCCAGCGCGGCGACCGCGCCGGTGGTGACGCCGATATTGCCGCCGATCGCGGTATCGCGCACGACGATGCCGTTGCCGGCGGTCGAGCTGCTCGCACCCGAGATGTTGACGGTGATCTTGCCCGAGCCCAGATTGGCGATGTTCGCGCCGTCGCCGCTCCCGCCGGCAAAACCGCCGGTGCCGGTGACATTGATGTCGCCTGCACCGCCCCCGCCGCCGACCAGGGTGAGGCCGCGCGTCGCGCCGGTTACCGTGCGGTCGACCGTGACGGTCACCGCAGCATTGCCGCTGGCGAAGATGCCCTCGGCGGCTGTGCCGGTGACGGTGCCGTGTGTGGTGATGCCGATCGCACCAGTGCCGGAGTTGACCGCGACGACGCCGGAGGTGCCCGAGACATTGCCCGCGGTCACGTTGATCGTGCCGGCGGCGCCTGCTTTTATCTGCTGCGCGATGATCGCGGCGCTGCCGGTCGCGGTCACATTGCCGGTCGCGGCGATGCTGAGGTTGCCGCCATTGGTCAGCGCGAAGATGCCGTTGCCGGTGGTCGCGTTGACAGCACCGGCCGTGGTGACGCTGGTCGAGCCGCTGCCGAGATTCTCGGCGTCGACGCCGAATCGCGCGGTGATCGGGCCGTTGGCGGTCACGGCCACATTGCCGGTTGCCGCGCCGGGGATGATCGCCCCGACAATGCCGGCATTGCCGCCCTGGACATTGCCATTGGCAACGACCGTGACATTGGCCGTGTTGGATGAGCTGATGACGTCGATCGCGTTCTTGCCTGCCGTCAGCGCGGTGACGGCGCCGGTGGTGACGCCGATATTGCCGCCGATCGCCGTATCGCGGACGACGATGCCGTTGCCGCCGGTCGAGCTGCTTGCGCCCGAGATGCCGAACGTGACCACGCCTGAGCCGTTGTTCTGGATGTTCGCCGCATCGCCGGTGCCGCCGACGAACCCGCCAGGGCCGGTGACCGCGATGTTGCCGGTGCCGCCGGTCCCGGCGACCAGGCTCAGCCCGCGCGTCGCGCCGGTTACCGTCTGGTAAGCGACGACCGCCACGGTGCCGTTGCCGATCGCCTTTATGCCCTCGGCGGCGGTGCCGGTGACCGTGCCGTTGGCGATGATCTGGACTTCGCCCGTACCGAAGTTATGCGCATCGATTCCCGTCGTGCCCGAGACATTGCCCGCGGTGACGTTGGCAAAGCCGCTGCCGGCGACCTTGGTCTGCTGGACGATGATCGCTGTGTTGCCGAGCGCAGTGACGTCCCCGGCCTTCACGATGGCATCGCCGCCGGTCGACAGTGCGAAGATGCCGTTGCCGGTGGTCGCATTGACCGGACCGACCGTCGTCACCCGAGTGTAACCCGACCCGAAATTCTCGGCATCCACGCCGAACCGCGCACCGATCGATCCATTGGCGGTCACGTTGATATTGCCGGTTGCCGCACCCTGAAGAATTGCCGCCACCATGCCGGCATTGCCCGCCTGGACGTTGCCGTTGGCGACCTCGGTGAGGTTGCCGGCCAGCGACTGGCTCTGCACGTCGATGGCGTTCTTGCCCGCCGTCAGCGCGGTGACCGCACCGGTGGTGACGCTGACATTGCCGCCAGCCGCGGTATCGCGAACGAGGAAGCCATTGCCGCCGGCCGAACTGCTCGTGGCCGCGATGTCGACCGTGATCGTGCCTGAGCCATTGTTGAGGATGTTGGCCGCGTCTCCCGTGCCGCCGACGAACCCGCCCCCGCCTTGCACGATGATGTTGCCGGCACCACCGGTCCCGCCGACCAGGCTCAAGCCGAGCGTCGCGCCGGTCACCGTGCCCGTGGTCGTTACGACCACGCCGTTATTGCCGACCGCCTTGATGCCCTCGGCGGCGGTGCCGGTAACCGTGCCATCGGCGAGGATGCCGACAAGGCCCGTGCCGAAGTTGTGCGCGTCGATACCCGTCGTGCCGGAGACATTGTCCACCTTGGCGCTAACCCCGCCGTTGCCGGCGACCTTGGTCTGCTGCGCGATGACCGCGGTGTTGCCGGTCGAGGTGACATCGCCTGCGTCCACCACGACGCTGCCGCCTGTCGACAGGGCGAAGATGCCGTTGCCGGTGGTCACATTTACCGGGCCGACCGTGGTGACAAAGGTCGAGCCCGACCCGAAGTTCTCCGCATCCACGCCGAACCGGGCGTCGATTGACCCGTTGGCGGTGACGCTGATGTTGCCGGTGGCGGCACCCTGCAGGATCGCCGCGACCATGCCGGCATTGCCGGCCTGGATGTTGCCGTTGGCGATCTCGGTGAGGTTGCCGGTCAGCGTCTGCGCCTGGACGTCGATGCCGTCCTTGCCCGCCGTCAGCGCGGTGACCGCGCCGGTGGTGATGCTGATGTTGCCGCCCGCAGCCGTATCGCGCACGAAGATGCCCTCGCCGCCGGCCGAGCTGCTCGCGCCCGAGATGTTGACGGTCGTATTACCCGAACCGTTGTTCAGGATGTTCGCCGCGTCGCCGGTGCCGCCGACGAACCCGCCGGGGCCGTTCACCAGGATGTCGCCCGTGCCGCCGGTCCCACCGATCAGCGACAGGCCGCGCGTTGCGCCGGTCACGGTGCCGAAGACCGTCACGATCACGCCGCTATTGCCGGTCGCCTTGATGCCCTCGGCGGCAGTGCCGGTCACCGTGCCGCCGGTGACGACGCCGACCAGGCCCGTGCCGAAGTTGTGCGCATCGATGCCCGTCGTGCCCGACACGTTGCCCATGGTGCCCACGATAACCGAGCCCGTGCCGGCGGCCTTGGTCTGCTGCGCGATGATCGCCGTGTTGCCGGTGGCAGTCACGACGCCTGTGTTCACCGTAACGTTGCCGCCGGTCGACAGCGCAAAGATGCCGTTGCCGCTGGTCGCGTTGACCGGGCCGACCGTGGTGACGCTGGTCGAGCCCGAACCGAAATTCTCGGCATCGATGCCGAACCGGGCGTCGATCGAGCCGTTGGCGGTCACGTTGATGTTGCCCGTGGCCGCGGCCTGAAGGATCGCCGCGACCATGCCGGCGTTACCCGCCTGGATGTTGCCATTGGCTACTTCGGTGAGGTTGGCGGTCAGCGTCTGCGCCTGGACGTCGATACCGTCCTTGCCCGCCGTCAGCGCTGTGACCGCGCCGGTCGTGACGCTGATATTGCCGCCCACCGTGGTGTCGCGGATGAAGATGCCCTCGCCGCCAGCCGAACTGCTCGCGCCCGAGATGTTGACGGTCGTATTGCCCGAACCGTTGTTCAGGATATTGGCAGCATCGCCGGTGCCACCGACGAACCCGCCGGTGCCCGTCACGCTGATGTTACCCGAACCGCCGGTGCCGCCGACGAGGCTCAGGCCGCGCGTCGCGCCGGTCACCGCCTGATCGACCGCCACCGTCACCGCGCCGTTGCCGTTCGCCTTGATGCCCTCAGCGGCAGTGCCGGTCACCGTACCGTGGGTGGTCACGCTTAGCGTGCCGGTGCCGAAATTGTGCGCGTCGATACCCGTCGTGCCCGAGACATTGCCAGCGGTGACGCTGACCGCGCCCGCACCGGCGGCACTGGTCTGTTGCGCGATGATCGCGGTGTTGCCGGTCGAGGTGACGTTGCCGGCGGTCACGGTGACCGCACCACCGGTCGACAGCGCAAAGATGCCGTTGCCGCTGGTCGCGTTGACCGGGCCGACCGTGGTGACACTGGTCGAGCCCGAGCCGAAGTTCTCGGCATCGATGCCGAACCGCGCGTCGATCGACCCGTTGGCGGTCACATTGATGTTGCCGGTGGCAGCACCCTGCAGGATCGCGGCAACCATACCCGCGTTACCCGCCTGGATGTTGCCATTGGCGACCTCGGTGACGTTGCCGGTCAACGTCTGCGCCTGGACGTCGATGCCGTCCTTGCCCGCCGTCAGCGCGGTGACCGCGCCGGTGGTGATGCTGATGTTGCCGCCCACCGTGGTGTCGCGCACCACGATGCCCTCGCCGCCAGTCGAGCTGCTCGCGCCGCCAAGGGCGACCGTGACGGTGCCCGAACCATTGTTCTTGATGTTGACCGCATCGCCAGTCCCGCCGACAAACCCGCCCGGGCCGTTCACCAGGATGTCGCCTGCGCCGCCGGTGCCGCCGACCAGCGACAGGCCGCGCGTCGCACCTGTCACTGTGTTGAAGGCTGTCACGATCACGCCGGCATTGCCGGTCGCCTTGATGCCCTCAGCGGACGTGCCGGTCACCGTGCCACCGGCGACTACGGCGGTCAGGTCAGTGCCGAAATTATGGGCATCGATGCCCGTCGTGCCTGACACATTGCCCGTGGTGCCCACGATCACTACGCCCGTGCCAGCCGCGCTGGTCTGCTGCGCGACGATCGCGGTGTTGCCGGTCGCGGTCACAGCGCCCGTGTTCACCGTGACGTTGCCGCCGGTCGACAGCGCGAAGATGCCATTGCCGCTGGTCGCGTTGACCGGACCGACCGTCAGGACATTGGTGTGACCCGACCCGAAGTTCTCGGCGTCGATGCCGAACCGGGCGTCGATCGAGCCATTGGCCGTCACATCGACATTACCGGTCGCCGCGCCCGGGAGGATCGCAGCCACCATGCCGGCATTGCCGGCCTGGATGTTGCCATTGGCAACCTCGGTGATGTTGCCGGTCAGCGACTGGCTCTGCGCATCGATGCCGTCCTTGCCCGCCGTCAGCGCGGTGACCGCGCCGGTGGTCACCGAAATGCCGGTGCTGGTCGCCACGTCGCGCACGGTGATGCCTTCACCCGCCGCCGCAAAGACGTTGCCGGTGACGATGATGTTGACCGAGCCGATGCCGCCCGTCTGCCTCGCGTCGAACGCGTTGCCGCTGCCGTTGTTGATGATGTTCCCGCCCGTGTAGACGATCGGGCCGCCCGCCGCCGAGAGGGACAGGGCCGCCGTGCCGCCCGCGGTTGGCGTGTTACCGGCATCGACGCTGATCGTGCCGCCGTTGGTGACGGTGATGCCACCGGCGCCGGTATTGGTGGTGGCGAGACCATTGCCGCTTACGATGGCGCCAGGATTGACGGTGACGACGATCGGCCCGGGCAACAATCCCTGATAGTTGCGGTCAGCAGGTGGGTTGGCCGGGAATGTCGTGTCGGTGGTGGTCGTATTGTCGCAGGTCACCGTGGTGGCCCCGACAAGGCATTGCGCCCAGGCTTGGCCAGGGGCAAGCAGGCTGACGCCCGCCACGGTCGCGACGGCGATGGCTGAGCGCAGCGTCAGCCGGCTCGCTTGCGAAGAGAGGTTCCTGCGCCGTGTTGCACGCGCGGATGGCGACGTTGCGCCCGAGGCGAGCAGAGCCGACGAATGGGGCGTGCGAGTCATGGGGAGTCCCTCTTCTGTGCGGAGTCGGTTCAGGCGGCGGGAAAGATCCGCTGTGAGTTCGACCCTCTGTTCATTTCGGGTAGGTAACCGATTCTTCGTTCCCGAAATTGGCGAAATGCGACGTCGCAAAATCGATAGTTCGATCGTCGGAATAGGGGCCACGGGCGACACGCTCGCTACCCAATGGGTAGCGATGCTTTTTGTCGCGGGACCGATTGCGCTATTTCGAAAAAGATATTGGCCGATGATGCCGCGCGTTACGGCAACCGGGGAAGAAGCTGTGATCTCGGATTACAACGCGATTCTCGCATCATTGTACGAAGTGGCCGTGACGCGTGATCGCTGGCCGGAAGCACTGCACGCCGCAGCGATGCTGCTGGCGCAGTCGAGCGCGATGGGCTCGCCAAATATCGCGAACGCACATTAGGATCAGTTGCCGGTCGTTAATCTCCAAGCCCGGCCCGTCCGAATCGGCCATAATTCCCCGGCGCGACCCGTATCAATCTCCGCGCCTCGGGATTAGGATTACGGCGATGGTCACCAGCGAGACGTTCGAACAGGCGCTGATCGTCGAGGACATTCTCGCCACGCGGCAGTGGCTGACCGGGCTTGTGCACACCGCCTTCGAACGTGCCGGGGTCTATTTCGCCGGTGATCTGCGCACCGCGCGCGCCTGGTTCGCCGATGGCGGCGCGACGGAGCGGCGGACGATCGCGCTGATCGATATCGGCCTGCCCGACGGTTCGGGCATCGACCTGATCCGCGAGGTCAGCGCGGCGCACCCGCATGTGCAGCTGGTCGTCACCACCATCTATGACGACGACGCGCACCTGATGCAGGCGATGGCCGCGGGGGCGGACTCCTATCTGCTCAAGGACCGGCCGGCCGACGAGCTGGTCGCGCTGCTGCGGCGGATCGGCGACGGCGAGGCGGCGCTGTCGCCGCCGATGGCGCGGCGGCTGCTCGACCATTTCCGGCGCCACGCCACCTTCATGACGGCGGGCGCGGCGGAGTCCAACGAGCCCGATCTGAGCGCGCGCGAAAGTGAAGTGCTGGGGATGATCGCGCGCGGGCTGACGCTGAACGAGGCAGGCAAGGCGCTGGGCATCTCGCGCTCGACCGTGGCGAGTCACGTGAAGACGGTCTATCGCAAATTGGGAGTGACCTCGCGGGCCGAGGCGGCGCTGGAGGCGACGCGGCGGCGGTTGACGTGAGGGCGGGCGGGTTGGCGGCGCGACGCATTACCCCTTTACGACGCGTTCGTGGCACTGCCCTCCCCCAGCCCCTCCCCGAACGGGAGGGGAGTCGGAGGTGATCGTCTCTTCTGAAGACCCGGCGCGCGGCGTGGCATCGGCGGTGGTGCGGTTGTGGCGGCGGCCGGCGGTGACGATCGGATTGTTTGCCTATCTCGTCGCGGCACTGTGCGCGGGCGCGCTTGTGATTGCGCTGCACATGCCGGCATTCGGCGCGCAGTTCGACCAGGCGGGGGACGATTTCGCACTATACCTGGCCGATGGGCGGGTCGCGATCGTGCAGCCCGACGCGGTAGTGACGATCGCGAGCAGTGCCGGCAGCGCCCATGCAGTCGCAGCGGAGATGGTACCCGACTATATGCCCGATGGCGGGCCCGGGGCGGTGCGCGACTGGTATCGTTGGCGCGACGATGTGGCGCGGCTGGCCGGCGCGCCGGGGGCAACGATCAGCGTGGCGGATGCCGGGCGTTTGATCCATACGCCGCTCTCGCCGCGGGCGAGGGACCTGGGCGACCTGCCGATCGATTTCTGGCTGTTGCTGATCCAGGCGATCGTGATCGGGCTACTCGGCCTCGGCGTACGGCTGGCGCGGCCGCGCGACCTGCGTAGCTGGCTGTTCGGCGCAAGCAGCGACGGGGTGTTCCTCGCCGGCCTGTCAGGTGCGGTGTTCGATGCCCGCGAGCTGGTGGCCGATGGCACGCTGTTGCAGGCGATGCAGGGGCTTAATTTCATCGGCTCGAACCTGTGCGCGGTCGGGCTGTGCGCGCTGTTCCTGCACGTGCCGCGCGACATCGCCCCGCGACGGGTGACGATCGCCCTATTGGTCGCTTCGGTGGTGCTGGGGGTGTTGGAGGGCGTGGCGGTGGTGCCGCGGCTGGGCTTCTATCTCGCGCTGCTGCTGCCCAGCCTCGCTTTTCCGGCGATCTTCGTCGCGCAATGGCGGCGCACGCGGCACGACCCGGCGGGGCGATCTTTGCTGCGCTGGAACGGGGCGTGGACCTTTTTCGGGTCGGCGCAGATGGGGTTGGCGATGGCGGCCCCGATCCTGTTCGGCATCGCGCCGATCGCCTCGGACGGGACGATCATCGTGCCGCTGCTGCTGATCTATGGCGGCATCGCTTTCGGGGTGGCGGGGTTCCGCGTGTTCGAACTCGACCGCTGGACCTATCGGCTGGTGCTCGGTGCGCTGGCGATATTGATGCTGGTGCTGGGCGATGCGGCCCTGGTGTCGGTGCTGCAGGTCGAAGCACCGGTGGCACTGGCGCTGTCGGTGCTGGCGATGGGTTATCTCTATTTTCCGCTGCGCGCCTGGTTGTGGCGTTGGGTGAGCGGCGCGCGCGAAGTGACCAGCGACGCGCTGTTCCGCCAGGCTGCGGTAGTGGCCTTCTCGGCCAGCGCTGCGGCGCGACGGGCGGGGTGGCGCGAACTGCTCGACCGGGTGTTCGAGCCGCTGGAGATGGTGCCGGGCCCGGCGGATATCACGGCACCGGCGATCACCGGGATGGGCGAGATGCTGGTGCTGCCGGCGATCGCCGACGACACGGCGCTGTCGTTGCGCTTCGCGCGGGGCGGGCGGCGGCTGTTCGGGCCGGCCGAGCTAAGCATTGCGCGCGAGCTGATCACACTGATGACGGAGGCAGAGGCGGCGCGGGCGGAATATGGCCGGGGCGTCGCCGAGGAGCGATTGCGGATCGCGCGCGACCTGCATGACGATGTCTCGGCGCATCTGCTCACCGGATTGCATCGAGAGAATGTCGCGCTGGTGCGGGGCGATGTGCGCCAGGCACTGGTGGAAATCCGCACGATCGTGTCGAGCCTGTTCGGACCCTCACTGCCGCTGGCGACGGTGATCGCGGACCTGCGCTTCGAGACGGCGGAGCGGCTGGCGGCGGCGGGGGTTTCGCTGGACTGGGTGGTCGGGGATGACGCGGCACTGGGCGCCGTGATGCTCGATTATACGCACCACAAGGCACTGGCCTCTTCGGTGCGTGAGGTGGTGAGCAATGTGATCAAGCATGCCGGCGCGTCGGCGCTGATGGTGACGATGGCGGTTGAGGACGGGGCGCTGACGCTGGCCATCGAGGATGATGGCGCAGGGGCGAGGGCGCGCGGGGCCGGGGCCGGACATGGACTGGGCAATATCGCGGCGCGACTGGGGGAGATTGGCGGGAGTTGTGCAGTGTCGGCGGATACAGGCGGGTTCCGGGTGGTGTTGCGGATGCCGATCGGGCCGGGGTGAGACGCACCGCGCGCGGCTATCGCCGGCGGGTGATGGCGCCGAACAAGCCACCGGGTAGCAGTACGACATAGAAAAAGAGCAGCCGGCGCGCGAGATCGTCCATGCCATTGTCGAATTTGCCGAAGATCATCAGCAGGATAGCTTCGCACACGAGCGGCGCTAGCGCCGCGGCGAGCAGCCGGTAGCGATCACCCAAAGCGGCGCGGAACAGCAGCGCCACGATCGTTACCAACGCCAAGGCGAAGCCGTACGTGACGAGCGACATGGCGATCATGGCGCGTGCGGTTGCGCCGCGCGGTGACGGTCACACCACCTGCCCCGCCGCCCAGCCGCTGGCCCAGGCCCATTGGAAATTATAGCCGCCGAGCCAGCCGGTGACGTCGACCGCTTCGCCAATGGCATAGAGACCCGGCACCTGACGCGCTTCGAGCGTGCGCGAGGACAGGCTTTCGGTCGAGATGCCGCCGGCGGTGACCTCGGCCTTGGCATAGCCTTCGGTGCCGTTGGGGTTGAAACGCCAGTCGGCGAGTTGGCGGGCGGCTTCCTCAAGACGTTTGTCGGTGGCTGTGCCGAGTTCTCCCGCGACGTCGAGGCGTTCGGCGAGCGTTTCGGCGAGGCGGGTCGGGAGCGCCGTCGCCAGCGTCGCGGCAAGCGACGCGCGGGGCTTGGCGCGCTTGGCCGCGATCAGCCAGTCGGGCGCGCGGCCGGGAAGGAAATCGATCGCGACGGGTTCGCCGTGGCGCCAGTAGCTCGACACCTGGAGGATCGCCGGGCCGCTGAGCCCGCGATGGGTGAACAAGGCCGCATCGCGGAAGCTCGCCTTCCCGGCGCGGGCGATCACTTCGGTCGCGACGCCGGAAAGCGAGCGGAACAGGGTCTCGTCACCACCCAGCGTCAGCGGCACGAGCGCGGGACGCGGCTCGACGATCTTGAGGCCGAAGCGGCGGGCGACCTCATAGGCGAAACTCGTCGCGCCCATCTTGGGGATGGACGGGCCGCCGGTGGCAATGACAAGCGCAGCGCTGCGCTCCTCGCGGTTGCCGACGGTGAGGCGGAATTCGCCATCAGCATAGCCGACATCGCGGATCTCATGGCCGAGGCCGATCGTGACCCGGCCCTTGTCGCATTCATCGAGCAGCAGGTTCACGATCTGCCGCGCGGAGCCGTCGCAGAACAGCTGGCCGAGGGTCTTTTCGTGCCAGGCTATGCCGTAGCGATCGGCCAGTTCGATGAAGTCGGCGGCGGTGTAGCGGCCGAGCACCGACTTGGCGAAATGCGGGTTGGCCGAGAGGTAGCGATCGGGCGTGGTGTGAATGTTGGTGAAGTTGCACCGCCCACCACCGGAGATGAGGATTTTCTTGCCGGGTTCGTCGGCATGATCGAGCAGCAGCACCCGCCGCCCGCGCTGGCCGGCAGTGGCGGCGCACATCAGCCCGGCGGCACCGGCGCCGAGGATGATGACGTCCCAGGTCATTGGTTGGGGTCCACCTGACCGGAAGAAGAAAGATATTTGTTCGCGCCGAGGCGCGGAGCCGCGCAGGTGTCGCGCTTGCCGCCCGAATTGCTCTCGCCAAAATGTTCGCGCGAAGGCGCGAAGGCGCGAAGAGATATGGAAGCTCGCCGCTTCGTGGCCATTTGCAACAGATTCGATCCATCCCCGCGCACGCAATCTCCGCGCCTCCGCGCCTCCGCGTGAACAACTAGCTTTCCTTCCCCGGCGAAGGCCGGGGCCCAGTTGGGAGAACGGGAATTGTCTGGCGTTGCCGCCCTTTCCCATAGCCTTCCCGACCGGGCCCCGGCCTTCGCCGGGGAAGGTTTTGGACTGTTCGGGAAAAGCATCATTCCGTCACCAGAGTAATGGTGAAACGGGCGCCGGCGGCGACCGGGTCGGTGGTGATGGTACCCGCGCTCGCCGCCAGCAGCGAGCGGGCAATCGCGAGGCCGAGGCCGGCACCACCGCTCTCCCGCCGGCCGGTGAAGAAAGGCTCGAAGATGCGCTCGCGGTCAGGTTCGGCGATGCCCGGGCCGTTATCGGTGACGGTCAGGCGGACGGCCTCGCCATCGGCAGTGGCGGCGATGACAACCGACGTCGCACCAGCCTGGCGGCTATTCTCCACCACCGTCTCCAACACCGTTTCGATGACCTCGGGCGTGATGCGAGCGGTTGCGCCCTGCCCTTCCACCGTCACCGCAAACCGATCGGAACGGAACGAATCCGCCACCCGCGCTGCCGCCGCGCTCACATCCGCCCGTGCATCGGCGTCGATCGTCGCCATGTCGGCGCGGGCGAGGTCGAGCAGGCGCTGGACGAGACGCGACAGGCGCTCGGCATCGGCGCCGGCATTGCCCAGGAAGCGGTGGCGATCGGCGGCGCTCATCGTGTCGCCATGTTCGTCGAGCAGCTCGAGCGCGCCGCGAATGCCGGCAAGCGGTGTCTTGAACTCGTGGCTGACGGCAGCGGCGAAATCCTTGAGGTAGCGCGAACGACGTTCGATCCGCGCGGCCATGGCGGCGAAATTCGTATAGAGTGCGCGGATCTCGATCGCGGCGGTGGCGGGGGTTTCGGGGATGACGACATGCCCGCGCGCGACATTCTCGCTGGCGTCGGCGAGCGCGGCGATCGGGCGAGCGATGCCACGCGAAAGCAAGCCGGCGAGCACCAGCAGGGTGAGCAGGATGAGGCCGGCGCCGAGCAGGATCTTGCCGCGATCCTGATAGAGGCCGACGAATAGGCCGCGCGGGGTGCGCGACAGCATGATCACGCCGACGACCCTGCCCTGGTCGATCACCGGGCGCGCGTGGTGGACGCGGATCACTGCGGCGCGGCTGATCAGCGCGACCCAGGTCGAGGCCTCTCCGAAAGCGGATTCACGCAGCACGGTGCGCGGGCGCCCGGCGAGCGCGGCGCGGACCTCGGGCAGGTCGGCCATGTTGACGCCGACATCGTCGCGGCCGAGCACCACGGTACCGTGCGCGTCGAGCAGGCGCATCGCCGTGAGCGTGACGGCGGCGGTATCATTGGCCATCGGCGCAAGTTGATGGCCGACAAGACCGGCATGGGTGTCGGGCGCCATGTAGCGCGCGTGCGGGGCGCTGGCGGGGAGGATCGGCATGGTGCGCAGGTCGATGGTCGGCGGCTCGGGCGCGAAATAGCGCGGGGCGGGATCGGGCACGCCGTCGCGCCACGCCGATTTATAGGCCGAGGCGAGCACCACGCCCTGCGCGATCAACTCGGACTCGGTCTGCTGGACGATAGTGTTTTCATAAACGCGCAGGAACAGCGCCGCGACGCCGGGCAAGGCGGCGACGAACAGCAGGGTGCCGAACAGGATGGTGCGCAGGCTGAGCGCGGGCCAGTGCGCCTTGGCGAAGTTCTTGAGCGCGCCGATCAATCGCAGGCGCCGATGCGATAGCCGATGCCGGCGCGGGTCTCGATCACATCGCCGGCGCCGCGCCCGGCGAACTTGGCGCGCAGGTTGCGGACATGGCTGTCGATGGTGCGATCGGTGATGGCGAAGCCGGGGCCGTGCAGCCGGTCGATGATCGCGTCGCGCGAGAAGACCTTGCTCGGCATGCCTGCGAGCAGCTGGAGCAGCTGGAACTCGGTCGCGGTGAGCGGCACGGGCGCGTCGTCCCAGTGCGCTTCCCAGGCATCGGTGTCGAGCGTCAGGCGGTGGTGGATGATGCTCTGTGGCTGTGGCGTCGGGGCGGCGCTGCGCTTGAGGATCGCGCCGACGCGGGCGACAACCTCGCGCGGCGAGAAGGGTTTGACGACATAATCGTCGCCGCCGACCTCGATGCCGACGATGCGGTCGATTTCGTCATCGCGCGAGGACAGGAACAGGATCGGCAGCGCCGCCCCTGCCCCGCCCGCGCCGCGCAGGCGGCGGCACAGGTCGAGGCCGTTGAGGCGCGGCATGTTGATGTCGAGCACCATCAGATCGGGCATGCGCGCGGCGATGCGAGTCAGCGCCTCCTCGCCGTCGGCGGCTTCGGCGACGCTCATCCCGGCCTTGCCCAGCGCGAAGGCGAGCAGTTCGCGGATATGCGGATCGTCGTCGACGACCAGAATATGGTGAGTCATGGCATGCACCAGTGCTTGTGTCCCTTGGTTGGGTCAATGTCCGAGGGTGCTTATGGCGCGCTGTGGTGGCGCGGTGATCGGGGGGATGTGGAGATTTGGTGCAGGCCATTTTGCTCCCCTCCCCTGGAAGGGAGGGGCTGGGGTGGGTGGTATGGGGCGGATGCTGCGCTCTCCACGGGCCGACCCACCCCCGACCCCTCCCTTATCCAGGGAGGGGAGAAAGTACGGGTTTAGCTCAGCTTGCGCCGGAACAATTCCATCGTCCGCGCCCAGGCGAGCGCCGCCGCGTCCTTGTTGAAACGCGGGGTGGTGTCGTTGTTGAAGCCGTGCTCCACGCCCGGGTAGATATAGGCGTGGTAGGTCGTGCCCGCGGCCTTGAGTGCCGCTTCATAGGCCGGCCACATCGCGCCGATACGCGTGTCGTTGCCAGCGAAGTTGAGCAGCAGTTCGGCCTTGATCGCCGGCACCGCATCAAGTGGCGGGGGTGATCCGTAAAAGGGGACGCCGGCGAGCAATGTCGGCACCTTGGT
>NZ_JAQGLG010000065.1 GCF_028292965.1 Sphingomonas bacterium | reverse complement strand
CGACCTCCCGTAGAATATCCTGATTGGGAGGTCGGGTGGGGGAGCGGGCCGGCACCGCACTCAGCGAAGCTGAGCAAACTTGGTATCGGGGTGGGAGTATCACCATGAAAGCGTATCCTTTTTTCTGCGCGGCGCTGGTCGCGGCGATGATGCCTGCCATGGCGCTGGCCGACGATCCGCGTGATCCGACGATGCGCAGCGCCGCCGCCCGGGCGCGCGACAGCGAGACCACGCGCCAGCTCAACCTTGCGGCGGGCGCCTTGGTGCGGGAGCGCGACGCGCGCCAGATGCAGCGGATGCAGGGCTGGCACGATGCGCAGGGCGATGATGGTTACGCGGCCGCCGCGCAGGATTATGCCGCGCGCTCGCAGGATTATACCGCGCGCAGCCAGGACCATGAGCGGGACATGTCGGACTATGCCCGCAATCGCGCGCGTTATGAGCGGGACATGGCTGCGTGGCGCCACACGGTCGCGGCCTGCCGTGACGGCGATTATGCGGCGTGCGACGAATAAGTTCGTCTTCGCGGCGCTGGCCCTGACCGTGACGATGCCGGCCGCTGTGCCGGCGCGGGGTCATTTGCCGTTTCCGGGTTTCATCCAGTCACGCGCCGTGGCCAATTATCAGGCGCTGATGCGCGGCACCAAGCGGATCGAGGACCTGAACGCGATCGAATTGCGCGAGGTCAGGGAAATCCAGCGGCAGATCCATGAAGCACGCATCGACCCGCGCACATCGCGCGAGCAGTGCATCGCCGAGCAGACCGAAGCGCGCGGCGGCAATCTCTCGGATCTCGCGGCGCGCATCGTCGACCTGGCCTGCAGCCAGCGATAGGCGCGGTGACGGCGCGCCGAAACCGGCGCGCCGTCACCGGGAAACCGGATCCGTTATTTGCCGTCCTTCACGCCCACGACGGGAACGTCGACGGTGGTCTGGGTCGATTCGACCTTGGGCACGGTGACCTTGGTCGCCTTGGTGCCGACGACCACTTCCTTCGAATGAACATCGACCTTCGGCAGGCTGCCGCCTTCGGCCGAGACATGCACGTCGGGGAGCGATCCGCTCCGTTTGACGTCGGCGCTCCAGAAACCGGTCAGGAACAGAAACGCGACGATGATGACCGCGAGCGCGACGATGATGCCTATGATCAGGCCCGGGCCGGTGCGCCGCTCGACCACCGTGGTGGTGCCGTCCTCATTACGATATTCTGCCATGTCGTCCTCCTCTTCTCGCAAGGACCCCAAGCGTTCGAAAGGTAACATAGGTTCCACTACGGACCTGATTTGCCGCGTCGTTGGCCGCCGTGCCGGTGGGCGAACGGCGACGCGTCGCCGGGAAAACGCCAGCAAATACAAATATGCTGTAGCCGCCGGCGGGCGCGATCCGCTACACAGGTCCGCGTCGCAAAGCCGAGGGTGAAGCCATGTCGATCAGCCGCTGGTGCGCCATGATATCGTGTCTGTGTCTGGCCCCGCCTGTCGCGGCGCAAAGCGGGGGGACAACGACACCGATCGCATCCCCCGACGTCGTCGTCAACGGCCTGGTCGACAAGAAGAAGGGCAGCTGGAAACGCGCCGAATCCGAGCATGTCGTGATCTACAGCAAGGACAGCGCGGCCGAGCTGGCGCGCGTGTCGAAGAATCTCGAGCGGCTCTATCAACTGATGTCGCGCCTCTATCGGCGCGGCGCGCCGGCCGACGATACGGCCAAACTGCAGGTGACGTTGTTCGACAACGCGGCGACCTTTCGTGCGCTGGGGCTGAAGAACCTGCGCGCCGGGGAAGGCCCGTATATGGCGGCTTTCCCCGACGAGACCTATTATGATCCGCGCGAGGATGGCGAGGTGCTGGCCATGGCGCGCAGCAGCCAGATCATCGATCTGAACACCAACCATGCCTTCTACCAGGACTGCGAAGCAGCCGTGTCGCAGGACGCCACCGACTGTGTCGGCCAGACGATCAACCGCTTTCCCGCGGTGCGGTCATGGGAGCAGTTGCTCTATGCCGCCTTCGCGCAGCGTTTCATCCAGACCTATGATCCGGCGGCCTATCCGCGCTGGTATCTCGACGGGGTCGGCGCGCTGTTCTCGACCATCACGCTGAAGGCCAATGGCGGAATCGAATATGCCCGCCCGCCGCTCGGCTATAACGATGTCTTCCTGCCTATGGCAATCTGAAGGTCGGCGACATCCTTACCGGGCGCTATCTCGCCGCCGCGCCAGGCAAGCTCGGCTGGACGCCTTATCACGCCTGGCTGATGGCGCATTATTTCCTGTTTTCCGCGCTGAAGCCGGAACGCGCCCGACAGTTTCACGACTATATGGTCGCGATCCACCAGGGCACGCCGATGGCCGAGGCGGCCAAGGTGTTCGGCGACATGAACAGGCTGCAGCGCGAGCTCGCCAGCTACGCCATCAGCGCCAAGTCCTTCACCCGCTCGGCGCCCGACACGCCGGTGAGCGAACCGGGCATCTCCAACCTGTCGCCCGGCGCCTCGGCGCTGGTCCAGGCACGGGTCGAGCTCGGCACGCGCCTCGCCGTGTCGCCGGAAGGGCTGATCGCCCCGGACGAGGCGCGGCGCCGTGACGCATGGATGGCGCGCGTGCGCGCTGCGGCGGCCGGCGCGCCAGGCGACAGCGACGTGCTGTCGTTCGCGGCGGAAGCGGAATGCCGAAGCGGCCATGCCCGCCAGTGCCTCAGCGATGCCGAGGCCGTGCTCGTCCGATCGCCGAGCGATGTCGCTGCGCTGGCGTGGAAGGGCGTGGCGCTGACCGACCTGGCAATTGCCGGCCCCGCCGGTGACCGCGCCACCGGTCTCGCCGCCGCGCGCACGACGATCGAACGCGCGACTGCGCTCGACGGCGCGGCGCCGCTGCCTTCGATCGCCCTGTTCCAGAGCTATACCAAAGCGGGCGAGACCGTGCCCGACCAAGCAATGCTCGGCATGGCGCGGGTGGTGCGGGCCGTGCCCGCCGCGCCGGGGCCGCGCCTGTATCTGGCCGAGGAGCTGTTGCGCCAGGGCAAGGCCGACATGGCGCGCCGGGTCGCCTATACGGTGCTCAACGGGCCTTATGACTCGCCGGAAAAGACCGTTGCGGCAACGTTGTTCCCGCCGGCTGGCGGTCCGCCGACCGCGGGGCGTTGATCACCCCCGCCCGTCATCCCAGCGAACGCTGGGATCTCATGCCGCGAGGGCGCGCTCCGTTAAAGGAAGGTCCCAGCTTTCGCCGGGATGAAGAAAGTAAGGTGGCGCTTGTGTCATCCGCGCATGTACCACCCCGGCGCAGGCCGGGGCCCAGCATCGAGACGTCAATGGAGGGGCAGCGCGCCATCGCGAATGCGTCCCAACTGGGCCCCGGCCTGCGCCGGGGTGGACTACATGCTCTTGCTGCATCAGCACTGAGCGCGTTGGGCGTGATGAGAATGGGCCACGCCGCGCGATGGCGGCGGTGCCCGACATGACATATTCGACATTTGACTGTTCGCGCCGCCTGACGATCCTCTCGCGACGACAATGCCGGGGAGAATCTATATGTCACCGACGTCATCATGGCCGCTGGCGCTGGCAGCCATCGCCCTCTCCGCCCCCGCCGCCGCGCAAAGCCTGCGCCCGGATATGGCACCGGTCGCGATCGGCGGTGTCGGCCAGTGGTTCGGGGCGGATGCCTATCCCAAGGAGGCGGTGAGAGCGGGGCGCGCGGGGCGGGTCGTCGCCCTGCTCGCCATCGACGCGGCGGGCGCCGTCACCGGGTGCACCGTCCAAATATCGAGCGGCACGACCGTGCTGGACACGACCACCTGCGAAATCGCCACGGCGCATCTGCGTTTCGACCCGGCGACCGATCATCTCGGGCACCCCGCCGCCGGCACCTATGTACTGCCGGTGCGCTGGGTATTGCCCACTCCCCCGGCACCGGCCCCGGTCGATGTTACCGCCGGCCCGCCGATGGATCGCATCACCCAGATCGAAGTCGCCTATGACGCCAATGGCGTCGCACTCTCCTGCCGTTCGATGATCAACGGGGCGCCGCCGGAGACCGGCGATCCGTGCGCCGGTTTCAAGCCCGGCATCGGCACGCCGAACACGCGGCGGTGGCTGCGTAATGGCCAGCCGGTCGGCGTGACGGTGGTGCAACGCATCACCCAGCATGTCATCCCCACGCCCTAGGGCTCAAGCGCGATCGGCGCGTCACGCCGCGAGGTGCAGTGCCGCGCCGCGGCGCAGCGTCCGCGCGCCGCCCTCGAGCGCACCATAGATGCGGTCGGCCAGGCTCGCCGCGGGGCGGGCGGTGACACGCATGACGCGGTCGTTGACGACATAATCGCCGTCGAGCACCAGCACGCCCTTGTTCGCCCGGGCGGTTGGTGGGTCGAGCGGCGCGGGCGCAGCGACCTCCAAGACGACAGGCCTCGGCGCGGCGGGCGCCGCCGGCATCGGCAATCGTGCCGCCGCGGCGGCCAGTTCCATCGGCGGTGGTGCCGGCACGGACACGCGGATCGGTCCGCGGGCCGCGACCGGGATCGGCGGCGTGGCGGCGACTGGCCGTTCGCCCACCGGCGGTGCGGCGACCTGCACTGGCGCCTCGATCATAACCGGAGCGGGCGCGGCCACCGGCACAGCGGCGGCGGGTGCCGCGACCGTCCGGTGCGGCCGCGCGACCGGCTGCTCGACCACCACCGCGACGCGCGACGGCGCGACGAGGCGGGTCGCGGCGATACCGATCCGCACGCGCCCGGCCAGTGTCGGATCGGTCGTCGCGCCCCACATGATCTCCGCGCCGGGCTCGACATGGTCGCGCAGCCAGGCCACCGCCTGATCGACCTCATGCAGCCGCAGATCGTCGCCGCCGCTGATCGTGACCAGCAGCCGACCGGCGCTCTGCATGACGGTTTCGAGCAGCGGATTGCACAAAGCGGAACGCGCCGCATGGAGCGCGCGATCGGCACCGGTGCCGTGCTCGCCATAACCGATCACCGCCTTGCCCCCGGCGGCAAGCAGCGCACGCAGATCGGGCAGGCCGACGCGCTTGAGCGCGGCGCCCGACACCAGCCGGGCGAAGCCGCCGGCGCTTTCGCACACCAGCGTGTTCGAAGCGGCGAGCGCGTCGCGCATCGTCATGTCGGCGCCGGCGATGCGGAAGAGATGTTCGTTGCACACCGTGACCATCGCATCGGCCTGCTCCTCGAACACCGCCGCGCCCTGGTCGGCGACACGCGCACGGCGTGTGCCCTCGAAGCGGAACGGCTTGATCGCGATGCCGATCGTCACCACGCCCATGTCGCGCGCCGCCGCGGCGATGACCGGCGCGGCACCGGTGCCGGTGCC
>NZ_JAQGLG010000050.1 GCF_028292965.1 Sphingomonas bacterium | reverse complement strand
CCGTTGACCGGATCGCCGCCGATGCCGACCGCGGTGGTCTGGCCGAGCCCGGCATTAGAGGTCTGGAACACAGCCTCATAGGTAAGCGTGCCGGAACGGCTTACAACGCCGACCGAACCTTGCTTGAAGATGCTGCCGGGCATGATGCCGATCTTGCATTGACCCGGGGTCAACACGCCGGGGCAGTTCGGGCCGATGAGGCGCGACTTCGAACCCGAGAGAGCGCGCTTGACCTTGACCATGTCGAGCACCGGAATGCCCTCGGTGATCGTGACGATCAGCGGCACCTCGGCATCGATCGCCTCGAGGATCGAGTCTGCGGCGAAGGGCGGCGGCACATAGATCACCGACGCGGTGGCGCCGGTCTTCGCCACGGCCTCGGCAACGGTGTCATAGACCGGAAGGTCGAGATGCGTCGTGCCGCCCTTGCCGGGCGTGACGCCCCCTACCATCTGCGTGCCGTAATCGAGCGCCGCCTTGGTGTGGAAGCTGCCGGTTTCGCCGGTCATCCCCTGGGTGATGACCTTGGTGTTCTTGTCGACGAGGATGCTCATTCGTTATCCGTCCTCTTAGTTCCCCGGCGAAGGCCGGGGCCCAGTTGGGAAAGCGCTCATGGTCATACGATACGATCAGACAGATCTTCCCAATCGGGATTGAAACCCTCGATCTCCCGTAATTTCCAGGCCCGCTTCCACTCCTTCATGCGCAGCTCGCGCTGCCGTGCGTCTTCGATGTCGTCATGCGCCTCGAACCAGACGAGGGTGTGACAGCGATATTTCTTGGTGAAGCCTTCGACGAGGTCGTTGCGATGTTCCCAGGCGCGTTTGGCGAGATCGCTCGTCACACCCAGGTATATCGCTCCGTTTTTGCCGTTCGCCATAATGTAGACGAAGCCGGCCTTCTCCATCGAAAGCTTCTCCCAACTGGACCCCGGCCTTCACCGGGGAACAGGTTAAGTCAGATCAATTCAGGCGAGGCTGCCATCGATGGCCTTGCAGGCGACGAGCAATTCCTTGACCGCATCGACCGACACCGCGAGGTTCTTCTTCGCTTCGTCGTCGAGCTTGATCTCGACCACCTTCTCGACACCGCCGGCACCGATGATCACCGGCACGCCGACATAGAGATTGTCGACACCGTACTGGCCGGAAAGGTGAACCGCCGCCGGCAGCAGGCGCTTCTGGTCGTAGAGATAGGCCTCGGCCATCGCGATGCCGCTGGTCGCCGGGGCATAATAAGCCGAGCCGGTCTTGAGCAACGCGACGATCTCGCCGCCGCCGGCGCGGGTGCGCGCGACGATCGCATCGATCCGCTCCTGGGTCGAGAAGCCCATCTCGATCAGGTCCGGCACCGGGATGCCGGAGACGGTCGAGTAGCTGATCACCGGGACCATCGTGTCGCCGTGCCCGCCGAGCACGAACGAGGTGACGTCCTTGACCGAGACCTTGAATTCCTCGGCGAGAAAATGGCTGAATCGCGAGCTGTCGAGCACGCCCGCCATGCCGACGACCTTGTGATGCGGGAGGCCGGAGAATTCGCGCAGCGCCCACACCATCGCATCGAGCGGGTTGGTGATGCAGATGACGAACGCGTCGGGGGCGTTCTTGGCGATGCCCTCGCCCACGGCCTTCATGACCTTGAGGTTGATGCCGAGCAGGTCGTCACGGCTCATGCCCGGCTTGCGCGCGATACCGGCGGTGACGATGATGACATCGGCCCCAGCGATATCAGCATAATCGTTGGTGCCCTTGATCGAACCGTCAAAGCCTTCGACCGGGCCGCACTGGTTGAGATCGAGCGCCTTGCCCTGCGGCACGCCCTCGACCACGTCGAACAGCACGACGTCGCCAAGGTTCTTGAGAGCGGCGAGATGGGCGAGCGTGCCGCCGATATTACCGGCGCCGATCAGCGCGATCTTCTTGCGGGCCATTTTCGCGGGTCCTTTTCGCTGGAAAACACGTGACTCGCGCACCTGCGCGCACCTAATTCGCGAGCCGAATAGGCGCTTTGCCCTAGCGTCGCAAGGCGTAAAGCCCGAGCATCAACATCTATCTTTGCAATTCATTCGCAATTGCATTAATGGCTTTCGCCCTCGCCCGAATCGACATAACGGCGCTCGCCGGTTGCCGGGTCAAACCAGACGGTTACCGGCCGGCCGCTCTCATCATCGATGAAACGTTCCGTGGTTTCCTGCCACGCGCCGCCGACCGGCCGGCGCTGTGCCGCCCCGTAGCGCACGCGCTCGAACAGGGTGCCAACCACCAGCAGGGTGGCGAAAAGCAGGCTCGGCCACACACCGATATCGACCAGGGTGCCGCAAAGCGCGCCGGCAAAGGCAATGATCGCGATGACCAGGACGACGGTACGCAGCATCATTGCGGTGCCGGGTCGAGGATCACGGCAGTGCCATAAGCGACGACCTCGTTCATCGACTGGGCGAGCTCACCCGAGTCGAAGCGCATCATTACCACGGCATTGGCGCCCATCAGCGCGGCGTTGGCGACGAGACGATCGATCGCGTGGCGCCGGGCATCCTCGACGAGGCGGCTATATTCGGGAATCTCGCCGCCGACGAGCGAGCGCAGCCCGGCGGTGATGTTGCCGCCCAGCCCGCGGCTGCGCACGACGACGCCGAACACTTGGCCGAGCATCGCCTTTACCTGGTGACCGGGGACATTCTCGGTGGTGACGACGAGCATTGGTCGCTCTCCTGCTTCACGCAGCGAGACGTAATCGATTTGGCGCGCAAAGACACGCGTTCTTAAGGGCGATGCGGGCAGATGGCAGGCGTGACCGATACCAAGCCGCGCGCGATCATCGCCCTCGACCTGTTGCGCTTCGCCAGCGCCTTGCTGGTCGTGGCGTTTCACTACGGCGCCGCGTTCGCGCGCGCGCCGAGCGGATCGAGCGCGATCATGCTGCGCGGCTTGCCGCTATCGGACGCCGCCGCGCCTTTCACCTGGTTCGGCTGGATCGGGGTAGAACTGTTCTTCGTCATCTCGGGATTCGTCATCGCCCTCTCGGCCGAAGGCGCCAGTGCGGGCGCGTTCCTGCGGCGCCGCGCGCTGCGCCTGCTCCCGGCGGCATGGATCTGCGCAACCGCGACGTTGCTGGTGATGAGCGTCGCTACGCCGGGGCCGATGTTGCTGCGTCGCTGGGCCGACTCGATGATCTTCGCACCGGGCATTGTGCAGATCGACCCATCCTATTGGACCCTTGGCATCGAACTCTGTTTCTACCTGCTGATCGCGACCGGGCTGGGCCGCGCGGGACTGAGCGAGGCGATCGAGCGGCGCGCTGTATTGCTCGGTGCGTGGAGCACGGCCTTTTGGCTGTTCGCGCTGCTCGCCGACTGGGCCGCGACGCCGCTGATGGACCTGCGCAGCGCGCAGTTGATGCTGTTGCCGCATGGCTGCTTCTTCGCGCTCGGCGTGCTCGCCTGGGCGATGATCAGCCGCCAACGCACGCCCGGACGCATCACATTATTCGGTCTGTTCCTGGCGACAGCGCTGGTCGAGATTGCCGGGCGGACGGTCGAACGAACCCATGCCTTGCGCATCGTGGAGAGCCCGCTGGTACCCATTCTGGTGTTCTGCGCCGGCCTGGCGGTGGTGCTGGGTTCGCTGCGACTACAGCCCTGGCTCGCACGGCGGGTGGATGCGCGGACGGCGACCACGCTCGGGCTGATGACCTACCCGCTTTACCTGCTCCACCAGGAAATCGGCGCGGCGATCGTCGCGGCATCGATGCGACTGGGCGCTCCCTTCCCCGCGGCCGCGATGATCGCGCTGACAGCGATGCTCGGTGCCGCATGGTGGGTCGCCCGGCGTGGCGAGCCGGCAGTGCGCCGCTGGCTGGCTGCGGCGATCGACGGCGCCGTGGCGCTCAGCCGATCCCGTGGCCCTGGTCGAGATAATCGGCCGAGCGCATCTCCTCCAGCCGGCTGACGGTGCGCTCGAACTCGAAGCGGCCATCGCCCTTTTCATAAAGCGCCGCCGGTTCGGCATCGGCGGCGGCGAGCAGCTTGACCTTGTGCTCGTAAAGCGCGTCGATCAGCGCGACGAAGCGCGCCGCCTCGTTGCGGTTTTCGGGGCCCAGCTTGGGAATGCCGACGACAATCACCGTGTGATAGCGCCGCGCCACCGCAAGATAATCGGCCGCGCCCCGCGCCTCGCCGCACAGCTTCTTGAACGCAAACACCGCGACGCCCTTCAGGCTCTTGGGCACATGCAGCGTGCGGCCACCCTGCACCGGGATATCCTCGGCGGGGACATGGTCGCGGTCCTCGGGGGGATAGTCGGTCAGGCGGAAAAAGGCGGCGGAGAGCTGGGCGGTCGCCTCCGCCCCGTTGGGGACGAGCCAGGTTTCCTGCTGGCCGAGACGGTCGCGGCGATAATCGACCGGGCCGTTGAGCGGGAGAACATCGAGCCGGCTTTCGAGCAATTTGATGAAGGGCAGGAAATGCTCGCGGTTGAGGCCATCCTTGTAGAGTTCGGACGGCGCCCGATTGGAGGTGGTGACCACCGTCACGTCCGCCTCGATCAGCGCGGTGAACAGGCGCGACAGGATCATCGCGTCGGGCGAGTTGGTCACCATCATCTCGTCGAAGGCGAGCAGGCGCGCCTCCTCGGCGAGGGCGAGGGCAACAGGGAGGATCGGGTCGCCTTCTTCCTTGCGGCGCTCGACGGCGATGCGCTGGTGCACCTCGAGCATGAATTCGGAGAAATGCACGCGGCGCTTGCGACGGATATCGAGGCAGCCGAAGAACAGGTCCATCAGCATCGACTTGCCGCGCCCCACCCCGCCCCACAGATAGACGCCGCGCGGCGCTTCGGGCTTGCGGCCGAGCGCGCGCCACAGCGTGCTGCCGCGTTTGGGGGTGGCTTCGAGTTGTTCCGCAAGCGCGGCGAGGCGCCGGGCGGCGGCCGCCTGTTCGGGGTCGGGCTTGAGTTCGCCGGCGGCGACCAATGCGTCGTAGCGCGTGATGAGGGCGGTCATGATGAAATATCGGACTCTGCCCTCACCCTTCCCATCGCGAAAGCGATGGGCCCCTTCCCTCTCCCGATGGGAGAGGGAGGGAGGCGCGTAGCGCCGGAAGGGTGAGGACAGGCCGATAACGGGATCACACCGGCTCCGGCGGCGGCGAAGACTTGCGCAGCGTGCCCGTAAAACTGGCGATCGTCGGCTGGCCGTCCTGAACGATCAACCCGCGCATGAACAACATCCGCTTGGTCTCACGCAGCAGCTCCACCCGCGCCTCCAGCGGCTCGCCGATCCTGGCGCCGCCGATGAACTGCGCCGACAGATCGAGCGTCACCGCGCCACCCGCCTGAAGCACGCCGAGCCCGCGCGCCGCAGCGAACAGCGCCACGTCCATGAAGCCGAGCAGCGCCCCGCCATGCACGTCGTTGCGCATGTTGCTATGCTCGTGTCGCGGCATCATGCGCACGCGCGCCTGTCCGTCCTCGACGCGCACATGCAGAGGCTCGATAAACGCGTTGAACCGCGTCGGGTCGCGGAACTGCCAGCGCTTCCAGCCAGGCGCGGCCGGATCGTCTCATAGGTGAAGAAGCGGTTCGGCGTATCGTCCGCCAAGGTCATGTCAGACGACGCGCTCGGCCTCGAGCTTCTTGATCTCGGCGATCGCCTTGGCCGGGTTGAGACCCTTGGGGCAGGAGTTCGCGCAGTTCATGATCGTGTGGCAGCGATAGAGCCGGAAAGGATCTTCCAACTCGTCGAGCCGTTCGCCGGTCATCTCGTCGCGGCTGTCGGCCAGCCAGCGATAGGCTTGCAACAGGATCGCTGGCCCCAGGAACTTGTCGCTGTTCCACCAATAGCTCGGGCATGAGGTCGAGCAGCAGGCGCACAGGATGCACTCGTACAGACCATCGAGCTTCTCGCGATCTTCCGGCGACTGCAGGCGCTCCTTGCCCGAGGGCGGCGGGGTGACGGTCTGCAGCCACGGCTTGATCGAGGAATATTGCGCGTAGAAATGGGTGAAGTCGGGGACGAGGTCCTTGATCACTTCCATGTGCGGCAGCGGGGTGATCGTGATGTCACCCTTGATGTCCTCGATCGCGGTGGTGCAGGCGAGGCCGTTCTTGCCGTCCATGTTCATCGAGCAGGAGCCACAGATGCCTTCACGGCACGAGCGGCGGAAGGTGAGCGAGGAGTCCTGCTCGGACTTCATCTTGATCAGCGCGTCGAGCACCATCGGGCCGCAATCGTCAAGATCGAGCTCGAAGCGATCGTACCGGGGATTCTCGCCGCTGTCGGGATCGTAACGATAGACCTTGAACGTCTTGACGTTCTTCGCGCCGGCCGGTGCCGAATGGGTCTTGCCCTTCTTGGTGACAACGCTGTTCTTCGGAAGCGTGAATTCGGCCATTGCGCGAAAAGTCCCCTGGGTGATGGCGTGGGCGCGGTTTGCGGCTATGCCTTTCGCAGGCGCAGCGCAACCCGGAAAGCGGCGCTTGAAGGAGCGATGCATGAAGGCGAGCGCCTGCCGCAATGTCGATGACTTCCGCGAACTCGCGCGGCAGCGCCTACCCTTCCCTGTGTTCCACTATATCGACGGCGCGGCCGACGACGAACTGACCAGGGCGCGCAACACCGAGGCGTTCAACGATTGCGACCTGGTGCCGAGCGTGCTGGCCGGGGTCGAATCGATCGACATGTCGGTGACCGTGATGGGCAAGAAGGTGGCGATGCCGCTGTTCCTGTCGCCCACCGCCTTGCAGCGCCTGTTCCACTGGCGCGGCGAACGCGCGGTCGGCGCGGCGGCGATGAAGTTCGATACCTGGTTCGGCATTTCCAGCCTGGCGACGGTGAGCATCGAGGAGATCGGCGCGACGGTTTCCAGCCCCAAGCTGTTCCAACTCTACGTCCACAAGGACAAGGGCCTCAACCGCTCGATGATCGAGCGCTGCAAGGCGGCGAAGTTCGATGCCATCGCGCTGACCGCCGATACCATCGTCAGCGGCAATCGCGAGCGCTGCCGGCAAACCGGGTTCAGCTCCCCGCCGCGCCTGACGCCGCGCTCGGCGGTGAGCTTCGCGGCGCATCCCGGGTGGACACTCGACTATCTGTTTCGCGGCAAGTTCGCGCTGCCCAATCTCGAAACGCATGTCGATGCGGGGACCAAGATGGCGGTGTCGGTGGCGGACTATTTCAACACCATGCTGGACCAGTCGATGGACTGGAAGGCGGCCGAAGCGATCCGCGCCAATTGGGGCGGGCAATTCTGTTTGAAGGGCATCATGTCGGTCGAGGACGCGAAGCGCGCGGTCGATATCGGCGCGACGGCGATCATGGTCTCCAACCATGGCGGGCGGCAATTGGACGGCAGCCGCGCGCCGTTCGACCAGCTGGCCGAGATCGTCGACGCGGTCGGGGGCCGGATCGACGTGATCTGCGATGGCGGCGTGCGGCGCGGCACGCATGTGCTGAAGGCATTGTCGGTCGGCGCGACGGCCTGCTCGGGCGGGCGGATGTATCTCTATGCGCTGGCGGCGGCGGGGCAGCTCGGCGTCGAGACGGCGCTCGGCAATCTGCGCGCCGAGATCGAGCGCGGGATGAAGTTGATGGGGGTTACGTCGATCGGGCAACTCGGCCGCCACAATCTGAGGTGGCGGTAAAAGAGAAAGCCCCTCCCCGGCGGGAGGGGCTTTCTTACAGCGTTCAAACCAGCCGCCGTGCTCCCCAATCCAGTCCGCGGGTGAGATACATCACCCCCGCGAGCGCGACGAACAGCAGCAGCGAGCCGATCAGCAGCGAATAGGCCTCAAGGCTGAGCAGGACATAGAGCGCGGCATACAAGCCCATCAGCAACCCGGCGATATAACCGCCGCGTCGCCAGCTGCCGAGCACCGCCGCCGAATAGGCCGTGAGCAGTCCGATGATCGCCGCCGCCGCAATGGCGTAAGCGGGCGTGAAGCCGACCACCTCGGCAAAGGCGAGCAGCATGACGAAGAACAGGATCAACCCTACGCCGACCAGCAGATATTCGATCGGCGAGACGCGCACGCCGCCGATCACATCGAACATCAGAAAGGCGGTGAAGGTGAAGCCGATGAACAGGAAACCATATTTCACCGAACGGTTGACCTGGTCGTAGAGATCGACCGGGGTGACGAGATTGACGCTCGCCCCGGCTTGCGCCCCTACCTCGCCTTGCTGGCGGTTGTCGTCATCGACCGAGACCAGCGACTTGCCGAGCGCGAGATTGCCGACACGCCACAGTGCGGAGAAGCCGTGTTCGGAGACGTTGCTCTTCTCGGGCAGGAACTTGCCCTGGAAGCTGGGCGACGGCCAGGGACTGGTCACCGTCCAGCGCGTGTCGCCGCCGCCGGGCAGCAAGGTCAGCGACTCGTTGCCACGCAAGGAATAGTCGTAGCGGAATTCCAGCGCGCCTTGTTGCAGCGCCCCGGCATCGAGGAACGAATAGAAGCCGGAGCCGCCCGTCTCGCGCGGGCCCCTGCCGGGCTTGAGCGGCAATTTCTGCCCGGCCAGCGTGACCGTCGGCGGTGCGCCGAACAGGCCGCGTGCGTCGCCAATGCCGAAGCGCAGCTCGGCCTTGCCCAGCGCAAGCGTGGTGCGGTCGATGCCCAGTCGATCGAGGTCGTCGGGTAGGGCGAAGCGCGCCGTACCGATATTGTGCGCCTCATAAACCACGGCATCGTAGATCGAATAATGCTTCTGCCGGGGCGAAAGGTCGGAGCGGAGTTCGGCCGCCTGCGCCTGCAGCATCAGTTCGTGCGCGATGGTGCTGGTCTTCTGGCTTTGCTTGCCGTTCTCCACCACCGTCTCGGTGCTGGTCGTGGTGTAGGGAATGACCAGCACCGGCCCGGAGATGACCTGCGCCCCGCCCCAGCCCTGCGCGATCGAAGCGCGCGCCTGGGTCGACTGGGTCGAGCGGTCATAGACCAGCAGATAGATCGCGAAGAGCGGGATCGCGAGCAGCGCCCCGACCAGGATCGCGAACAGCAATTTTTGCCCCGGCGAACGCTCGGGCCTGACATCGTCGTTCATTACTCACCTCCCGTTGATGGATCGGGAGCGAGGCTAGGCGTGCAGGCGGCATGAACGCCAAAGGTGGTCTGGCGAATTGGCCGTGCAGTTACCGTGCAGGGAGCTGGTCGAGCAGACTGACCGCCGGCTTGCCGACTGGCGCGTTTGCGGTCGCCGGCACCCGCGCATCGAGCGCGTCGAGCCAGAGATGCGCGCGCGACCCGATCGAAATCTGCGGGTTGGACGGGGTTATCTTGCCGCGCGCTTCCCACCCCGAAACCAGCGCGCGCGCTTCGTCGTCGGCGGCTTGGAGCGGCTGGCGCTTGCGCAGCGCATGGTTGATCAGCGCGTCCCCGAAAAAGGTCCAGTCGCTGTCGGCCTGGCAGCCGAACGAGGTGTGATCGGTATCGGCGGCGGTGACGATCGCGCTGTCATCGGTCGCGAGCATCGGCACGAACACCCCCGAATAGCAGGCCGAGACAATGACCAGCCGGCGCTCGATACCGAGCGTGCCGAACATGCTCCACATCCGCGACGGCGAGATGAAGCCATAGCCCTGATCGGCGTCGTTATAGGCGATGCCGATCTGCGCCCCGTGCGAGGTGGTGTACAGGACGACGACGTCTTCCGCCTTGTCCATCACCTCGGCGAAGCGGGCGAGGACTAGGGCGATATTGTCGGGCGAGCCGCGCGGCAGCGTGCTCTCGGTGCGACCGTCCGAGCCGGCCAGCACGACGGTGCGCGTTTCCGCACCATAGCGCCGGGCGAGCACTTTGCCCGCTTCGCGCGCCTCGCGACCGAAGACGGGATCGCTGTCGAGGCCGACCGCCAGCACATAGACATCGACCACGCCCTTGCGCTGCGCCGGGATGGCGGCAAGCGTGGCGTCGAGACGGCGATGCTCGGCGAGCTGCCATGCCGGCGATCGATCGCGCTCGGTCGAGATGCCGAGATCGGCATAGCCGATAAACTCCTCGGACGAGGTACCAATGGTCGGCGGCGGTTGGGTGTGGCGCGGCGCGTCATAGGGCACCTGTTGTGCGCCCGCGACGCCGGCGCAGACCAGCCCACACACCACCGCAATGACACCGAGAATCGATCGATATCGCATCATACCCCTGCTTCGTTGTGGTGGGACGGCCGGGACACTGTCAATTGCCGGACGAAAGCCGATCACCGCCTGCCGGCCAGCGATCGTTGATGCCGGGGCCGCGCGCGACGGTGGTGATATCGAGGTCGTCGAGCGCGCCGAGCAACGCATTGAGATCGATCAGATCGAGGCAGGGCCGCGCGCCGGGCGCGATGCGTTCGCCGGCGGCGATGCGGCGGGCGAGGATGATCGACGGCACGCACGGGATATTGGGGCCATGCGCCTGACGCGCAACCATGAAGATGCGCACGGTCATCGGTCTGCCGTCATTCCCGGTGCCGGAGAGGATCATGTGCAGCCCGCTGCGGCCGGAACCGAGCGGGTCGAACAGCGACGATGCCTTAAGCAGGCCCGGCGCATAGCGGGCAAGTGAGTCGATCAGGCCGAGGCGGACGAACCAGCTCAGCAGCCAGGTGCCGAGGTGCAGCAGCTTGACCTCATGCCCGGCGACGAAGCGCAGTTCCCGCAATTCCGGATAGCGAGCCGGAAACAGCGCGAGGTCTGGCACGTCGCAATCACCGAACAGCCGCATGGCGATTTCGGGGTAACGCACAGCGTGAAGCCCCTGCCAGCCATGGGTCTGCCGACGGGCACCCTTCGACCAACGGGTGAAGGGTTTGCCGACATAGCTGAGCACCGCAGCGGCGGTGCCGAGGCCGGTGTTGGTCTGCTGCGCGGTGGTGATGCCATAGACCGCGCTGTCGAGGCGGGCGAAGGCCGGGCGATAGCGATCGATGAATGCGGCGGTGAGGCAGGGGACCGAACTGGCCCCGGCGACCACCGTCACGCCTGCCGCCCGAGCGGCATCATCGAGTGCGCCAATCGTCGCGACGAAATCGCGCGAGTCCGCCATGTCGATATAATGCACGCCCGCCGCGATGGCCGTGCGGGCGACGCGATGGTCCTGACCCTGAAACGGCCCCGAGGTGTGGATGACGAGGTCGGGGCGGATGGCCGCGAAGGCGTTGGGGAGGTCGCCTGCGATATCGAGCGCGTATCCCTCGGCCGGGTTGGCCGCCGCGAGGCTGGCCGCCGCCGCCCGCGCCTTCTCTGAAGAGCGACCCGCGATCAGCACAACAATATTCGGATCGGTCGCCAGCGTCCGCGCGATATAGCCGCCGAAATTGCCATAGCCGCCGATGATCAGGACACGAAGGGTCACCAATGGGGGCTAGCATGCCATCAGGGCCGGTGTGACAAAATTCAGTGCCACCTCTTCCTGGTTCACCGAGGAGGCAGCCTTTGCCGAGGGCGGCAGTTGTCGGATAATTTTGTCAGGGGTCTCGCGCACCCGAAACACGCCAGGCGACGCCGTCGATGTTATAACATTGTAATAACTTATCGCAGACGCTAAATTGGGATTATGCAAACCCTGCTGCGCAAAATGGGCAACTCCACCGGCATGATCGTCCCGCGGTCGATCCTTGGCGAGATCGGCGTTTCCATCGGGACGACGATGGATTTGACCGTTCAGGACGGCAAGCTGATTGCCACACCGGTTTCCGATCGGCGACGCGACGGATGGGCGGCCGCAGCAAGCGTCGTAGCGGAGGAGCCTAACGAGACCGAGGCCTGGCAGGGTTTCGGCAATGAGGACGATAACGAGCTGACATGGTGAAGCGCGGCGAGGTCTGGCTGGCGGCGCTCGACCCGACGGCCGGCAGTGAAATCCAGAAGACACGACCTTGCCTGGTGGTGTCACCCGATGAAATGAACGCGCCGTTGCGCACCGCGATCGTCGCGCCGATGACCACCGGCAGCCGCTCCGCGTCATTTCGCGTGGCGGTGCGGTTCAAGGGCAAGGACGGCCTGATCCTGCCGGATCAGATGCGGACAATCGACAAGACACGACTGGTCAAGCGGCTGGGCCGGGTGGACGCGGGGACCTTGCGCGCCGTGCTGGGAGTGCTTGCCGAAATGTTCGCGGAGTAGCGCTCAGCCGGTGGGGCGACGCGCGGTGCGCGACTCCGTCCGATCAGTAAACTCGCTTCTTCGGCTTGATATATTCCGCCTCGTCGGTGAGCGTATAATCGTGCACCGGGCGTGTGCCGAGATCGACCTTGCCGCCGACGCCGCCCCAGCCGGTGAACTTCGCCGTGCTGTGCTTCATCCAGTTCTTGTCGTCGCGGTCGGGGTGGTCCTCGTTGACGTGCGCGCCGCGCGATTCCTTGCGGTTGGCGGCCGACTCCATCGTCACCACGGCTTGGGCGATGAGGTTGTCGAGCTCCAGCGTCTCGACCAGGTCGGTGTTCCAGATCAGGCTGCGGTCCTGCACGCTGACATCGGCCATGCGCTGGTAAGTCGCGGCAATCTTGGTCTGGCCTTCGCCGAGCAGGGCATTATCGCGGAACACGGCGCAATGCTTCTGCATGGTACGCTGCATTTCGAGACGGATCTCGGCGGTGGTCGAAACGCCCTTGGCGTTGCGGAAATGGTCGAGCCGGCCGAGTGCCAGTTCCTCCGAACCCGCAGGCAGTGCATTGTGCGGCGTGCCCGGCTTGAGCGTCTCCTTGAGGCGCAGGCCGGTGGCGCGGCCGAACACCACGAGATCGATCAGCGAGTTCGAGCCGAGCCGGTTGGCGCCGTGCACCGAGACGCACGCCGCCTCGCCGACCGCGAACAGGCCGGGGACGACGGTGTCGGCATCGTCGCCGACCTTCTGCACGACTTCGCCATGATAATTGGTCGGGATGCCGCCCATATTATAGTGGACCGTGGGGGTGACGGGCAGCGGCTGGCGCGTCAGGTCGACACCGGCGAAGATCTTGCCGGTCTCTGTGATGCCCGGCAGCCGCTCGTGCAGCACCTTGGGGTCAATATGGTCGAGATGGAGGAAGATGTGATCCTTCTCCTTGCCGACGCCGCGGCCCTCGCGCATTTCCATCGCCATCGAGCGTGACACGACGTCGCGCGAGGCCAGATCCTTGGCCGACGGCGCATAGCGCTCCATGAAGCGCTCGCCCTCGGAGTTGGTCAGGTAACCGCCCTCGCCCCGCGCGCCCTCGGTGATCAGCACGCCGGCGCCGTAGATGCCGGTCGGGTGGAACTGGACGCACTCCATGTCCTGCAGCGGCAGGCCAGCGCGCAGCACCATGCCCCCGCCGTCGCCGGTGCAGGTATGGGCCGAGGTCGCGGAGAAATAGGTCCGGCCATAGCCGCCCGTTGCCAGCACCACGGCATGGCTGCGGAAGCGGTGGATTGAGCCGTCTTCCATGCACAAGGCGATGACGCCGCGGCACTGACCATTCTCCATGATCAGGTCGAGCGCGAAATATTCGATATAGAAATCGGCGTCGTACTTCAGGCTCTGTTGGTAGAGCGTATGGAGCATGGCATGGCCGGTGCGATCGGCCGCGGCGCAGGTGCGCTGCGCGGGCGGGCCCTCGCCCATATTCTGCATCATACCGCCGAACGGGCGCTGGTAGATCTTGCCCTCGTTGGTGCGGCTGAACGGCACGCCGGCATGTTCCAGTTCGTAGACCGCGGCCGGTGCCTCACGCACCATATATTCGATCGCGTCCTGGTCGCCGAGCCAGTCCGAGCCCTTGACGGTGTCGTACATATGCCAGGTCCAGTGGTCCGGACCCATATTGCCGAGGCTGGCGGCGATGCCGCCCTGCGCCGCGACGGTGTGGCTGCGCGTCGGGAAGACCTTGGTGATGCACGCGGTCTTCAGACCGCTCTCGGCAATGCCCATGGTCGCGCGCAGGCCCGATCCGCCGGCGCCGACGACGACAGCGTCATAAGTGTGATCGATGATCTTGTACGCGGCGGTCATTATGCGGGTGTCCCCGAAAAGGCGATCTTGAGGATCGAGAAGATCGCGATCGCGGCGGTCGCGACGGTGAAGAAGTTGAGCAGCAACAGGCTGACGATGCGCGCCTCGCCATGCTGGTAATCCTCGATCACGATCTGCAGCCCGAGGCGGAAGTGGGTGAACACACTGACGATGAGCAGCGCCATCGGGACGGCGACCCAGGCCGACGTCATCCAGGCATGGACCGTAGCGTAATCATAGGCCGGCAGCCGTGCGATGGCGACGATGAACCACAGCATCAGGACGAGATTGCTGCCCGCGGTGACACGGTGGTTCCACCAGTGATGCGCGCCTTCCCTGGCGCTGCCCAGGCCACGCACCCGGCCGAGCTCGGTTCCGCCGCGCATCTTATTTGCCCCCCAGGAGATAGGCCCAAAACAGGATCGTTGCCGTGCTCGAGCCGACCAGTGTCATCCAGGCCATGGTGCGGTTGGTCTTCAACTCATAGCCGGCGCCGGTATCCATCACGAGATGGCGAATGCCGCTGGCGATGTGCTGGAACAACGAGAAGGTCAGCCCGACGCCGATGATGTAACCGAGCACGCCATGGATCCACGTGCCGAACAGCCACTGAAAGGTCTCGTAACTTGCCGGGCCGGAAGCGAGCGCGGCGAGCCACCAGACCAGCAACAGCGTGCCGACCAGCGCCATGCCATCTCCGGTGATGCGGTGGATGATCGACACCATCATGCCGATCGGCCAACGTACATGGGTCAAATGGGGCGAAATAGGTCGGGCGGGACGGTCCGTGGCCAAGGCGCGCATTCCTCTCGGGATCGGGTGGCGCCCTCCTTACGCCGCAAGCGCGACGATGCAAGGGCTTGAGCATCTCCCTAACGGAGCCTTAACCAAATCAGGGTAGCCAAAGACACGGGACCGTCAGCAGCCGGCCCGTCGCACCCGATTGGAGTTTTCGCCTTGACCCCCAACGACTTGCCCGCCCCCGGCACGATTGCCGCCAATGTCGATCTCGGCGCCCGGTTGCGCGTGTTCGATTTCGACGGATCGCTCGGCAAGGCGAGCCAGGAGGCATGGACTGTCATAGAGCCGGAAATACATGCTATTTCAGAGGCCTATTGGCAGCAATGGTTGCGCTGCTTCGACGATGGCAAGGCCTGGGCGGTGCATGAAACCGCAAAGATGATCGAAGTCGGCTGCACGTTCCTGAAGAATCGTTTCCTCGATACGCGTGGGCGAGCATGGATCGAATCGATCGAACGCTCGGTCGCCGCCGCCTATGTCGCCGACGTCACGCCGATGGCGCTGTTGTCGATGATCAACGCCAGCGACCGCGCCGCGCTCGACGTGATGATGCGTTGCGTGCCGGCCGGTGACCCGCGCCTGCCCGTGCTGATCGACACGCTGATGCGGCTATCGGCGCTGGAAGGCGACATCACCGTCGCGATCTACAACGAATATCGCATGCACTCGGCCCAGGCCGGGCGCGACGCGCTGGCGGTCGATTTCCGCGAAGGCATCGCGACGATGGTCGAGAATGCCAGCACCGAGGGTCGCGCACTACGCGACCAGGCGGTGCGCACGTCGGGTTCGGCGCGCGGCATGCTGAGCAAGACCAGCGAAGTCGCCGCCGCCGCCGAGCAATCCGCCGTGGCGATGCGCGAAGCGGCACAGACCGCCGCGGGGCTGTTCCGCGAGATCGAGGATGCCCGTACCTAGGTCGAGGCGGCCGCCGAGATCGCCACCCGCGCGTCAGGCCAGGCGAGCCAGGCGGTCGGCATGTCCGAAACGCTCAGCGACCATGCCAAGTCGATCGAATCGATCCTCGGCCTGATCCGCGATATTGCCGGGCAGACCAACCTGCTCGCCCTCAACGCCACGATCGAGGCGGCGCGTGCCGGCGATGCCGGACGTGGTTTTGCCGTGGTCGCGCAGGAGGTGAAGAGCCTCGCCAACCAGACCGCGCGCGCCACCGACGATATCGCCGCCAAGATCGCCGCGATCCAGTCGGCGACGCGATCGACCGTCGATACCAATGCCAGCATCAAGGCCACCGTCGCCGAGGTCCAGGAAAGCGCCAACCGCATCCGTTTCGCGATGGAGGCCCAGGCGCAGACCGTCACCGCGATCACCGCGGCGGTGGACGAGACGGCGCTGGCCGCCGACTCGATGTCCAACACCATCGCCGCGATCCGCGAGGACACCGAAGGCGTCGCCAGCGAAATCGAACGCGTCGGCCAGGGATTCGATTTACTAGATGGTAGGCTTGCTTCGCTTAAGAGCAGCGCAGGCGACTTCGTTGCGAAGGTCGCAGCATAGCGGGAGAGCACCGGCATGGCCGGAAAAGCTGAGATTCAGGCCGGTAGCTGGAGCGACAGTGCGCGCTCCGCCGCGCAGCGAGTCGGCGACTATGACTGGGACAAGGCGATCGGCCCGGGTGCGGCCGAGATCGCCGACCTGATCGCCGGATCCGAAGACGCGATCGGCGGCGCCTTCTGGCAGCATTATCTTTCGCTGCCGGTCACCGCGCACATTCTTCCCCATTTCAACGCCGAGATGCGGGCAAGACGATCCGAGAAGAGCGGCGTGTACATGCTCGAAAAATATCGCCGGCCGTTTGGCGACGCATGGATGATCAAGGCGACACGCCACGCCGCCGAATCGAGCGACTCGGGCATTCCGATGCCGGCCCTGCTCGCCTCGCTATGTTATGCGCACAGCGCGACGATCGAACTGGTCGCCGACAAGGTCGCCGGGGACGAGGCACGATTGCGGCGTCTTACCGACGTGATCCAGCGGCTCGCCCTGGTCGAAGCCGATATCATGTCGACCTATCTTGGCGCGCGCGATGCCGAACGGACCCGCGAGGAGCGACGCGAGCGCTCGGCACAGTTCAGTGAGAGCATCGGCCGCTCGATCGACGGCACCGCCGCGTTCGGCAACCGCATCCGCATTTCGGCGCAAGGGGCATCGGCTTCGGCGCGCGGCATGCTGGGCAAGACCAGCGAAGTCGCCGCCGCCGCTGAACAATCCGCCGTGGCGATGCGCGAAGCGGCGCAGACCGCCGCCGGGCTGATCCGCGCGATCGAGGATGCCCGTACCGAGGTCGAGGCCACCGCCGATATCGCCACGCGCGCGTCGAGCCAGGCCGGGCATGCCGTCGGCATGTCCGAGGCGCTGAGCGATCACGCCAAGTCGATCGAATCGATCCTCGGCCTGATCCGCGACATCGCCGGACAAACCAACCTTCTCGCCCTCAATGCCACGATCGAGGCCGCCCGCGCCGGCGATGCCGGACGTGGCTTTGCCGTGGTGGCGCAGGAAGTGAAGAGCCTCGCCAACCAGACCGCGCGCGCCACCGACGATATCGCCGCCAAGATCGCCGCGATCCAGTCGGCGACGCGATCGACCGTCGATACCAATGCCAGCATCAAGGCCACTGTCGCCGAGGTGCAGGAAAGCGCCAACCGCATCCGCTTCGCAATGGAAGCGCAGGCGCAGACGGTAACCGCGATTACCGCAGCGGTCGACGAGACGGCGCTTGCCGCCGACTCGATGTCCAACACCATCGCCGCGATCCGTGAGGATACCGAAGGTGTCGCGCGTGAGATCGACGCCCTGACGCGCGACTTTGCCGAGGTCGACGACCAACTGGTCGGGCTGAAGAGCGCGGCGGACGGTTTCTCGACGAGCGTGGCGGCGTGATCTGGTTCCTGACCTAGCCGTTCCCCGGCGAAGGCCGGGGCCCAGTTGGGTAAGCGGTAGTAAAAAGCGCCGCCGTTCATCAACCGTCGTTCCCCAACTGGGCCCCGGCCTTCGCCGGGGAGCACGATTTGATACGGCGCTAGCCCAATCACAGTTCGCCAGGCTATGGCCCGCGGCATGACCAATATCCTCCTCACCGGTTCTTCACGCGGCATCGGCGCCGCGATCGCTCAGACCCTCGATCGACCGGGCGTCAGCCTGATCGGGCACGGCACGCGCTCCGGCATTCCCGCCGACTTCGCGGATCCGGCCGGGCCACAGGCTCTGTGGAATGCTGCGCTCGAGCGGCTCGGCACGATCGACGTGCTGATCAACAATGCCGGCATCTTCGAGGACAATCCGCTCGACCGGGACGCATATGCGTGGGTCGCGGATTGGGAGCGCACGATGCGCGTCAACCTGACCGCCTCGGCCGAACTGTGCCGGCTTGCCGTGCTGCACTGGCAGCAGCGCGGCGTGGGCGGGCGGATCGTCAATGTCGCCAGCCGCGCCGCCTATCGCGGCGACAGCCCGGCGCACTGGCACTATGCCGCATCCAAGGCAGGCATGGTGGCAATGACCAAGACCATCGCGCGGGGTTATGCCGCCCAGAGCATCCTCGCCTTCGCGATCTGCCCCGGCTTCACCATGACCGGCATGGCTGCCGAATATCTTTCCAGTCGAGGCGGCGAGAAGCTGCTCGCCGACATCCCGCTCGGCCGCGTCGCCGAGCCTAGCGAGGTTGCCGACGTGGCGCGGTTCCTGGCGTTGGAGGCGCCGGCGTCGATGACCGGTTCGGTGATCGACGTGAACGGCGCCAGCTATGTCCGCTGAGGCATCGGGCGCAGCCAACAGCCAGTTCGCGAAATGGACCATAAGGTTGCTCGCCGTCGTCGGCATTCTCGGCTGCCTCGCGGTGATCACGATCGCCGTGATCCTTTCGACCGTCAGTTTCGGGCATCATGAACCTGCCACCGTGCAGGCGGCGGCCACGAAGCAGGTGTTCACGATCGGCAATATCGGCAAGGTGCCGCACACCAACCTGATCACCATCGAGGTGCGCGCCACCGAGGCGGGTGGCGATGCGTATGCCGACGGGTCGCTGCGTGGCCGCAATGACGATCTTCGCAACATCCTCATGCTCGACACGGGCAGCGGACAAAGCCGGCGCCTCCTTCCCGACAATGGCCGCAGGATCGATGACTTCCGGTTGCTGCCGAATGATGCGAACCATGACGATCTGGACGACGTGATCGGCACCATGGGCCCAGGCAAGCCCGGCAAGATGCCGTCGTGCTGCTATTATTTGCTGCTCGATCGCCCCGATGCCAGCGGGCTGAAGGATGTCATGCTCGGCGTGATCGCAACGGGCAAACAGGCGATGGTATTGCAGGGCGTCGAAGGCGTGGATTCGATCTCGATGCCCGATATCGGCCACGTCGCGGTGATCGTCCGCCAGCAACGCAAGCTCTCCTATCGCATCATCGACCTCGCCGACTTCAAGGTTACCGCCAACCACCCGATCGCGATCGACTGATGGCCGACAGCTGGAAACTCACTTTGCCCTGTACCCGCGCCGAGGCCGAGGCGATCGAGGTCGATATGGGCGCGCTCGCTCTGCTCGAGCCGCCGCCGGTGCTGATGACCAGCGAGGCGGTAGCCGACGACCCGCTGGCGTGGCGGCTCGATGCCTATTTCGACCGCAAGCCAGACAAGGCCACGGTGGCGGCGATTCGCGCGCTGGTGCCGAGTGCGGCGGGGAGCACCGCCAAGGCGGAGCTACTCGCCGAGGCAGATTGGGTGACGCTGAGCCAGGCCGGGCTGGAGCCGCTCGTCGCCGGGCGCTTTCACGTCGCGACCGAACCGGGCGAGGCACCGGCGGGCAAGCGCGGTTTCGTCATCCCGGCCGGCCGCGCTTTCGGCACCGGGCATCATGAGACCACCACCGGCTGCCTGATCGCACTTGACGCGATGAAGCGCGCCGGAGTGCGGGTCGACAATATGATCGACCTGGGCACCGGCACCGGCCTGCTCGCCTTTGCCGCGCTGCATCTGTGGCCGCGTGCCTATGCCACGGCGACCGATATCGATCCGGTGTCGGTCGATGTGACGGCAGAGAATGCCATGGCCAATGGCATAATGCTTGGCCAGCAACCGGGGCGGCTGGCACTCGATATCGCCGATGGCACCGATGCCGAAACGGTGCAGCGCCGCGCGCCATACGACCTGATCGTCGCCAATATCCTGGCCGGCCCGCTGATCGCGCTGGCGCCCGACATCGCCGCGATCACCGCGTCGGGCGCGCGGCTGGTGCTGGCCGGATTGCTCGCCACCCAGGCCGAGGCAGTGATGCGGACCTATCGCCGGCAGGGCTTTCGCGTCACCACCCGTCGCGACCTCGGCGACTGGACGATCCTGACCTTGCGTTACCGCGCGCGGTTCGGCGCGGCGCGGACGACACGACAGCGCCGGGGCAGTACCGAAACGCCGGGTTTCGGGAGCTGGTAAATCAACTCCTCCCCGGCACGGGGAGGGGGACCGCGAAGCGGTGGAGGGGGCGGGCCGCAGGCGGAGCGTTTGTGGCGCCCCCCTCCACCAGCCTTTGGCTGGTCCCCCTCCCCGTTCCGGGGAGGAATGGTTCAGGCGACCGCGCTCCGCCCTTCGGCATAAGCCTGCGTGCCCAGCGTCATCACCACATCGCCCGGTTCGATCGCCGCGACGGGAATGTCGGGCAGCGCGTGCAGCTCCTCGTAAAGCGGGGCGAAATCCGTCTCGACCGTCAGCCGCAGCAGTTCGTCGAAGCTGGGGATGACGAAATAATTCTGCTGGAAATCGTCGATCCGGTATTCGGTGCGCATCACGCGCTTCAGATCGAAGCCGATCCGGTTGGGGCTGGGATCGTCGAGCGCGAAGCGGCTTTCAGCAGCGGACGAGACGATGCCCGAGCCATAGATGCGCAGCCCTCCGGGCTCGGCGATCAGGCCGAACTCGACGGTGTACCAATAGAGCCGGCCAAGATATTTGAGCGCGTCCAGCCCATGCGCGCGCTGCCCGCCCCGGCCATAAGCGACGAGATAATCGGCGAACACCGGATCGGCGAGCATCGGCACATGACCGAACACGTCGTGGAAGACGTCGGGCTCCTGCAGATAATCGAGCTGGTCGGGCCGGCGGATGAAATTGCCCGCGACGAAGCGGCGATTGGCCATGTGATCGAAGAACACCTCATCCGGCACCAGGCCGGGTACGGCGACGACCTGCCAGCCGGTCAGCTTCATCAGCCGATCGGACAGTTCCTCGAAATCGGGAATGCCGGGCTTTGAGAGGTTGAGCACGTCGAGACCGCGGAGATATGCCTCCGATGCGCGGCCGGGCAGCAGCAGCGTCTGACGCGCGAACAAAGTATCCCAGGTGGCGTGATCCTCGTCCGAGAAATGCGCCCAGTCCTGCGGAATCGTCCAGTCGTCCGCGACGCCCGGGGGCGGAGAATCGAGCTGGTGCGTTTCATTGGCCATCGAAAGCGCCTAGCATGGGTATCGCGATGCCGAAAACCGTCGATCTTCCTCCTCCCTCCAAGCTGCTTTGGGCAGCGGAGTTGCCGCGCGCGGCATGGACGGTAGCGCGCTACGGCGCGCTGCGCACGCGACCCGACGCGGCGGCGCAGGGCGACGGGCGGCCGGTGATGATCCTGCCCGGGCTGTTCAACGGCGACCGTTCCAACTTCGCGTTACGGAAGTATCTGCGCACGCTCGGTTACGCCGCATGCGGCTGGGGCCTGGGGCGCAATTTCGGCACGAAGACGATCGGCCAGGAAGGCCAGCGGCTGCTCACCCGGATCAAGGCGCTGTATGACGAGCATGGCGAACCGGTCACGCTGATCGGCGTCAGCCTGGGCGGCATGCTGGCGCGGTTCGCCGCGCAACGCCTGCCCGGCATGGTGCGCGAGGTGATCACGGTCAGCTCGCCCTTCGCCGGCGACCCGCGCGCGACCAATGTGTGGCGCGCCTTCGAATGGCTGACCGGCGACAAGATCGACAGCGACACGGTGCGCGAACGCGGCGCCGAGATCGCCGCCCCCCTGCCGGTGCCGTCAACCGCGATCTGGAGCGCCAGCGACGGCCTGGTCAACGGTATGATCTGCCACGCCCCGGACGATCCGCACTGCCGCAACATCGAGGTGCGCAGCAGCCATCTCGGGGTGCAGCTCAACCCGGATGTGCTGAAGATCGTCGCCGACGTGCTCGGCGGGACCGCCTGAACGATCAGTATCGCGGCTCCTCGCCGGAACAGTCCTCGGGATGCTGGCGACAGCGCTTTTCAGCCTTGCGCCGTTCCTTCGCGGCGCGCTCCTCGCGCTTGCGGTCGGCGCGGCCGCGATTGCGATCGGCTTCGCTCTGGCTGGTCGTCGTCCAGTCGACAGCCTTCGCGCCTGCCTTCACCGGAAAGGTGACGACGTCGAACGCCGTCTTCGCGACGCAACCGCCGGCGAGCAGGGGCAGCAGGGCTGCGAGCAGGGCAAGGCGGCGCACGATCATGATCCCTTCGCTTTGGCCGCATCGCGGGCCTGGGCACCAAGATACGGAAAATCGGTGAAGAATCCATCGATTCCTAGCGCAAGATAGCGATCGATCTCGCCAACCAGCATGCCATGGGCACGAGGGTCGATACCCTGGCGGAAACTTGCCGGGAGGAAGAAGTTCTCCGCGCGAAAGGTGAAAGGGTGCACGCGCAAACCGGCGGCGTGCGCATCGACAACCAGCGTCGAGGGCGGATCCTCCCCCTTGCGGATCATGTCCTTGTTGGGGCCGATGCCCCAGGCATAGGTCGCGACCCCCTTCAGCCCTTCCGGCGTGGACATCGCGGCATAGCTCGGCATCGCATTGTCCGCCGGGCCGCCTTTGGCGTCCATCAGCTGAATGAGGCGAATGCCGGTGAGTTTGTGCAGTTGCCGGAGGTTGGCCACCTCGAACGACTGGATGAACACGGGGTCGCTGGCCTTGCTCCAGCCGGCGCGTTTCAGCTCGGCGGCAAGGCGCGCCTCCATCGGATGGCCGATCGACGCGAAATAGCTCGGATGCTTGGTCTCGGGATAGATGCCGATCGTCCGGCCCAACTCGTGCGAGCGGCGCTTGGCCAGCGCGATGATCTCGCCCAGCGTCGGCACCGCGAACTGGCCATCGAAACGTTTGTTGTCGGGGCGTAGCTGGGGCAGGCGCTCTTTCGCGCGCAAGGTCTTCAGCTCGGCGAGCGTGAAATCTTCGGTGAACCAGCCGACATGCTTCTCGCCGTCGATCTTCTTCGTCGCCTTGCGCGCGGCGAATTCGGGATGCGCGGCGACATCGGTCGTGTCGGTGATGTCATTCTCGTGTCGCGCGACGAACACATTGTCGCTGGTCAACACCAGGTCGGGCTCGATGAAGTCGGCGCCCTGTTCGATCGCCAGTTCATAGGAAGCCAGCGTATGCTCTGGGCGCAGGCCGCTGGCGCCGCGATGGCCGATAACGATCGGTGGCGAGAGCGGCGCGATGCGGGTCATGGACGGAGTCTGCCCCAGCGAGGCGCCGGGCGCCAGCGCCAGCAGCAGGACGAGCGATCGCGGAAACCAATGCATCGTCGTTCGTTACCCTGAAACGCCACTGACGGCGAGCGAGATCGACGGGAACGGTATGTGATCGCCGCGGAGAAAACCGCACTGGTGCTGCTCGCCGCAGGGCGATCGGATCGCTTCGGCGCGGTCGACAAGCTGCTCGAACCGTTTCTCGGTCGCCCGCTGGCGCTGCACGTCACCACCGCGCTGGAGGCGATGCCCTTCGCCCGGCGGATCGTGGTCAAGGACGGCACCGAGCTCGATTTCGCCGCGCTCGGCTATCATGTCGTGCGCAATGAGGAACCGCATCGCGGCATGATCCATTCGGCCAAGCTCGGTATCGAACAACTGCGCGACGACGGGGTCGAGGCAGTGCTGTTCGCGCTGGCCGACATGCCACGGGTGACGGCGGGACATATTCATCACATGCTCGGTGCCGCCGATGGCCGCGATGCCGTCGTCGCATCGAGCGATGGCATACGCCCCTGCCCGCCCGTGTTGTTCGGTGCGGGCCAGTTCGACGCGATACGCGCGCTCGACGGTGCAAAGGATGTCCGTGCGCTGGTGCGCGGCGGCAAGCATGTCGTCGCGTCGCCGGCCGAGCTGATCGATATCGACACGCCGGAGGACCTCGAAAAGTTGCGCGGCATGTTTCCGGCGCGATGGCGACGCGACACCGGAAGGTGAACGCCTATTCGTGCCGAAGCGCGTCGATCGGGTTGAGCGAGGCCGCGCGGCGCGCCGGGAAATAACCGAACACCACGCCGATGATCCCGGAGATGCCGAACGCGATCAGGTTGATCTGCGGCACGAAGATCCACGTCACCTTCATCAACGGGGCGAGCGACAGGATCGCGACCTGCGCGACGACCAGGCCGATCAGCCCGCCAAGGCATGACAGCGCGATCGCCTCGACCAGGAACTGCAACAGCACCTCGCGCGCCACCGCGCCGATGGCCAGACGAATGCCGATCTCGCGCGTCCGCTCGGTCACCGAGACGAGCATGATGTTCATGATGCCGATGCCGCCGACGATCAGGCTGATCGCCGCGACCGCGGTGACGATGCTGGTCAGCAGCGTCGTCGTGCTGGAGAGCGTGTCGCTGATCTGCTTGGTGTCGAAGATGTTGAAATCATCGTCCTTGCCGCCGGTGATGTTGCGGCGTTCGCGCAGCAGATCCTCGATCGAGGCCTGGACGGACGACGTCGAATAGGCCTGGTCGACCCCGACCAGCATCAGTCGCACATCCTGCGAGCCGGTGAAGCGGCGCTGCACCGCCTTTAGCGGCATGATCACGACATCGTCCTGGTCTCCGCCGAAGCCAGCCTGGCCGCGCGTCGAGAGCAGGCCGATCACGTCGCACGAAATGCCGCCGATACGCATCCTCGTGCCGATCGGCGAGCCGCCATGATAGAGGTTCTGGTTGACGGTATTGCCGATGATGCACACCGATTTGCCCGCCGCGTCCTCCATCGGCGTGAAGATGCGCCCCTCGGCCAGCGGCCAGGGCTGGACCTGGAAATAGGCATTGGTGGTGCCGTTGATCGTCGTCGACCAGTTGGCGCCTTCATAGATCGCGGTGCCGGTCGATTGCGCCTGCGCGGCAACTGCGGTGACGCCGGCGATCTGCTCGCGGATCGCGGTGACGTCCTGCGGTTTGAAATCGGGCGGGCGTGGCCCGCCGCCGCCACGGCCGAAGCCCTGGCCGGGACGGACCTGGAGGATGTTGGTGCCGAGGCTGGCGATCGATTTCTGCACCGCCGCGGTGGTCGCCTGGCCGAGCGTGACCATCGTGACCACGGCCGCAACGCCGATGATGATGCCGAGCGTGGTGAGGAACGACCTGAGCTTGTGGCGCAGGATCGAACGGATCGCGAGGATGAGGGTGGTGCCGAGCATCTCAGTTCTCCCTCGCCCCTGGAAGGGGAGAGGGATAGCGTAGCTTGGCAGCTTGCTGCCTAGCGAAGCTGGGGAGAGGGGTTGAGCGGTCCGAAGGACCGCGCGGCGCAAGAGCGCCGCACACCCCTCTCCCAGCTCCGACTAAGTCCGCGCGAAGAGCGCGAACCAAGTCTGCGCAACCCTCTCCCCTCTGCGAGGGGCGAGGGAAAAGGTATTCCCCCATCATACCGGCACCTTGCCCTGGGCATGTTGCTTGTCGACCCGCTCAACCAGCCCGTCCTTGAAATGGACGATGGTGCGCGCGAACGCGGCCATGTCGGGTTCGTGCGTCACCATCAGCACGGTGATGCCGCTGTTGGCGTTGAGATCGGTGAGCAATTCCATGATCTCCACCGAACGCTCCGAATCGAGATTGCCGGTCGGCTCGTCGGCGAGCAGCACGTCGGGTTGCGTCACGATCGCGCGCGCGATGGCGACGCGCTGCTGCTGGCCACCCGACAGCTCGGCCGGGGTATGATCCCACCAGTCCTTCAGCCCGACCTTGTCGAGCGCGGCCATCGCCGTGTCACGCCGCGCCTGCTTGGCGTCGCCGCGATAGAGCAGCGGCAACTCGACATTTTCCAGCGCGGTGGTGCGCGCCAGCAGGTTGAAGCCCTGGAACACAAAGCCGAGATATTTGCGCCGCAGCAACGCGCGCTGGTCGCGGTCGAGGCGTTCGACATGGTGGCCGTGGAACCGAAAGGTGCCCGAACTCGGCACGTCGAGGCAGCCGAGGATGTTCATCGTCGTCGACTTGCCCGAACCCGAGGCGCCCATCACCGCGACGAAATCGCCCTTGGCAATGTCGAGATCGACGCCCTTCAGCGCCTGGAACGCGGTCGCGCCCTGGCCATAGGTCTTGGTGACACCGCGCATACTGATCAGCGCGTCCGCCGGAATGGCGGCGGGGACTTTACTGGCCACCGCGCGCGCCGCCGCCCGCCGCACCACCGGCACTTGCCGCACGGCGGCGCGAGCCACCGCCCGATGCCGGCGCACCGGTCGCGAGCTGGCCCGTGATCACGTCCATGCCGGACTTGAGATCGCCGCCCGTGATCTCGGTCATCGTGCCGTTGGTCAGGCCAGTGACGACACTGATCGCCTGCGGCTTGCCGTCGACGCCCTTGATATAGACGACCTGCTTGCCGCCGCGACTGACGCTGCCGGTCTTGTCGGCCGAACCGCGACGCGGCCGGCGTGGCACCAGCGCACCGGCGATGCCGCCGCTGGTCGAACTCGCGCTGGGGTCGGCCGCCGCCGTCGGCTTGAAACGTAGCGCCGCGTTGGGGACGAGCAGCACATTGTTCTTGCGCGACGTGGTGATGTCGGCGGTGGCGGTCATGCCCGGGCGCAATTGCAGGTCCGGGTTGGAGACCGACAGGTCGGCGGCATAGGACACCACCTGCCCCGCGGTGGAGCTCGTCGTAGTGCTCGAGCTCGACGAGGCGGTTGCGTCCTGCACGGTCAGGTTGGAACCCTGTTCGACGCGGGTGATCTTGGCCGGGAAGGTCTTGCCGGGAAAGGCGTCGACGGTGAAGGTCGCGTCCTGGCCCTGCAGGACCTGGCCGACATCGGCCTCGTCGATCGCCACTTCAAGTTTCATCTGCGACAGATCCTGTGCGATGACGAACAGGGTCGGCGTGCTGAAGCTGGCCGCGACGGTCTGGCCGGGCTGGACCACGCGCGCCAGCACCACGCCGTTGACCGGCGAGCGGATCACCGCCTTGGTCAGCTGGGTCTGCGCCGACGATAATGCCGCGCGCGCCGAGACGACGTTGGCCTGGGCGGCATGGAGATTGGCGGCCCCGCGCTGCCGGTCGGCGATCGCCTGGTCCATTTCCGTCTTGGCCGGCACACGGCCGCCCGACAGCTTGCTGACCTCCTGATAACGCGCCAGCGTCGCCTCGTTCTGCGCCAGCGTCGCCTGCATCTGGCCGACGGTGGAGATATTGGCGGACAAAGTCGCCTGGGCCTGCTTGACCTGGTCCTGGAACTGCGACGGGTCGATCAGCGCCAGCGCCTGGCCGGCCGTGACGCGGTCGTTGACGTCGACCACCACCTTGGTGACGAGCCCCGAAAGCTGCGAGCCGACGATCACCTGGTTGGTCGGGGCGAGCTTGCCGGTGGCCGAGACGCTGACGGTCAAATTGCCGGTCTGCGCCGTCTCTGTGGCATATTGCGTCGCCGTCGCGCCGCCGAAAATGATGCGGTTGAGCAGCAGCACCAACAGGATGACGCCGATCGCGACGGCGAGCCATTTGCCATAGCGCATGTACCACGGCGTCGGCGGTGCGCCGAGGAACTCGTCGAGATTGTCGCTGCTATTGGCCATCACTTTTCCTGGGGTGGCGTCGCTTGTGTCGCCGTCTCGGGTTGAAAGGGTCGCGGCGCGGGCGCCTGCGGCGTGCCGGCGGCAGCGTTCCACCCGCCACCCAGCGCGAGGTAGAGCTGGATCGTCGCTGTCGCCTCGTCCGAACGCGCCTGGCTGAGGCCGTTGCGCGCGGACAGCAGGCTGGTCTCGGCGGTGTTGAGCGTGATGAAGTCGGTCAACCCGGCACGATACTGGCTGCGCGAAAGGATCGCGGTGTTGTTGGCGGCATCATAGGCGATGGCGAACTGCGCCTCGCGCTGGCGCGCGGCATCGAGCGCCACCACGGCATTCTCGACGTCCTCGAGCCCGGTCAGCACGGTCGACTTGTAGGCGGCAAAGGCACCCTCTGCCGCCGCCTCATTGGCGCGCACCTGGGCGTGGAGGCGACCGCCGTTGAAGATCGACTGGGTCAGGCCGGCGAAGAACTGCCCGGTGATGACATTGAGCAGATTGCCGAACGTGCCGGCATTGGTCGACAGATTGCCGCTCAGTGCAAGCTGGGGATAGAGCTGCGCCTCGGCCACGCCGATCTGCGCGGTCGCCGCGGCGAGGCTGCGTTCGGCGGCGCGCACGTCGGGGCGCTGGCGCAGCGTATCGGCGGGAATGCCGACCGGGATCGCCCCCGCTGCGGTCGGGATCGGCGCCGCGGCGGCGAGATCGGCCTTGAGCGCTCCGGGCGCCTGGCCGGTCAGCACGCCGAGCCGCGATACGGCGGCATTATAATTCTGCTCGAGCGTCGGGATCGTCGCCGCGGTCTGGGCGCGCTGGGCGCGGGCCTGTTCGGTGTCGAGCGACGAGACCAGCCCGGCCTTCAACCGGTAACCAGCGATTTCGAGATTGTCGTCCTGCACGCCGAGTGAATCCCGCGCATTGGCGAGCTGCGCCTGGTAGAGCCGGGCGAGCACATAATTGCGCGCGGTTTCAGCCTCGGTCGAGATCAGCACATTGGCATAGGTGAAGCCCGACGACTCATATTGCGCACGGCTCGCCTGGACCGAACGGCGCACGCCGCCGAACAGATCGGCCTGATAAGCGACGTCGAGGCCGAGCGAGAGATTGTCGCTGGCGCCGCGCGCGCCGAGCACTTGGCCGTTGACCACCGTGGTGGTCGATCCGCCGGCCAGCGTCGCGCTATGCGTGTAGCCGGCCGATCCGCTGACCGTCGGCAACAGCTGCGCGCGCGACTGGACCAGCGCCTCGCGCGCCTGACGCAGCCGGGCGACCGCCTGAGCGATATCGAGATTGTTGGTGCGCGCCTGTTCGACGATGCGCGTCAGCAATGGATCGTTGAAGCTGCTCCACCACGCCGTGAGATCGGCCGGTGTCGGCGCGGCGGGCGCGGCGACCGAATAGCTGTCCGGCACGCTCAGGGCGACGGACCCGGCAGGGCGATAGCTCGGCCCGACCGTGCAACCGGCAACGGGCAGTGCGACGGCGAGGAGCAGGGCGATACGCTGGCGAAACATCCTGTCCAAATGGTTGTAGGACCGTTTCGGGTCCACCGAAATATTGTCGCAGTTTGTAACCCCGGTTGAATTCACTCCATTTCGAGGATCACTGCGTCGACCGCGAGGCTGTCGCCGGGCCTGGCATTGACCGACTTGACCACGCCCGGTTTCTCGGCGCGCAGGATGTTCTCCATCTTCATCGCCTCGACCACGGCGAGCGCCTGCCCCGCCTCGACCTTGTCGCCTGCCGCCACGTCGAGCCGCATCAGCAGGCCCGGCATCGGGCACAGCAGGAAGCGCGACAGATCGGGCGGAATCTTCTCGATCAGGTGCTTGGCATAAGGCGCGACATGCGCCGGCAGGACGCGCGCGACATGGCTGGCGCCGCGCGTGGTCAGCTTGAAGCCGGCGCGGGTGCGCGCGATGCGCACATTGAGATCGCCCTCCTCGCCCTCGACCGTCACCAATCGGTCGCCCGGTGTATATTCCATCGCCAGCGGCAGCTCGGTACCATCGACGGTGATGCCGTCGGTCGAGATCAGCACGTCATGTTCGACATCGCCGATCTTGACGCCCCAGGCCGAGGGCGGGCGCAGCCGCTTGCCGAGTTGGCCATCGGTACGGCGGGCGCGATCGGCCTGGGCGGTGGCGGCAAAGGCGGCGACCGCGGCAAGCGTGCGCAGCAGATCGGCGGACGCGGGCGCACCGTGAAACCCGTCGGGATATTCCTCGGCGATGAAACCGGTGGTCAGCGCGCCGGCGCGGAAGCGCGGATGCTGCATCAGCGCCGAAACGAAGTCGATATTGTTGCCCGGCCCGTCGATCTCGAACGCGTCGAGCGCGGCGATCTGCTTGTCGATCGCCTCTTCGCGGGTCGGCGCCCAGGTGATCAGCTTGGCGATCATCGGGTCGTAGAACATGCTGACCTCGCCGCCCTCGGCGACACCGTCATCGACGCGCACCCCGCCGCCCGCGAGCGGCGGATTGTAGCGCACCAGCCGGCCGATCGACGGGAGGAAGCCGCGATAGGGATCCTCGGCATAGATGCGGTTCTCGATCGCCCAGCCGTTGAGCTTCACCTGTTCCTGGGTCAGCGGCAGCTTCTCACCCGCCGCGACGCGGATCATCAGCTCGACCAGGTCGAGCCCGGTGATTTCCTCGGTGACGGGATGCTCGACCTGCAGCCGGGTGTTCATCTCGAGGAAGTAGAAGCCCGTGCCGCTGGTGTCGGCGCCCGAGACGATCAGCTCGACCGTGCCGGCCGAATAATAACCCACCGCGCGGGCCAGCGCGACGGCCTGCTCGCCCATCGCCTTGCGCATTTCCGGCGTGACGAACGGTGACGGCGCTTCCTCGACCACCTTCTGGTGGCGACGCTGGATCGAGCATTCGCGCTCGCCGAGATAGAGGATGTTGCCATGCTGGTCGCCCATCACCTGGATTTCAATGTGGCGCGGGCTCTCGATGAACTTCTCGATGAACACGCGGTCGTCGCCGAAACTGGCGAGCCCCTCGCGCTTGGTCGCCTCAAAGCCCTCGCGCACGTCCTTCTCGCCGTATGCGAGGCGCATGCCCTTGCCGCCGCCGCCGGCCGAAGCCTTCATCATCACCGGATAGCCGATCTCCCCGGCGATCTTCACCGCCTCTTCGGTATCGGCGATCTCGCCGAGGAAACCCGGCACGACATTAACGCCGGCGGCCTTGGCCAGCTTCTTGGACTCGATCTTGTCGCCCATCGCGGCGATCGCGTTGGGCGGCGGGCCGACGAATGCGATGCCGGCCTCGGCACAGGCGCGCGCAAAGCTCTCACGCTCGGACAGGAAACCGTAGCCCGGATGAATGCAGTCGGCGCCGGTTTCCTTCGCGGCGAGCAGGATCAGCTCGGCCTTGAGATAGGACTCCGCCGCCGGTGCCGGCCCGAGCCGCACGGCTTCATCGGCCATCAGCACATGCGGGCTGCGCGCATCGGCATCGGAATAGACCGCGACGGTGGCGATCCCCATCTTCTTGGCGGTCCGCATCACGCGGCACGCAATTTCGCCGCGATTGGCGACCAGGATTTTCTTGAACACGCTCTTCTGACTCCCCTCCCGCCTGCGGGAGGGGCTGGGGGTGGGCGCCCGGCCTGCCGCAACGGTATCGTTGATGGTGAGCGCCAGCCCACCCCTGCCCCTCCCGCAAGCGAGAGGGGTGAAAACTATTCCGCCGCGACCGACATCGGTTCCTCGATCTGCATGGCCTTCAGCCCCAGCCGCGCGAACAGCGCCGCATCGGCATCATCGCCGGCATTGCCGGTGGTCAGCAGCTTGTCGCCGGTGAAGATCGAATTGGCGCCGGCCATGAAGCACAGCGCCTGCGCAGCATCGCTCATGCTCTCGCGGCCGGCCGACAGGCGCACCATGCTCAGCGGCATCGTGATGCGCGCCACGGCGACGGTGCGGACGAACTCGATATCGTCGATCTTGGCCAGCGGGGTGTCGGCGAGCATGTCGCCGAGCACCGTGCCCTTGACCGGCACCAGCGCATTGACCGGCACGCTCTCGGGATGGACCGGCAGGCTGGCCAGCGCATGGATGAAGCCAACGCGGTCGGCGCGGGTCTCGCCCATGCCGACGATACCACCGCAGCACACGTTGATCCCGGCGGCGCGGACATTGTCGAGCGTGTCGAGCCGGTCCTCGAAGGTCCGCGTGGAAATGACGTTGGCGTAGTTCTCGGGGCTCGTGTCGATATTGTGGTTGTAATAATCGAGCCCCGCCTCGCCCAGCGCCTCGGCCTGGGACGGCGTCAGCATGCCGAGCGTCATGCAGGTTTCCATCCCCATGCCGCGCACGCCGCGGATCATCTCGGCCAGCGCCGGGATGTCCTTGTCCTTGGGCTCGCGCCACGCCGCGCCCATGCAGAAACGCGTCGAACCATTGTCGCGCGCCTGCGCAGCGGCTTGCAGCACGGCGCGGACATCCATCAACTTCGACGCCTTGAGGCCGGTCTCGGCCGAGGCGGACTGGTTGCAGTAACCGCAATCCTCCGGACAGCCGCCGGTCTTGATAGACAGCAGCGTGGAGCGCTGCACCGCGACGGGGTCATGGTGTGCGCGGTGGACAGTAGCGGCGCGGAACAGGAGTTCGGTGAAGGGGAGGTCGAACAGGTCGGCGATTTCCGCGCGGGTCCAGTCGCTACGCGGCTCCGCCTCCCGCTCGCGGGAGGGGGCTGGGGGGTGGGCGCCCGCCATCCCCGTTCCGTCCAACTGAGATCGGGAGCCCACCCCCGGCCCCTCCCGTAAACGGGAGGGGAGTTCAGTGGTGTCGCTCATTCTGCAGCCTCAGTCTCTGGTGCCATATTATGTCCAAGCAGGCGAAGAACCTCCTCGGCAGCGAGGATCAGATTGGTCCCAGGTCCGAAGATCGCCTGCACCCCGGCCTCACGCAGAAAGTCGTAATCCTGCGCTGGGATGACGCCGCCGGCGATCACTTTGATGTCAGCCCGGCCGGCATCGCGGAGATGGCCGATCAGCTCCGGGATCAGCGTCTTGTGACCCGCGGCGAGCGACGAGGCCCCCACCAGATCCACATTCTTGTCGATCGCCAGCGCCGCCGCCTCATCGGGTGTCTGGAACAACGGCCCGGGCACGATCTCGAACCCGAGATCACCGAACATCGAAGAGACGAGGTTAGCACCCCGGTCATGCCCGTCCTGTCCCATCTTGGCGACCAGCATCCGCGGCTTGCGCCCCAGTCGCCGCTCGGTCGCATTGACGCCGTTGACCAGCCGGTCCCAGCGCGCGTCGGCATCATAAGCCCCGCCATAAATGCCCGACACCGGCGTCGGGTTGGTGCCGTAGCGCCCGAACACATCCTCCATCGCGGAAGATATCTCGCCCAGCGTGGCGCGTGCCCGCGCCGCCTCGACCGCCAGGCCGAGCAGATTCTCGGTCCCCCGCGCGCCTTCACGCAACGCATCCAGCGCCGCGCGGCACGCCGCCTCGTCGCGTGCCGCCTTGGTGCGCTTGATCCGCGCCACCTGCGCCTCGCGCACCGCAACATTGTCGACGTCGAGAATATCGATCGGGTCCTCGCCGGCCTTGCGATATTTGTTGACCCCGACGATCACATCCTCGCCGCGATCGACCCGCGCCGCCCGCGCGGCGGAAGCTTCCTCGATCATCGCCTTGGGCCAGCCCGCCGCGACCGCCTTGGCCATGCCGCCCTCGGCATCGACGCGCTGGATGATCTCCCACGCCCCGTCGACCAGCTGCTGGGTCAGGCTCTCGATATAATAAGAGCCGCCGAGTGGATCGACGACCTTGGTCATCCCGGTCTCTTCCTGGATGACGATCTGGGTGTTGCGCGCGATCCGCGCCGAGAAGTCGGTCGGCAGCGCAATCGCCTCGTCGAGCGCGTTGGTGTGCAGGCTCTGCGTCCCGCCGAGCATCGCCGCCATCGCCTCGATCGTGGTGCGCATGACGTTGTTGTACGGGTCCTGCTCGGTCAGCGAGACGCCGCTCGTCTGGCAATGCGTGCGCAGCATCTTGGAGCGCTCGTCCTTCGCGCCGAGATCGGTCATCACGCGGTGCCACAGCACGCGCGCCGCGCGCAGCTTGGCGATCTCCATGAAGAAGTTCATGCCGATCGCGAAAAAGAAGCTCAGCCGCCCGGCGAACTTGTCGATGTCGAGCCCGCTGGCCACGCCATATTTCACATATTCGCGCCCGTCGGCGATGGTGAAGGCAAGCTCCTGCAGCTGCGTCGCCCCGGCTTCCTGCATGTGATAACCGCTGATCGAGATGCTGTTGAACTTGGGCATCTCGCGGCTGGTGAAGCCGAAGATATCCGAGATGATCCGCATGCTCGGCTCGGGCGGATAGATGTAGGTGTTGCGGACCATGAACTCCTTGAGGATGTCGTTCTGGATGGTCCCGTCGAGCTCGGCGCGCGGCACGCCCTGCTCCTCGCCCGCGACGATGAAGAAGGCGAGGATCGGGATCACCGCGCCGTTCATCGTCATCGATACCGACATCTTGTCGAGCGGGATGCCGTCGAACAGGATCTTCATGTCCTCGACGCTGTCGATCGCCACGCCGGCCTTCCCGACGTCGCCCGTCACGCGCGGGTGGTCGCTGTCGTAACCGCGATGCGTGGCGAGGTCGAAGGCGACCGACAGGCCCTTCTGCCCGGCGGCGAGGTTGCGGCGGTAAAAGGCGTTGGATTCCTCCGCGGTCGAGAAGCCGGCATATTGCCGTACCGTCCAGGGGCGCCCGGCATACATCGATGCGCGTACGCCACGGGTGAACGGCGCGAAACCGGGCAGGCCGGGGTCGGTGGTGACATCCTCGGCCGTGTAGAGCGGCTTGACGTCGATCCCTTCCGGCGTGTGCCAGGTCAGGTCCGCGCCTTTCACTTCCTTGGCGGCGGCTGCGGCCCAGGCGTCGAGGGTTGGCTTGTCGGTCATGATCTTACTTTTCATCCACCCCAAGCACATCAACCACCCCGGCGAAGGCCGGGGCCCAGTATTGGGCTGGCCAGTTGGCGGATACCCCGCTCAACAACTTCCCACTTCCAGACTGGGCCCCGGCCTTCGCCGGGGTGGAAAGATGGGGAACGCTCGCGAACATCACGCGCCCTTGAACGCCGGCTTGCGCTTCTGGAGAAAGGCCATGCCGCCCTCCATCGAGTCCGCCGAACCGCGCGCGGCGCGCTGGTTTTCGGCCTCGCGCAGCATCGTCGCCTCATAACCATTCTCGAACGAGTGGTTGAGGCCGCGCTTCATCAGGCCCAGCGCCATCGTCGGTCCTGCCGCAAGCCGCTCGGCCAGCGCGAACGCTTCTTCGTCCAGCGCCTCATCGACGACGACGCGGTGGATCATGCCCCATTCCAGCGCTCTGGGCGCCAGCACGCGCTCGCCGAGCATCATCATCTCGGTCGCGCGTGCCTTGCCCACCAGCCGCGGCAGCATCCAGCTCGCACCGCCATCGGGCACCAGCCCGATATTGACGAACGCCTGGAGGAAATAGGCGGTGTCGCTGGCGACACAGAAATCAGCTGCCAGCGCGAGACTGCAGCCGATCCCCGCTGCGGGCCCGCGCACCGCGCTGACCACCGGCACCGCGAGATCGGCAAATGCCGCCATGGTCGGATTATAACTCTCGGTCAGCGCAAGGTAGGTCGCGCCGGCGGGATCATCGCCGCCCAGCGCGCCGCCGGCGAGATCGGCGCCCGAGCAGAACGCCCGGCCCGCACCTGTCACCAGCACCGCACGCGCGCCATCGAGATTGCCGATCGCGCCACGCAGTTCGACGAACATTTCCGGCGGCGCGGCGTTCAACCGCTCCGGCCGGTTGAGCGTCAACACCAGCACGTCGCCGCGTCGTTCGGCTAGGATATGCTCATAGGCCATCATGCGCGCCTTTCGGTGTTTCCATGATCTCGGTCAGCACGCCGCCCATGTCCTTGGGATGGACGAAGAAGATCGGCGTACCGTGCGCGCCGATCCGCGGCTCGCCGAGAACCTTGGCGCCCTTCGCCTCGAACCACGCCTTGGCCTCGTGGATGTCGGGCACCTCGTAGCAGAGATGGTGCTGCCCCCCGGCCGGGTTCTTCGCGAGGAAACCATGGATCGGCGAAGCTGGCCCAAGCGGCTCAATCAGTTCGATCTGGGTGTTGGGCGTGTCGACGAAACACACTTTCACCCCTTGCGCCGGCAGGTCGAACGGGTCGCCGATCACCGTCGCGCCCATCACCTCGCGGTAATGGACGATCGCGTCGGCGATCGACGGCGTCGCGACGCCGATATGGTTGAGCCGCCCGAGTTTCACTGGCCGGGCGTCGGCGCCGGGGGCGGCGTACGCACCGGCACCACGCCGAGCGTATACCCACAGGCGGCGAGCACCTGGGTCAGGCCGGCATCGCTGGCCGGGCCGTCGAACACCGCATCGATCGGCTCGCCGGCGAGGTTAGTGGTGTGGACCTTGATCTCGCGGGCATGGGCGAGCGCGGCGGTGATCGTCGTCACGGCGGCGTCTTCACGCTCCAGCGCGATACCGCTGATGAATTCCCAGTTGGAAATCAGCGGTGTACCGCCGTCGAGGATCAGCCGGACGGGCCGCACCGGGCCTGCACCGAGATCGCTGGCCGCACGAAACTGCAATGATACGACCTTGTCGGCCCGCGCGTCGCAGCGCACCGCGAGCCGACTGCCGGGCGTGCGCGAGAAAACGTAGACCGAGCTGGACAGCGTGCCCGACGCGGCGTCGCCGCGCGTGACGGGCGTCCAGGGCAACACCGGCGCGGGCGTGGCTGCAGGCGCGGGTGCGGCGGCTTGCAGTAGCAAGGCGAGAATCGAAATCATGAACAGTCCCTCTGTTGGAGAATCACAACGGGATGTTGTCGTGCTTCTTCCACGGATTCTCCAGCGTCTTGTTGCGCAGCTTGCGCAGGCCCAGCGCAATGCGGCGCCGCGTCGAGTGCGGCTGGATCACCTCATCGATGAAACCCTTTGATGCGGCGACGAAAGGATTGGCGAAACGCGCCTCATATTCGGCGGTGCGTTCGGCGATTTCCTCGGGCGTTTTCCCGCGGAAGATGATCTCCACCGCACCCTTGGCGCCCATCACCGCGATTTCGGCGGTCGGCCAGGCGTAATTGAGGTCGCCGCGCAGATGCTTCGACGCCATCACGTCATAGGCCCCGCCATAGGCCTTGCGCGTGATGACGGTGATCTTGGGCACGGTCGCCTCGGCATAGGCGAACAGCAGCTTGGCGCCGTGCTTGATAATGCCGTTCAACTCCTGGCTAGTCCCCGGCAGGAAACCCGGCACATCGACGAACGTCACGATCGGAATCTCGAACGCGTCGCAGAAGCGCACGAAACGCGCCGCCTTCTTCGAGCTGTTGATGTCGAGGCAGCCGGCCAGCACCATCGGCTGGTTGGCGACGATGCCGATCGTGCGCCCCTCGATCCGCCCGAAACCGATAATGATGTTGCCGGCATGGGTCGGCTGGACCTCGAAGAAATCGCCCTCGTCGACGGTCTTCCGGATCAGCTCGTGCATGTCATAGGGCTGATTGGCCGAGGCCGGGATCAGCGTGTCGAGGCTGTCCTCGATGCGGTCCCACGGGTCGGAACTGGGCCGCTCCGGCACGCCGTCGCGGTTCGATGCCGGGAGTTAGTCCACGAAGTCGCGGGCCGCGAGCAGCGCCTCGATATCGTTCTCGAAGGCCACATCGGCGACCCCCGACTTCGTGGTGTGCGTTACAGCGCCGCCCAATTCCTCTTGTGTGACGATCTCGTTTGTGACGGTCTTCACGACATCGGGGCCGGTAACGAACATGTAGGACGAGTCCTTCACCATGAAGATGAAGTCGGTCATGGCGGGGGAATAGACCGCACCGCCCGCGCACGGCCCCATGATCAGGCTGATCTGCGGCACCACGCCCGAGGCGAGCACATTACGCTGGAACACCTCGGCATAACCGCCGAGCGAGGCGACGCCCTCCTGGATGCGCGCGCCGCCGGAATCGTTAATGCCGATCACCGGCGCGCCGACCTTCAAGGCCATGTCCATGATCTTGCAGATCTTCTGCGCGTGGCGCTCGCTCAAGCTACCGCCGAACACGGTGAAGTCCTGGCTGAACACGAACACCAACCGCCCGTTGATCGTGCCCGATCCGGTGACCACGCCGTCGCCGGGGATGATCTGGTCGGCCATGCCGAAATCGACGCAATTATGCTCGACATACATGTCGAGCTCCTCGAACGAATTCTCGTCGAGCAGGATCTCCAGCCGCTCGCGCGCGGTCAGCTTGCCCTTGGCGTGCTGCGCCGCGATGCGCTTCTCGCCACCACCGAGCCCCGCCGCGGCGCGCTTGCGTTCGAGTTCGGCGATCGTCGACGACATGAGCTTCTCCGGATAGCGGGCCGTTCCCTTCAACCTTCACCGGCGAAAAGCAAATGTGAACTTGCGAAGTTGCGAAGAGTAGGTTTGCAAACTAGGCTGCGATCATGGCCCGCACGCGTCTCTATGCCGGTGAGCAACTTCGCGCGCTGCGCATCGCCGCAGGCGTGAACCAGGCCGCGATGGCGGCACGGCTGGGCATTTCAGTGAGCTATCTATCCCAACTCGAGAGCGGCGAGCGCCCGCTGACCGCGTCGGTGACGGCGGCGTTGCGGCGACATCATCCCGCAGCACTCTCCGCGATGGAGGGTGAGGCTCCGGCGCGCAGGCTCGGCGCGCTGGAACGCGCGCTGGCCGATCCGGTCCTGCCGCCCTCCCCGCCGGCCGAGTCGATCGCCCGGCTCGCCGAGGAGCGGCCTGAGATCGCCGACCGTATCATCGCGCTGCACGCCACGATGCGTGATGCCGAGGCGCGGCTGCAGATGGTCGAGGAGGTGATGGCCTCGGGCGCCGAGGCGCGCATGCCGTGGGAGGCGGTGCGCGACTGGTTCCATGACGCGGGCAATTATGTCGACACGCTCGACCGCGCAGCGGAGTCGCTGGCCGAAGCGATCGGCGAGGGCGACGCGCCATCCGAGGGCGCACTCGCCGCCGAGCTTGCCGGACGTGGCGTGACCATCGTCCAGTCGCGCGACGAAACCGCCCCGCTGCGGCATTTCGATCAGGCGCGCGGTCTGCTGACGCTCAACGACGCGCTGCCGGCGGAGAGCCGGCGCTTCCTGCTCGCCCACCAGCTCGCCGCCCTTCGCTTCGCCGGCCCGATCGCCGACATCGCCGCGGCCGGCGGCAGCGACGCGGCGCGCACCCTGCTCAGCATCGGCCTCGCCAACTACGCCGCCGGCGCGATCACCATGCCCTATGGCCGCTTCCGTACCGCCGCCCGGTCGATGCGCCATGATATCGACCGGCTGTCGCGGCGCTTCGGCGTCAGCTTCGAACAGGCCTGCCACCGCCTCTCCACGCTGCAACGCGCCGGCGCGGCCGGCATTCCCTTCTATTTCTGCCGCGTCGACATGGCCGGCAACATCACCAAGCGTCATTCGGCGACGCGCCTGCAATTCGCCCGCTTCGGCGGCGCCTGCCCGTTATGGATGGTGCACGAGGCGGTGGCGATCCCCGACCGCATCCTGGTCCAGCATGCCGAGACGCCCGATGGCGTGCGCTATGTCTCGATGGCCAAGGGGCTGGTCAAACCCTCGGGCAGCTTCACCCGCGCGCCACGCCGCTACGCCGTGCTGCTCGGCTGCGAGGCGGAGCATGCCGCCGACTTCGTCTATGCCGACGCGATCGACCGCGCCGCGCCGCCAACGCCGATCGGCATCTCCTGCCGCCTCTGCCCGCGCCCCGATTGCGACCAGCGCGCGTTCCCGCCGGCCGACCGCGCGATCCGGGTGGATGCCGAGGTGCGGGAAGTGGTGCCGTACCGGATCGTTTGAAGGGTCCGGACAAACAACCTGCCCTCACCCTTCCGGCGCTACGCGCCTCCCTCCCTCTCCCATTGGGAGAGGGAAGGGGCCCGCTCGGCGCAGCCGAGTGGGAAGGGTGAGGGCAGGAAGTTGTGGATCGAACGGTCGAGCTAGACCTTCACCAACCCCAGATCGATCAAACTCCGCGCCGTGTCGACGATCGACTCCTCCGCCGGCCGCATCTCCCATCCCAGCACTTCCCGCGCATGGGTCGAATCCCCATCGCGCGCCTTGCCCAGCTCGCCGGTTACCTGCCGCACCACCGGATCGAACAGTGCGAACAACCGCACGAGGAAATCGGGCAGGTTGCGCGTCGGCACTTTTCGCGCCTCGGGTCCCAAATGCTTGCGCAGCGCGCGACCGACTTCCGCCATCATATAGAACGGCCCCGAACAGACGAAGCGCTCGCCCGCCATATCCGGCGCGTTCAGCGCACGGACGTGCAGGTCGGCCACGTCACGCACATCGACGATACCGAAGCCAAGCCGCGGATAACCCGGCAGCGCGCCCTCAAGCATCTTCTTGACCACCTCGATCGAGGCCGAGAAATCGTCACCCCACACCGGCCCGAGTACCGCCGACGGATTGACCGTGCAGAATTCCAGCGTCCCGCCTTCGGCCGCGACCCAGTCGCGCGCCGCGCGCTCGGCGATCGTCTTGGATTTCACATACGGGTAGATGTCGCGCGCGTTGACATCGGTCCAGTCGGCCTCGGTGAAGCGCGACCGCCCTTCATGCCCATAGGCGATCGCCGCCATCGACGAGGTCATCACGAACCGCCGCACGCCCGCGTCGCGCGCGAACCGCAACGCCCGGAGTGCCCCCTCGCGCGCCGGCACGACCAGTTCATCCTCATGCTTCACCGCGGCCACAGGAAAGGGCGATGCGACATGCGCGACATGGCTGCACCCGGCGACCGCCTCGGCCCAGCCGGCGTCATTGGTCAGGTCGGCGGCGAAGAACCGCAGCTGCGCCTCGGGCACGCCGATCAGCGCGCGCACCTTGCTCTCCTTCGTCAGCGAGCGGATCGTCGCGTTGATCGTCCACCCCTCCGCCGCCAATTGCCGGATGAGATAGCCGGCAATGAACCCGCTGCCGCCGGTGACCAGGATCGTGCCCGCCATCATGCCCTCCTTTTCTTTGGCCGGGTTTTACGATGAAAGCTCGAGAAGACGAAACGCCTTGCCCCGCATGGCCGTCCTGCGGCAAACAATCGGCCATGTGCATCGACCATCTCCCCGACGACCGCCCCTGGCCACAAGAAGGCCGCGAGCGCCTGATCATCCCGGCGCCGGTCGCGATCGTCGGCACCGGCCAGTCGACCGGCGAGCATGAGGCGCTCGCCCGCCTGAGCCCGGACACGGTGATGATGATGGGCGACAACCCGGCCCTGCCGCGCATGCCCGAGGCGCCGACCCTGCTCGATTTCTTCCGCCTCCGGCTGACCGGCATCACCGGGCGTCATCTGCTCGGTTCGGCCAAGCGCGCGATGGATGGCGGCCAGGACGAGAAGGTGATTCTCGCCTGCCTGCTCCACGACATCTCCAACGCCTGCCTGATCCGCACCGATCATGGTTATTGGGGCGCGCAGATGATCGCGCCTTATGTCGACGAGGAGATCGCCTGGGCGGTGCAATATCACCAGGCGTTGCGTTACTTCGCCGACCCGTCGGTCGGCTACACCTATCCCGAAAGCTATCACCGCTTCTTCGGCGAGGATTTCGTGCCGCCAGACTATATCCGCCGCGACGCCGAACATGCCCGCGCGCATCGCTGGTACATGACCGCGCGCAACGTCACGCTCAACGACATCTATTTCTTCGACGATATGAGCGAGATGCCCGATCCCGAGATTTTCACCGACCTGATCGGCCGGCATTTCCGCCAGCCGAGCCAGGGCCTGGGCTTCGACGGATCACCGACCGCCCATATGTGGCGGACGATGATCTGGCCGAACAACTTCCTGTAGAGCCGGAGCCAGACCAATCAGGGCATGGTGGCGAAACAAAACGGCAAAGCGGAAGTTCGAGAAAAAGGTGCAGCAATGCATCGATGGATCAAAGCGGCCGGATGCGTCTGGCTGGGTGTCGCGACCCTGGGCGCGACGGATCAGCCCGAAACCGCCACCGTCACTATGGGTAAGGGATATGACAAGGGTTTTGGCCTGGGCGTCATCACCATCCAGCAATCTGCTGCCCAGTGACGCGACGTGTCGGCACAAAAAGAGCCTGGCCTTGTTCAGCGCCATGATGCGCAGTTCGGTTACCAAACCGATTCCTGCCGGCGCGCCCGTCAACATTTACGCCTCGGTCCAGCGCATCACCAGCTTCGGCGGCGGCGTCTGCCAGAACAATGTGAGCTTCACGCCGATTGCAGGCCATAATTACAGCGTGTTGCAACGCTCGGCCGTATGGCAATCGTGCAGCATCGACGTGGTCGATACGTCCACCAACCTTGTGCCCCTCGACCTGAAACAAGATAATAGCGTGGAATGTGTCGAGACCGAAAAGCTGCAAGCATCGAAATAGCTCAACCTGTCCATTCACTCTTCGTGCCGGGCATCACAATCCCGCAAATCTTCACCGACCTGATCGACCAGCATTTCCGCCGGCCAGCCAGAGCCGCGGCTTCGACGGACCACCGACCGCCCATATGTGGTGGACGATGATCTGGCCGAACAACTTCCTGTAGAGCATGTGTTCCTGCGCAAGCAGGACACAGGATACCAGGCGCGACGCCCGCAACCCTGGACGCCTGCGTGCGCAGGAGAACATACGACAGGTGCCGAGCCTATTCCGTAGCCGCCAGCCAGCGCTCGAAGACATCAATGCGCTCGCCCGGCCACGCCCCGTCGCACGGCATCGTACCCGAACGCAGGCGCGCGAGGATCGCCTGCCCGTGCGTGCGCAAGTCCGCCTCCGACCACAGATCGAAGGCGAAGCGCATCGAATTGCGGTCCATCGGCCGGAACAGCGGGCGGATATGCCTCGCAAAATCGGGCGTCTCGCCCGGTGCCAGCGCCGCCGCCTCGGGTGCGGCTTCTTCGGCCGGCGCCAGCGCGGAAACCCGCGCACCGGGCGTCGCTTCGCATACCCACCACCAGCGCGGTACCGGCATATTGGGCGGCGGATGCGCGTCGCCTTGCGAATTCTCCACCGCAATGCGCGAGCCCCATTCGAGATAGGCGATGAAGGCGGCGCGGAATTCGGGATCCTGCGGCAGCCCCGCCTCGTCCGCGCTCTGCGCCATCAGCGCCGCCCAGCGCGCACGCTGGTCGGGACGGATGCCCTTGCCGACATGCTGCGAGATCATCCGGCCATAGCCGCCATAGCGTTCGCTGTAGAATTTCGGCCCGCCGAACACCTCACTCAGCCACGCCGCCACACGCTCCGGATGGTCGGGCGACATGGTCGCGAACAGCGGCCCGATCAGCGGATCGGACGGCACATGCCGGCTATAGAAGATGCGCGTCATGTCGAGCAGCGCCGGATAACCGCCGGCCCATTCGAACAGCGTCGGTACACGCTCGGCATCGGCCACCGGATCGTGGAAATCGACCGACCAGTGCATGCCGCTGCAGAACGGCTTGTTGAGCGAGGAACCGCAACGGCACAGGCTGTAATGCTCCGGCGACGCGCCCTGCGGCCGCGCTTGCGGATTGCCATCCTCGTCGAGCAGCATGATGCCACCCGTCACGCGATACGGCCCGTTCAGCGACACCTCGACCTGCGCCGGCCGCTTGCTGTCGGTCAGGCCGCGATCCGGCGCATCGTCCATCCCCGCCGAGAACGCGCCAGACGGACAGCGCCGCGCCGCGCCGACCAGCTCGTCGAGCCGCGCGCCGCTCGGGGTGACGAACGGTTCCTCGCCGACATGGAAGGCGCCGGCGACACGGTCGGTGCAGAAACCCGAATGCGCGCACAGCCCGCGATTGTCGAAGATCGTCACCGCCTGGCCGGGATAGACGTCGAGCCTGTCCGGCACCCGATGCGCATCCTTCGCGCCGGTGAAGCCAGAATCGAGATGGCTGTCGTCACAGAACGGCTTGGTCTGCGAACGGCCGCAACGGCACAGCTTCACCGGCATCGCCTCGACCGCGATCGCAACGCCGAGATGATCGACCAGCGCTGCATCGCCGCTCAGTTCATAGGGCCCGTCGCGCGTCACTCGTAGCGTGGCATCGGCCTTCAACATCATTCCCCTTGACCAGGATCTCGTCATGCCAAGGTTATGGCGCGTGCCGGACCCGCGCAACGCACCGGCTGGTAAGTAAGGGACAAATGATGCGGACCTTGGGTCGAGACTATGGCTGCCCGGTGGAATTCGCGGTCGATGCGCTCGGCGGCAAATGGAAGACCGTGATCCTGGCCCGACTGAAACAGGCGCCGATGCGCTTCGGCGAGTTGCGCGCGCTGATCCCGACGCTCAGCGACAAGATGCTGAGCGAAAGGCTGCGTGATATCGTCGCCCTCGGCCTCGCCGAAACGCATGAAGAAGGCGGCGTCTCGCGCTACCGCCTCACGCCACGCGGCGCGTCGCTGCAACCTGTGCTACAGGCGCTCTACGACTGGGGTTCGGTGAACGCCGGCCCGATGGGTGCCCGTCTCGCGCCGGCGTCCTGACGAACGATTTCCTCCGTCAGGGGATCAGCTTGGCCACCGCGCCGCCGATCAGCCCCGCTACCGCCGAGCCGAGCGTCCCGTACACCAGCACCCCGGCATCGACATCGCCGAGCGCACACGACACCGCAATCCCGATCAGCGCACAGATACCGCCCGCCAGCGCTCCGCCGATCAACGAGTCGCCCCAGGAGCCGCGCGTGGTCCGCACATAGATGACGCCCGCGACCAGCGAGATCAGCATCCCGACGATTCCGAAACATTCCTTGATCGGGGCGATGAAATGCCCACTCACCACCATGATCAGCTGGAGCACCAGCCCGATCACCACCGCCTTGATCAACGTCTGGCGATTCATCTCATCCTCCCCTAGTGTGAATGGTCCCGCGGTTACTTCGTCCCCGTCTCCATCGCCGCCTTGAGCGCGACCAGCATCTCGCCGTCGCCGCGCGAAAAGAAGCGGTAGAGCTTGTCATAATCCTCGCCCGGCGCGAAACCCATGCCCGACACCGTCACCCGCGTCTCGTTCGGCCCGAGCGCCTGGAATTCGAGCGTCTTGGCGGTGTTGCCATAGGCCGCCTTGCCCGGCAGTCCGTCGGGTGCCTGGACATTGCGGAACACCAGTAGCCGTTCGGGGACATAGGCGATGAACATGTTCTTGATGTTCTGCGGGTCGCCGAGATGCCCTTGTGGATTGTAATTCGCCTCGATCGCCCCGCCGAGCCGGAAATCGATCGCCGATACGGGCACGTCTGCCCAGGCGCGATAGGCGGCCTGATCGGTGAACGCCGCCCACAGCTTCTTCACCGGCGCCTTGATGACGATCGAATTCTCATAATAACGCGCGCCGTCCGCGGCCGTGCCCGTGACCTGCGCGAACGCCGGTTTCGCCGGCGTCTGAGCACTGGCAACGGTCGTGCAAGCCAGCGCCATCACGGCAAGCAATAATCCCCTCATCATCTCTCCCCTTCCCGTGCAGCTTCCAGTCGGTCGAAATAGTCGCGCAGCATGCGCACCGAGGCGTCGAAGGCGTCGAGCGTGCGATGCGTGCGCGATTGCATCACCCCGCCCTCCATCACCGTCAGCACGAACTGGCCGAGCGCCTCGGTATCGGTAGCGGCAGGCAGGCGATCCGCCGCCGCGTCGAGACACCCCCGGATCGCCGCCACCCAGCCCTCGAAATTGGCGGCGAGCAGCGCGCGCACCGGCGGATCGGGCTCGTGCAGTTCGAGCGCCAGGCTGCCGATCGGGCAACCATAGGTGCAATCGGTCATTTCGAGGCCCGCGCGGTAACGCGCCAGCAGTGCGAAGATGCGGTCGATCGGATCATCGACACCTTCCCACGCCGGCGCGAGCAGCATCGGCCCTATACCGCTACGATAGCGTTCGAGTACCGCGATCAGCACGTCCTGCTTGGTCGGAAAGGCGTGATACAGGCTGCCCGAATTGGCCTTAGCCTCGCGCAATATGTCCGCCACGCTGGTCGAAAGATAGCCTTTTTCCATGAACAGCAGCATCGCCGCGTCCAGCAGGCGTTCGGCGGTCGGCCGTTGCGAATCGGAAGCCAGTTGATCGGTCACTCAAGTGTTTTTGCACGACTTGATTGATCGATCAACTAACAATCAAATGCGTGACTGTAACGAACGCGCTTGCATTGCGCCCGTGCGGTTCGGCAAAGGGCGCGACAGGAGGCGTTCATGACCGACCAGACTCTCTATCCCGTCCCGCCCGAATGGGCGAAGCGCGCGCGCTTCGACGCGGCCGGATATGAGAAACTCTATGGTCGTTCACTCGCCGATCCGGGCAGCTTCTGGCTCGAACAGGCGCGCCGGCTCGACTGGATCAAGCGCCCGGAGATCGCTGGCGACTGGTCGTTCGCCAAGCGCGACTTTCACATCAAATGGTTCGCCGATGGCCGATTGAACGTCGCGGCCAATTGCCTCGATCGTCACCTCGCCAAGCGCGGCGATCAGGTCGCCTTGATCTGGGAACCCGACGAACCCACCGACGAACCGCGCCGTTTCACCTATCGCCAACTCCACGGCGAGGTGTGCCGCTTCGCCAATGTGCTGAAGGGCCAGGGCGTGAAGAAAGGCGACCGGGTCACCATCTATCTGCCGATGATCCCCGAGGCCGCCTACGCCTTGCTGGCCTGCGCCCGGATCGGGGCGGTGCATTCGGTGGTCTTCGGCGGCTTCGCGCCGGACTCGATCGCCGGCCGCATCCTGGACTGCAA
>NZ_JAQGLG010000003.1 GCF_028292965.1 Sphingomonas bacterium | reverse complement strand
TGGAGCAGCACCGCATCGAGCATGTGCGTCCAGCGCCGCGCCGGCGTTTCGGAGATCGTCGCGGCGGCGGACAGCGTGCGCGCGCGGCGTTGCAGTGTGACGATATCGTTGTCGACATGGCCCGTGCTGGCGCGCAGTCGCACCGGTCCTTCGATCACCAGCGCGGTCAGCCGCGCCTTCAGTTCGTCGAGTCCGCGCCGCCGCACCGCCACGGTCGCCACCACCGGCACGCCGAGCTCTCGCTCCAGCACCGCCGGGTCGAGCGTCAGCCCGTCGCGCTCGGCCATGTCGATCATGTTGAGCGCGACGACGACCGGCAGGCCGAGCGCGATCAACTGCAGCGTGAAGCGCAGGTGATTGTCGAGATTGGCGGCATCGACCACCACGACCAGCGCATCGGGCAGACGCTCGCCATCCTGCGTGCCGGTCACCACGTCGCGCGTCACGCGCTCGTCGGGGCTCGACGGGTCGAGGCTATAGGCGCCGGGCAGATCGACCAGATCGACCGCGCGGCCATCGCTCAGCGTCAGCCGGCCCGAATGCCGCTCGACCGTCACGCCGGGATAATTGCCGACCTTTTGCCGCGCGCCGGTCAGCGCATTGAACAGCGCGCTCTTGCCGGCATTGGGGTTGCCGACCAGCGCAACCAGCGGCGTTTGCGACACTATCCGGCGATCGGAGAGACGTGAATCGAGCCGGCCACGGCACGGCGCAGTGCGACGGTCATACGCCCGATACGGCAGGCGATCGGCCCGGTACCAAAGGCCGCGCGGTGCAGCACCTCGATCCCGACGCCCTCATCGACGCCGAGCTCGCGCAGTCGCCGCGCCTCGGGCACGGTCAGCACTGCCCAATCGATGCCGGCGACGGTCGCGCGCTGGTGGCGCGGCAGTGAGTCGAGGCGGATCGGCAGCTTCATTACTGTCGATCTAGCGATACTGCGATTAATTATCAATAACTGTTGGGGGTGGCACGCCCTCTTTCTCCCCTCCCTTCCAGGGAGGGGTGGGGGGTGGGTGCCGCCGAGGCACTCGGCGGCTTGCGACAGTAGTTCTTGATGCTGACCTAGAAGGGCTCGCTGCGCTCGCACCCACCCCCTACCCCTCCCTGAAAAAGGGAGGGGCAAGAAGAGGGCCTAGCTCGCCGGGTAGCGCAGGCGGCTGATGAAACGGGTCAGGCTCGGGCGGTGGCTGGTGCGGCCGATCAGCTGCGCCTTGGTCTTTTCGAAACGCATGATGCCTTCGATCCGCCGCGCGAGGAAGGCGCTGGTCTCGGCATGGCCTTCGCTCTCGTCATTGACCAACACGGTGACGGTCGCGCCATAGACGCCGGCAAGGATCGTGCGCTTGGAATAATGATTATAGTCGGTCGCGGTGTCGCCTGCCGCGTGCCACATCAGATCGGCGGCGCGCCAGCCCAGCCTGGCGGCGCGCACCAGGTTGGTCGGCATGGCGAGCATCGCCAGCGCACGGCGCAGCGATTCGCGCCGTGGCGCGAGCAGGGCGAGCCGAGCCTCGACCAATGCGGTGATCTTCTCGCGGATCTTCATCGTGGCGAGTTTTTCGGGCGGCAGTGCGGCGAGCATCGCCGCGTCTACGCCCGCGAACCACGCATCGATCATGTCGATCGCACCGCCGGGAAAGGCCAGCCGCGCGACGTCGGTATCGACGCCCTCGGCCTGGGCCGCCAGTATTAGTGCGGCATCGCTCCAGCCGTCGAACCCGGCATTGGCGGCGATCGCCGGGGCGAGCGCGGCGCGAATCTCGTCGAGCGTGGGGTCGGGGGGCAGCACCATGATCCCTATCTATCCTGCTCGGGCTCTGCGGCAAGCTGATCCGGTTCTTTCGGCGCATCCCGCACCAGCACCAGCGCCACGGCGACCAGCGCGGCGCCGATCAGGTCGGGCAGGCCGAGCCGCTCGCCATAAACGAGCAGGCCGATCGCCGCCGCCATCACCGGCTGGGTGAGCAAAGCGATGCCGACGACCAGCGGCGAGAAGCGGCCGAGCGCATAGATCATCAGCCCCTGGCCGATCACCTGGCTGACCAGAGCGAGGCCGAGCAGCGGCGCCCAGTCGTGCGGAATGATCCGCTCGCCGGCGACGACCGCGAAAAGCAGCAGCGGCAGGATGCTGGTGATGGTCGACAGGGCCAGCGCCGGGAACGGCGCCAGCGTATCGCGCGCCCGCGCCATGCAGATGAAATAGACGGTATAGAGCACACCGGCGAGCAGGCAGTACAGGTCGCCGGTCAGGTTGCGCGGGTTGAGCTCATAGGATCGTCCCATCAACAATGTCGCGCCGATCAGGGCGAGCAACAGCGCCAGACCCTGTGAGCGTGTCGGCCAGGTGCGCGCGACGAGGAAGCCATAGACCGGGAAGAACAGGATCGCCGAATTGCCGAACAGGGTCGAATTGGCGAGTGTGGTGCGCAGGATGCCGAGATGCCAGCTGGCCAGGTCGGCGGCAAAGCACACGCCGCCAAAGACCAGCATGATCCACAGCGAGCGGCTGATACCGACCGGCCGCCAGCCGCCGCGCAGCGCCAGCAGCGTCAGAACCGGTGCCGCCAGGGTGATCCGCCAGAAGCCGGCCGCGATCGGGCCGGTATCGGCGATCCGGACGAACCAAGGCCCGATCGCCAGCGCCATATTGGCGCCGATCAGCGCGAGAAAAGCCCACAGGGTGCCTTTGGTTGCTGCGGCGACAGTTTCTCTCGCGACAGTTTTTCTTGGGGGCTTTGCGGCGTGCATGCGGTCGCATAACGACCTATCTCCACGGTGTCAGGTAGCAAAAGGAAACGGACTTTCATGCCGAGTCTCTTCGATCCGATTCAACTCGGGGCGATCGCCGCGCCCAATCGCCTTCTCATGGCGCCACTGACGCGCGGTCGGGCCACGCGCCAGCACGTCCCGACGCCGTTGATGGCGGAATATTATGCCCAGCGCGCGTCCGCGGGCCTTATTATTACCGAGGCGACCGGCATCAGCCAGCAAGGCCTTGGCTGGCCGTTCGCGCCGGGCCTGTGGAGCGACGAACAGGTCATCGCATGGCAGCCGGTGACCCAGGCGGTGCACGACGCGGGCGGGCGCATCGTCGCACAGCTCTGGCATATGGGCCGGCAGGTGCATTCCTCGGTGATCGGCGAGCAGCCGGTGTCGTCATCCGTCACAACATCGCCGGGCAAGGTGCATACCTATGAGGGGCGCCAGCCTTATGAAGAGGCCCGTTCGCTCGACGTCGCGGAAATCCCGGGGCTGCTCGACAGCTATGCCCGCGCGACCGAAAACGCGCTCGCCGCTGGGTTCGAGGGGGTACAGATCCATGCCGCCAATGGTTATCTGATCGATCAGTTCCTGCGCGATGGCGCCAATTTCCGCGACGACCATTATGGCGGCCCGGTGGAGAACCGCTTGCGCCTGCTGCGCGAGGTCGCGATCCGCGTCACCTCGGTGGCCGGGGCGGACCGCACGGCGGTGCGCCTGTCCCCCAATGGCGAGTCGCAGGGCGTCAACGACAGCGATCCGGTCAGCGTGTTCGTGCCCGCGGCGAAATTGCTGTCCGACCTCGGCATCGGCTTTCTCGAACTGCGCGAGCCTGGCCCCGAGGGTACCTTCGGCCGCAGCGACGTGCCGCGCCTGTCGCCGGAGATTCGCAAGGCGTTCGCCGGGCCGCTGGTGCTCAATTCGGATTATTTCACGCTCGAGGCAGCGCAGGAGCAGATCGACGCCGGTGTTGCGGATGCGATCAGTTTCGGGCGCAGTTTCCTGGCCAACCCGGATTTGCCCGCGCGGCTGGCCAGCGGTGCGGTGCTGAACGAGGCCGATATGGCGACGTGGTACAGTCAGGGGCCGGAAGGCTATGTGGATTATCCGACGCTGGAGAGCGTGGCGGCGTAACTTCTTCTCCCTCTCCCTGCTTGCGGGGAGAGGGGGCGTGCGGCAAACGCGCGGTCAGCGTTCGCGACTGCCCCTCTCCCTCCGCGCCTTCGGCGCTCCTCCCTCTCCCCGAAGGGGAGAGGGAAACTTAGGCCAACGCCACGAACCTCACCGGTAGCCCATCCTTCGGCCGGGGAATCGGGAAATACTGCCACGCCTCCCCGGCGCCTTCGTCCAGTTCGATCCGGTAGCGCGACAGCAGATGCGCCACGAGAATCCGCACCTGCATCGTCGCGAAGTGCAGGCCGAGGCACATATGCGCGCCGCCGCCGAACGGCACCCAGGCATATTTGTGCCGGCCGCGGGCATTCTCCGGCGCGAAGCGCATCGGATCGAAACTCTTCGGGTCGGTCCAATGCTCGGGCATATAATGGGTGAAGCCGACATTGAGCCCAACGAAGCTGCCGGCCGGAATGTCGTAGCCGCCAAAGCTGAAGTCCTTCAGCGCGCGGCGCGGCAGCGACGGCACCGGCGGCACCATGCGCAGTGCTTCCTTGAAGGCATAGTCGGTCAGTACCAGCCTATCGAGATCGGCATAAGCGACGCCCTGCACCGGATCCATGCCGACCGCCATGATCTCGGCGCGCAGTTTGTCCTGCCAGTCGGGGTTGCGGCCGAGCAGCATGATCAGGCTGGTCGCAGACGAGGTGATGGTGTCGTGCGCCGCCATCATCAGGAAGTTCATATGGTCGGCGATCGCCTGGTCGCTCAGCGGCGTACCGTCATCGCCGGTCACGCGGCAGAATTGCGAGAAGAAATCCATCCCGCCGACATGGTTGGAGCCGGCGCGGCGCGCGGGAATCTCGCGCCGGAAATAATCGATCAGATATTGGCGCGCCTTCACCCCTTTGCGCATCTGCGTGCCCGGCAGCGGCACGCGGATTGGCGTGGCGGCTGCCTGCACCTCGTCGACGAACGCCTGGTTGATGCGCGTCGCCTCGTCGCCGAGCGGCACACCGAGAAAGCTTGTCGCGGCAAGATCGAGGCTCAGCGCCTTGATCGCATCGTAGAAACGCAGCTTGCGATTGGCCCAACCGGCAACCTGCGCGGCGACGCCGGCGTTGAGCTCGGCGGCATAATGGCGCATCGGCTCGGGCTTGAACGCCACCGACATCATCTTGCGGTCGGCGCGGTGATGGTCGAAATCCATCAGCATCAGCCCGCGCGGGAACAGTAGGTTGAGCATCGGGCCCCAGCCCTGTTCCGACGAGAAGACCTTGTCGCGGTCGAACAGCACCAGCTCGTTTGCCTCGGGGCCGATCATCATCACCGTCCGCCCGCCAAAGGCGTGGTTGCGGTAGATGGTGCCATAGGTTTCGACCATGCGGCGGCCAAAGGCCACCGGGTCCTTGAGCATGCGCAGCGTATTGCCGAAGAAGGGAATGCCGTCCTCGCCCGGCATGTCATCCAGCGCATGCGGCGCGTTGCGCGGCAGCCAGTGGGGATTGGCTTCGAAAGTGTGGGCGAGCGCCATGGTTCTGTTCCTTACTTACATCAGTATAAGTAAGCAGCGGCCCGGGCTCAAGTCGTGCTTTGCGTCTCCAGCCCGTCGATCCAGCGCGTGATCGCTGGTCTGGCGACCGAGTTCAATCCGGCGATACCGGCCCAGAAGCCGCCGACCAACAGGATCAGCAGATACGGGAAGGCCCAGAGGATCACGGCGATGACGGCGAGCGCGATCGCCGCGCGCGACAACAGGCTGCCGAGCCGCCGTGCCGCCGGCGCCGACAGGGTGATCTCACGCGGGCCTTTGGCGTCATAATATTCCCTGGTCGTCAGGATCGGACGCCACTGGCCGTCCATGGCGCCGCCACAGGCAAGGGTGACCAGCAGGCCGCCAATGCGGCCAGCCCGTTCCGGCGTCGCGCCAGTCGCCCCCGGCATGTTCGATTGGGCCGGTCGGGAGGGTGGTGGAGTCGGTGGTGTCGGCGCGCCGACGGGTGGCGCGCTTTTGTCCCAGCTATCGATCACGACGAGCCGCCGGCCCCGCTCGATGACACGATAGCGCGGCGGCGGCGGCGTGCTCATCGGCTCAGCTGAACCGGGCTTTCAGGTCGAGCATGGCGAGCGCGGCCTTGGCCGCCTCGCCGCCCTTGTCCTTCTCGTGCTTCTTCGCACGCGTCAGGGCCTGGGCCTCGTTCTCGGTGGTCAGGATGCCGTTGCCGATCGCCAGATTGTCCATCGACAGCGCCATCAGCCCGCGCGCGCTTTCGCCGGCGACGATCTCGAAATGATAGGTCTCGCCGCGGATCACCACGCCCAGCGCGACATAGGCGTCGTAAAGCTCGCTCTCGGCCGCTAACGAAATGGCACCCGGGATCTCCAGCGCGCCGGGCACGGTGATCGTATCGTGCTCGTGGCCCGCGGCCTCGATCGCGCTGCGCGCGCCATCGAGCAGCAGGTCGTTGAGATGGTCGTAGAAGCGCGCCTCGACGATCAGAACCCTGGCCATGCTCACTCGCCTCCGGTGCCGGGAATCGGCCGCTCACCGACGATCGACAGGCCATAGCCTTCCAGGCCGACCAGCGTGTGGTGCGTGTTGGTCAGCAGCACCATGTCCTGCACGCCCAGTTCGGCGAGAATCTGCGCGCCGACGCCGTAATCGCGCAATTCCTCGACTTCGGGTGCGCCGGCGCCCTTGCCTTCCGCGCGCAGCTTGATGAAGCGCGACAGGGAATCCTTCATCGGGCGATTGATCACGACGATCACGCCGCCGCCTTGCTCGGCGATCAGCTCCATCGAGCGCGACAGCAGCCCGGCGCGCTCCGATTCCTCGCCGAACGCATCGACGAACATCGACAGGGTGTGCATGCGGACCAGGGTCGGCTGGTCGGGGTCGATGCGCCCCTTGACCAGCGCCACCTGTTCGTCGCCGGTGGCCTTGTTGAAGAAGGTCATCGCCTTCCAGTCGCCGCCCCATTTGCTGTGGAACGTCATTTCCGCGCGCTTCTCGACGAGATGGTCGTGGCGGCGGCGATAGGCGATGAGGTCGCGGATCGTGCCGATCTTGAGATTGTGGAACTGGGCGAAGGTGACGAGATCGTCGAGCCGGCTCATCGTGCCATCCTCGTTCATGATCTCGCAGATCACGCCGGAAGGGTTGAGGCCGGCGAGCCGTGCGATGTCGACCGCCGCCTCGGTATGGCCGGCGCGCACCAGCACGCCGCCCTCGCGCGCGACCAGCGGGAAGACATGGCCGGGCGTGACGATCTCGTCGCGGCCCTTGGACGAGTCGATCGCCACCGCAACGGTGCGGGCGCGGTCGGCGGCGGAAATGCCGGTCGTCACGCCCTCTCGCGCCTCGATCGAGGTGGTGAAGGCGGTCTCGTGCCGCGTGCCGTTGTTGCGGCTCATCAGGTCGAGGCCGAGCTCGTCGACGCGGCGCTTGGTCAAAGCGAGGCAGATCAGGCCGCGGCAATAGCGCGCCATGAAGTTGATCTTCTCCGGTGTCGCCATCTGCGCCGGGATGATCAGATCGCCTTCATTCTCGCGGTCCTCGTCATCGACCAGGATGAACATCCGGCCGTTGCGTGCTTCGTCGATCAGCTCTTCCGGGCTGGACAGGAAACCGTGGCGCAGGCGCGCCAGTTCAGCGGGTTTTGGCACGATAGGCCTCCATGCGTTGCAGATAACGGGCGAGCACGTCGATCTCGATATTGACCTGGCTGTCGGGGGCCAGCGTACCGAGGGTCGTCACCGCCTGGGTGTGGGGGATCAGGTTGATCGCGAAATGGGTGGTGCCGTCGTCCTGGTCGCTCACCTCGTTGACGGTCAGCGACACGCCGTCGATCGTCACCGATCCCTTGGGCGCGAGGAACGGCGCCAGCGCGGCCGGTACCGAAAAGCCGATCTTCTTCGAATCGCCCTCGGCACACACATCGACGACCGAACCGACGCCGTCGACATGACCGGTGACGATATGCCCGCCGAGTTCGTCGCCGAGCTTCATCGCGCGCTCGAGGTTGAGGCGGCGGCCTTGCGTCCATTGATCGGCGGCGGTGCGGGCGATGCTCTCGCCCGACACGTCGACCGCGAACCAGCCCGGGCCCCCGGGTCCAGATTTGTCGACCACGGTCAGGCACACGCCTGAACAGGCGATCGACGCGCCGAGATCGACGCTCGCCATGTCGAACGCGGTCTCGACCACGAGGCGTGTGTCGCCGCGTGCCTCGACCGAGGCGATCGTGCCGATGTCGGTGATGATCCCGGTGAACATGCCAGCCCTAACTTTCGCCCAGCCCTAACGCTCGCTACGCCGGCGCTCGTAGACCTCGACTCGATCGCTGCCAAGCGGGCGCGCGTCGAGCAGGTGCCAGCGGCCATGCGCCGCCGCGAGATCAGTGAGCCCGATGTCCGGTAGCGTTCGTCCTCCGCCGACCAGGATGGGCGCGCGATAAAGCAGCAGCCGGTCGACCAGATCGGCGACGAGGAACGCGGCCGCCGTCGCCGCGCCGCCTTCGACCAGCAGATGATCGACGCCCTCGAGCGACGCGATCTTTTCCGGCACGTCGATCACCGTCACGTCGTCGTCCGGTGTCGCATGCTTCGACAGCAGCACCCGGCGCGGTGCCCGGCCTTCCAGTCCCGCCAGCCGCACATCGAGTCGCGGCTTGTCGGACTCCCATGTTCCGCGCCCGACCAGGATCGCCTCGTGGCGGCTGCGTTCGACATGGGCATGCGCCCGCGCTTCGCCGCCGGTGATCCACCGGCTCGATCCCGACCCCAGCGCCACCGCGCCGTCGAGCGACAAAGCGAGCTTGAGCGTGACATGCGGCCGGCCCCGGGCCTGGCGCGTCAGAAAGCCGGCGATGGCACGGGCCGCGGCTTCCGCGCCGACGCCCTGATCGACCGCTATCCCCGCATCGCGCAACCGCGCGAACCCTGCGCCATCGGTGCGCGGATCGGGGTCGCCCAGTGCCGCGACGAGCCGCGCCACGCCGGCCGCGACGAGCAGGTCGGCACAGGCCGGCCCGCGTGGCGAAACATGCGCGCACGGCTCCAGCGTGACATAGACAGTTGCGCCGCGCGACTTTTCGCCCGCCTCGGCCAGTGCCATCGCCTCGGCATGGGGGCGTCCGCCCGGCTGGGTCCAGCCGCGCCCGACCACATGGCCATCGGCGATGATGACGCAGCCTATCCCGGGATTGGGCGCGGTGCGACCGCGGCACCGCTCGGCCAGCGCCAGCGCCGCCGCCATCCAGCGCGCGTCGCTGCGGAGCGCGTCCTTGCTCAGCGTGGCGCCGGCATCAGTCGAGCCCGACTGCCTTGAGCTGGTCTTCCATATGCTTGAACGCGAGGCGACGCTGGGCATCGGCCTTGGCCTGGGCGTCGCGTGCCGCCTTTTCCTTGGGCAGGTCGAGCTTCTGCTGCGCGACGATCTGCGCGTCGGTGCGGTCGGCGCGCCATTGTTCGAAATAGACGATGTCGCGCGTGTACGGCCGCACGATGCGGGTGTCGATCATGAACAGCTGGAACATGCCGAAGGTCAGCGCGAACGACAGCGTCAGAAACACGATCTGGTGCGGCCGCCGCCTGCGCACATAGCTCCACAGGTCGTTGGATGCCTTGATCGGCGAGACGCGGCGAAAGAAATTCATCGACACCAAGATAGGCGCGACCGCGCGCGGTTGCCAGACCCGAGGGGAGGCAACCGCGCGGGACGCTCATTCGTCCTGGTTAAGGACGAAGCTGACATTCATCACTTTCCACGCCTCATAGGGCACGCCGTCGCGCGTCGCGGGCTTGAAACGCCATTTAGACAGTGCCTGGCGGCGGGTCGTGTCCCAGAAGGCTTCGCTCGCTGCGCTGACCTTTTCGACATCCTTCACCCGGCCGTCGACCCCGACCAGCACCCTGAGCGTGACGCGCCCGGCCTTGCCGGCACGACTTTCTTCGGCAGGGTAGGGCGGCTGTAGATAGCTGGCATAGCGCGGGTCGACATTGGCGCCGATCAGCACGGGTGCCAGCTTGACCGGCTCCGGTATGACGGTGCCTGCGGTCCCCAGTCCGTCGTTGAGCCCGGTATCCAGGGGCGGCGTCTTGGTGAAGTCGATTTCTGGCGCCTTGGGGATGATCACCTCCGGGTGCGTCGGTGGTACATAAGGCGAGGTCTTTTGCGGCACCTGCTTTTGTTCCACCACTTTGTCGGGCGGCGGCGGCGGATCGAGGCGAATGGTCTTCACGTGCAGCACGGGATCGATCATCCTGACGATCTTCGGATTGAGAAAGAACAATCCGGACACGAACACCCCGGTGGTCAGCAGGGTCAGCCCCAGGCTGCCGGGGCGCAGGCGGGACGGTGGGTTATAGCCTTCGACGAGACGCATCGTTTGCATGGCAAGTCTCCCGTTCAACTGAGGGTTCAGCCGGCCGGCTCTGATGTCCGACTCGATGCAATGTTACAACATTACTCAAAGATGACAAGAGAGATAATGTATCATCAGCTGGAAAGCCGCGCGATGGCGCGGTCGCGGCCGATCAGCGGCAGCAGCGCGGCCATGTCGGGCCCGTGATCGAGCCCGGTCAGCGCGCGGCGGAGCGGCAGGAAAAGCGCCTTGCCGGTGCGACCGGTATCGGCCTTCAGCACGGCAGTCAGCGCGTGCCATGGGTCTGCCGACCAGTCGATCGTTGCCGCAACCTTCGCCGCCGCCGCCAGATAGTCGGCATCTTCGGGCGCGACCGGCAGGGTGATCGGGCCGGCGATGACCTGCCACCAGGTGGCCGCATCGGCGATGCTGGTCAGGTTGGGCCGCACAGCTTCCCATTCCGCCGCGCCCATCCCCGCGGGTAGACGATCGGCGACGGCGGCGAAATCGAGCCGGTGGATGATCTTGGCGTTGAGCGTGGCCAGCTCCGTCTCGTCGAACCGCGCCGGCGCGCGGCCGAAGCGCCCGAAGTCGAAGCTGTCGATCAGCACCGCGGCATCGGCGATCGGCTCGACCGGGTCGCTGGTCCCGATCCGCGCCAGTAAGGCGCGCACCGCCTGCGGTTCGATCCCGATGTCGCGGAAATGATCGACGCCGAGCGAGCCGAGCCGCTTCGACAGCTTGCCCTCGCTGCCGGTCAGCAACGCCTCATGCGCGAAGGATGGCGGCGTGACGCCAAGTGCGAAAAACATCTGGATCTGCAGGGCGGTGTTGGAGACATGGTCCTCGCCGCGCACGACATGGCTGACGCCCATATCGGCATCGTCGATCGCGGACGGCAGCATGTAGAGCCACGAGTCGTTGGCGCGGCGTATCACAGGGTCGCTCATCGTCGCCGGGTCGAACTTCTGATGGCCGCGCACCAGATCGTCCCATTCGATCGGCGTGCCGTGATCGAGCTGGAAGCGCCAATGCGGCTTGACGCCATTTGCCTCCAGCGTGGCCCGATCCGCCTCTGACAGCGCCAGTGCGGCGCGGTCATAGACCGGCGGCAAGCCGCGCCCCAGCGCGACCTTGCGCTTCAGGTCCAACTCCTGGGCCGTTTCATAAGCCGGGTAGACACGGCCGGCCGCGCGCAGTTCGGCGAAGCGTGCCTCGTATAGCGCGAAGCGGGCCGACTGCCGCTCCTCGCCATCCGGCAGGAGCCCGAGCCAGGCGAGATCGGCGCGGATCGCATCGACGAAGCGCTCCTCACTGCGCTCGGCATCGGTATCGTCGATACGTAGCATGAATTTGCCGCCGCGCGACCGCGCGAACATCCAGTTGTGCAGCGCGGTGCGGATATTGCCGACATGGAGCTGGCCGGTGGGTGAAGGCGCGAAACGGGTGATGATAGTCATGCGCGTGACTTAGGCGGGGTCATGTGCGACCACAACTGCCACCGGCAACGGGGGCGATGTCGGGAAGACGGGATGGCATCATGCAACAGATCAACCTGGTCGCGGCGCTCGTCGGCGGCGTCATCGGATTCTTTCCGGGCGCTCTATGGTATTCCAACCTGATGTTCCTGCCGCGCTGGGCGCGCGAAATGGGCATCGATCTGGCCAACCCGCCAGAGAAGAAGAATCACGGCCGGGAAATCGCGATCGGCCTGTTCGCGTCGCTCGTCGCCGCCGTCGTCTTTGCGTTGATCGCCGGACCCGCGCCGGCGCTCGATCACGCGCTTTTGCTGGCGCTGGCCTGTGCCGGGCTGATCGGCACGGCGTTTGCGATCCAGTATCTGTTCGAGCGCCGCAGCCTCGCTTTCTGGGCGATCAATGCCAGCTATCACCTCGTCCAGTTCCTGCTGTTCGCGGTGGTGATCGCCCTTTGGCACTGAGCCGCCGACACAGAACTGTCTTTCGCCTTGACGCAACGCTGGCTAAGGCCGCTCATTCAGCGCGCCGCCGACGGGATAAGCAGCATGAAATTGATGACCGGCAATTCCAATCTGCCGCTGGCCAAGGCGATCGCCGATTATCTCGAGATCCCGCTGACCAAGGCCCTGGTCCGGCGCTTCGCCGATGAAGAAGTGTTCGTCGAGATCCTCGAGAATGTCCGCGGCGAGGATGTCTTCGTGCTCCAGTCGACCGGTTTTCCGGCCAACGACAATCTGATGGAGCTGCTGATCTGCATCGATGCGCTGAAACGTGCCTCGGCCAAGCGCATCACCGCGGTCGTGCCTTATTTCGGCTATGCCCGGCAGGACAGGAAGCCGGGGCCGCGCACTCCGATCTCGGCCAAGCTGGTCGCCAACCTGATCACCGTCGCGGGTGCCGACCGCGTGCTGTCGGTCGACTTGCACGCCGGGCAGATCCAGGGTTTCTTCGACATCCCGACCGATAATCTGTTCGCCGCCCCCGTCATGTCGGCCGACATCCAGACGCGGTACAGTGGTCGCAACCTGATGGTCGTCTCGCCCGACGTCGGCGGCGTGGTGCGCGCCCGGGCGCTGGCCAAGCGGCTCGACAACGCCCCGCTGGCGATCGTCGACAAGCGCCGCGAGCGCGCCGGCGAGTCCGAGGTGATGAACATCATCGGTGAGGTCGAGGGTCGTTTCTGCATCCTGATCGACGACATCGTCGATTCGGCCGGCACCTTATGCAACGCCGCCGCCGCGCTGAAGGAAGCGGGTGCCGCCGGCGTCGCCGCCTATGTCAGCCACGGCGTGCTGTCGGGCGGCGCGGTCGCGCGGGTCGAGGGTTCGGCGCTCGAGGAACTGGTCATCACCGATTCGATCGGCGCGCTCGAACCGGTCGCCGCCGCCTCGCGCATCCGCCACCTCACCATCGCCCCGCTGCTCGGCGAGGCGATCAAGCGGATTGCGGACGAGACGTCGGTGTCGTCGCTGTTCGACTAACCGCTCAGGCGCTCCACCCGCCATCGATATTATAGGTCGCCCCGGTGATGAACCCGGCGGCGGGTGACACCAGATAGGCGACCAGCCCGGCGACCTCCTCGGCGGTGCCATGACGCCGGATCGCCAGCGGCGCGCGATTCTCCGCGGCATGCGGGCCGTCGGCGGGATTGCGCTCGGTGTCGATCGGCCCGGGCTGGACGAGGTTGGCGGTAATGTCGCGCGCGCCGAGATCGCGTGCCAGCCCGCGCGTCATGCCGCCCAGCGCGGCCTTGCTGGCGGCATAGAGTGTCACACCATCGCCCGGCGCCCGATCCGCGACGATGCTCCCGACCATCACGATCCGGCCGCCGGCGCTCATCTGCGCCGCCGCCTTTTGCGCCGCGACAAAGGGCGCACGCACGTTCACCGCGAAGACGCGGTCGAACGCGTCCGGAGCGTAGCTGTCGAGGCTGCCGGTGATCGCAAGTCCGGCAACGCAGACCAGTATATCGATACGGCCGAAGTGCGCGGCGACCTCATCCAGCGCCGCCACCAGTGCCGGCACGTCCGCAATATCGGCCTGGCGCACCAGCACTTCACCCCCGCCGGCGCGCAACTCGGATGCCAACTGTTGCGCCTCATCCGACCGGCTCAGATGGATCAGGGCGAGCGCTGCGCCATCTGCCGCGAGTCGCCGTCCGATCGCCGCGCCAATCCCCCGCGTCCCGCCGATCACCACCGCGACCTTGCCCGTCAGCATCGCCATCATCTCCCCCTCCGCTGTTTCCGTCCGGACTCAGAGAAGCGAGTCCCACACCAGCTTGCCGCCGACCAGCACCATCAACACATAGATCGCGGTATAGAAGCGTTCCGCCGGTACGCGTCGCACCAGCCACACGCCCGCCAGCGTCGTCGCGATCGCCAGCGGCACGAGCATCGCCGCGATGGTCAGATTGGCGCGGGTGAACTGGCCGAGTGCATAATAAGCCGGCACCTTGAGCCAGTTGGTCGCGGCGAAGAAGATCGCCGTCGTGCCGACCAGGGTGTCGCGCGGCAGGCGGCGCGGCAGTACCCAGATCTGAAACGGCGGCTGGCCAGCATGGGCGATCTGGCTGGTGAAGCCCGAGGCTATGCCGAGCAAGGTGCCGACCCAGCCGGGCGAGCGCGCCGGCGTGCGGATCGCGCCGCCCCGGTCGAGCCATAGCCTGTAACAGCCGAACAGGATCGAAATCGCCCCGACCAGCCCGAGCACCGCGCTCTCCGGCACATAAGCGGCGAACGCCCAGGCCAGCGCGATGCCGATAATCGAGCCGGGCAGCATCCAGCCCAGCACGAAGCCGTCCCAGCTGTGGCGGAATGCCCATACCCCCACCACATCCTGCACCATCAACACCGGCAGCAGGATGGCGGCGGCTTGCACCGGCGAGATGGTCAGCGCGATCAGCGGCAGCGCCAGCGCGCCCATGCCGGCAAAGCCGCCCTTCGACAGGCCGAGCATCGTCACCGCGACCGTCGCCGCGATCCAGAAGGCTATGGGCAAGTTCAGCGTGCTGCCGTGTCGACACCGACCGGGGCGCGCACCCCGGCATGGTCGCGGCGCTTGAGCTCGGCCTTCAACGCCTCGGGCTTCGGCGCCCACAAAAAGCCGAAGCTCACCGTGCCATGCTTGGTCTCGACGATATGGTGCAGCCGGTGCGCCTGGATGATGCGCTTCATATAGGAGGAGCGCGGCAGATAGCGCGTTGCGATGCGGCGATGGACGATGACGTCATGAAAGCCGAAATAGATCGCGCCATAAGCGGCGATGCCGGCACCGATCCAGGTACAGCCGGGCCACCAGCCGAGTTGCGCCCCGCCAAGGATCAGTGTGAACGACGGCACGGCGAAGATCACCGCATACAGATCGTTCAGCTCCCAGTTACCTGGGCGGGCGCGATGATGGCTTTCATGCAGGAACCAGCCAAAGCCATGCATCACCCAGCGATGCGCGACATAGGCAAAGCCCTCCATCCCGATCACGGTGACGAGAAACAAAGCAAGGCCGGTTGTCCAGGACATGCGCCGGGCTATAGCGATGGGGCCGGGATGATGCACGCAGGAGAATGAGATGCGTATGCTTTTGCCGATCATCGCACTCGCGATGCTTGCCGGATGCACCACACCCCAGGCGCCGGTCCGCGCCGGGCTGATCAACGCCGGCATCGACGAACGCACCGCGACCTGCATGGCGGATCGCATGGTCCACCGCCTGTCGCTGCTCCAGCTGCGCCGCATGGCGGGGTTGGGCAAGGCGGAGCATTCGCGCGATCTCGATCAACTGCTCTACCGGCTGCGCTCGCTCAACGATCCGGAGATCGTCACCGTCACCGCCAGCTCGGCGGCGCTGTGCAAACTCGGCCTTGGCTGACCCGCCGTAAAGCTGCCCTACGCCTTCTGACAGGCGCGCGGGGGTGGATTCATGCCGGAAGCTGTGCTTAGGGCCTGTGCGTCCCGATCCCAAAAAGGCTTTTGGCGCTCTCATGAACATTCACGAATATCAGGCCAAGGAATTGCTCGCCAAGTATGGCGTGCCCGTCCCCGCCGGCTTTGCCGCGCTCAGTGTCGAGGAAGCGGTCGCCGCGTCGAAGAAACTGCCTGGCCCGCTGTACGTCGTGAAGGCGCAGATCCATGCCGGCGGTCGCGGCAAGGGCAAGTTCAAGGAACTGCCGCCAGAGGCCAAGGGCGGTGTCCGCCTCGCCCGCACCGAGGATGAGGTCCGCGCCGCCGCGACCGACATGCTCGGCAACACGCTGGTGACGATCCAGACCGGCGAGCATGGCAAGCAGGTCAACCGCCTCTACGTCACCGATGGCGTCGACATCGCCAAGGAATTCTACCTCGCGCTGCTCGTCGACCGCGTTCACGGCCGCGTCGCCATGGTCGTCTCGACCGAAGGCGGCATGGACATCGAGACCGTCGCGCACGACTCGCCGGAGAAGATCCAGACCTTCGATATCGATCCCGCGACCGGTTTCATGCCGCATCACGGCCGCGCCGTCGCCAATGCGCTCGGCCTCAAGGGCGATCTCGCCAAGCAGGCCGCCAATGTCGCGTCGAAGCTGTACGACGCGTTCCTCGGCACCGATGCCGCGCAGATCGAGATCAACCCACTCGCCGTCACCGTAGATGATGGTTCTGGGGCAAAGCTGCTGGTGCTCGACGCCAAGGTCGGCTTCGATACCAATGCGCTGTTCCGCCACAAGGACCTGATGGAGCTGCGCGACGAGAGCGAGGAGGATCCTTCCGAGCTCGAGGCGTCCAAGTACGACCTGGCTTACATCAAGCTCGACGGCGATATCGGCTGCATGGTCAACGGTGCCGGCCTCGCCATGGCGACGATGGACATCATCAAGCTCAATGGCATGTTCCCGGCCAACTTCCTCGATGTCGGCGGCGGCGCCAACAAGGAGAAGGTGACGGCGGCGTTCAAGATCATTCTCGCCGATCCGGCGGTGAAGGGCATCCTGGTCAACATCTTCGGCGGCATCATGAAGTGCGACATCATCGCCGAGGGCATCGTCGCCGCAGCCAAGGAAGTGAATCTTTCGGTGCCGCTGGTGGTCCGCCTCGAGGGTACCAATGTCGAAGCAGGCAAGGCGATCCTGTCGAATTCGGGTCTCGCCATCGTCCCCGCCAATGATCTGGGCGATGCCGCCCGCAAGATCGTCGCCGAAGTGAAGAACGCCGCCTGAACCTGCCTCCCCGGGAAGGTTTCGGATACAGGAGTGGATTGCAATGAAGGTGCTGGTCGCGGTCAAGCGTGTGCTTGACTATAACGTAAAGCCCCGCGTGAAAGCGGACGGGACGGGGGTCGATCTGGCCAACGTCAAGATGAGCATGAACCCGTTCGACGAGATCGCGGTCGAAGAGGCGATCCGCCTCAAGGACAAGGGCGTCACCGAGATCGTGGTGGTGTCGATCGGCGAGCAGAAGGCGCAGGAAACGCTGCGTACCGCGCTGGCGATGGGCGCGGACCGTGCGATCCTTGTCGTCTCCGAAGAGAAGATCGAGCCGCTCGGCGTCGCCAAGCTGCTCGCCAAGATCGTCGAGGAGGAAAGCCCCGCGCTGATCATCCTCGGCAAGCAGGCGATCGACGACGACAACAACCAGACCGGCCAGATGCTCGCCGGCCTGCTCGGCGCCGGCCAGGCGACCTTCGCCTCCAAGGTCGAGCTGACCCCCGACAGCGTCACCGTGACGCGCGAAGTCGATGGCGGCTCGGAAACCGAGAAGCTCTCGCTCCCCGCGATCATCACCACCGATCTGCGCCTCAACGAGCCGCGCTACGCCTCGCTGCCCAACATCATGAAGGCCAAATCGAAGCCGATGGCGCAGAAAACGCCGGCCGATTACGGCGTCGATGTGTCGCCGCGCCTCACCACCCTGAAGGTGGTCGAGCCGGCCAAGCGCGTCGCCGGCGTCAAGGTTGCCGATGTCGATGAACTGGTCGCGAAACTCAAGGCGATGGGAGTCGCGAAATGAAGACGCTCGTCTGGGTCGAACATGACGGTGCATCCGTCAAGGACGCCACGCTCGCCGTGGTCACCGCCGCGTCGAAGCTCGGCGAAGTGCACTAGTTGGTCGCCGGCCAGGGTGTCGATGGCGTCGCCGCCGAGGCCGCGAAGATCGCCGGCGTGGGCAAGGTCCATGTCGCCGACGATGCCTCGCTTGCGCATGCGCTGGCCGAGAATGTCGCGCCTTTGGTGGTCGAACTGATGGGCCATCACGACGCGGTGCTGTTCCCCGCCACCTCGAACGGCAAGAACATCGCGCCGCGCGTCGCCGCTTTGCTCGACGTGATGCAGATCAGCGACATCCTGTCGGTCGAAAGTGCGGACACCTTCACCCGTCCGATCTATGCCGGCAACGCCATCGCCACGGTGCAGACGAAGGATGCCAAGCTGGTCATCACCGTGCGCGGCACCGCGTTCGAAAAGGCCGCCACCTCGGGTGGGTCGGGCACGATCGAAAAGGTTGCGGCAACCGGCGACAAGGGCGTGTCGACCTATGTCGGCAGCGAGATCGCCAAGTCCGAGCGTCCGGAACTGACCTCGGCCAAGATCATCGTCTCGGGTGGTCGTGCGCTGCAGAACAGCGAGAACTTCCACACCATCATCGAGCCGCTCGCCGACAAGCTCGGCGCCGGCGTCGGTGCATCGCGCGCTGCGGTCGATGCCGGTTATGTGCCCAACGACTATCAGGTCGGCCAGACCGGCAAGATCGTCGCCCCGGAAGTCTATATCGCGATCGGCATCTCCGGCGCGATCCAGCACCTCGCCGGCATGAAGGACTCCAAGACGATCATCGCCATCAACAAGGACGAGGACGCGCCGATCTTCCAGGTCGCCGACATCGGCCTGGTCGGCGATCTGTTCAAGATCGTCCCGGAATTGACCGGGAAGCTCTGAATCTTTTCCCTCTCCCATTGGGAGAGGGAGGGAGCGCCGCAGGCGCGGAAGGGTGAGGGCAGAAATGTCTCCCGACCAGCTGACGATCGAACATCACGGGGCGGCGCTCTATCCGGGCGCCGCCCTTTCGATTCTGGACGATCTCGAAGCCGCTCTCGCCGGCCTCCCCGCCGATCAGGCAGGCGTCCGGCTCCACGGCATCCCCGGGCTCGCGGCACTGCTCGACGGCACCGGCGTGATCGGTCGCCTTGTCGCTGATCGCCAGGGTGAAAACAGCCGTGCGGTCCGCGCCATCCTGTTCGACAAGAGCGCCACGGCCAATTGGGCGCTCGGCTGGCATCAGGACCGCACCATCGCGGTGCGCGAACGCGTCGATACCAAGGGCTTCGGGCCGTGGTCGGTCAAGGTCGGTATCACCCATGTCGAGCCGCCCTTCGCCCTGCTCGAAACGATGCTGACGATGCGCATCCATCTCGATCCCGTGCCGGACAGCAATGCACCCCTGCTCATCGCACCGGGCTCGCACCGGCTCGGCCGGATCGCCGAGCGCGACATCGATGCGAGCGTCGCCCGCTGCGGCACCTTCGCCTGCACCGCCGATCGCGGCGATACCTGGATCTACGCTACGCCGATCCTCCACGCTTCGGCGCGCGCCGTGCGGCCGCAACATCGCCGCGTGCTCCAGGTTGATTTCTGCGCGCAGGCGCTGCCGCCCGGTCTAGACTGGCTCGGCATCTGATCCGGAGCAACGCCCCGGTTTTGATTCACGCGAAGGCGCAAAGGCGCGAACGGAATTTGCGCCGAGGCACGCACCTCGCGACAAGCGCAACATCTTCGCGACTCCGCGCCCTCGCGTGAACAAAAATTCTTCCCGAGAGGCTCGCGCGCCAGAGAATCAATCCGCGGCCGGCCGCCGCGCGTAGAAGCCGTAGGCCGCGATGACGGCATAGCAGGCGACCGGCAGGAGCAGCGCGAGGCGCAGTGACACCGTATCGGCGAGCATGCCGGTCAGCACGGGGACGATCGCGCCGCCGCAGATCGCGACGTTGATGATCCCCGAGCCGTCCGCCGCCCGGTCGCCGAGCTTTTCGCACGCCAGCGTGAAGATCGTCGGGAACATGATCGAGTTCATCAGCCCGACCGCCAACAGGGTGTTCCCCGCCGTCGCGCCATGGGTGAAGATCGACACCAGCACCAGCAGGATCGCGCCGATCGCGACGCCCGCCAGCACCTTGCCGGGACTGATCGCGCGCAGCACCGCCGAGCCGATGAAACGCCCGATCATCGCACCACCCCAGTAGAACAGCAGCTGCTTGCCGGCGGATTGGCCGGTCAGGCAAAGCGCATGGTCGGACTTGAGATAATTGACCAGGGTCGAGCCGATCGCGACTTCCGCCCCGACATAGAGAAAGATGCACAGCGCGCCGAACGCAAAGCGCGGGCGCCGGAGCAGTTCCAGGCTCGCCGACAGGCTCGACACTTCATGGCGCTCGCCTTGCAGGCGATTGCGGAACAACCAAACCACGCCGGCGATCACCAGCAACGCCATGGCGAGACCCAGATAGGTGTGCGAAATCATCTGCGATTCGGCGATACGGTTGACGGTCGACATCTCTGGCGCGTTCGCCGTGCCCGCGCAGGCCGGGTCGACGACCCGCGACACGTCCCAGAACGACTGCGCGCTGCCGCCCAGGATCAGGACCGCGCCGACGAACGGAAAGATCGTCGTGCCGATCGAGTTGAATCCTTGCGCGAAGGTCAGGCGGCTCGATGCCGTGTGCGCCGGTCCGAGCAGGCTGATCAGCGGGTTGGACACGATCTGCACCATCACCACACCCGTCGCGAGCACGAACAGGGCGAACAGGAACAGGCCATAGGTTGCCGTTTGCGCCGAGGGGATAAACAACAAGCACCCGACCATCATCGTCAGCAGCCCGATCACCGCGCCGCGCATGTAACCGGTGCGCTTGACCAGGATCGCACCGGGGATGCCGATCACCGCATAGGCGAAGAAGAAGCAGAACTGGATCAGCATCGCCTGGGTGTAGTTGAGCGTGAACAGCTCCTTCAGCTTGGGGATGATCACGTCGTTGAGGCTGGTGATGCCGCCGAAGATGAAGAACAGCGCGAACACGAACACCTGCAGGCCCGGCGCGTGAACGCCCTCATCCTCCGCGCCCGTGGCAGGATCGGTCGACGCGCTGTTCGCGGGGGCAAGGGCCATGGTCGGTCGATCCTCGTCTATTGTGGCGATCATCGTCGCGTTGATGTCCGTCATAGGCGGCAATGCGGCCCGGCGGCAATTCATCTCGCCATGCGCCAGCGCACCCTTGCCTTTGCCGGGCGGAAAACCCTAGTTCTTGCGCTTCCCTCGGTGGAGAACAGGCCAATGCGCTACGATATTTCGGGCACGGTGATGCAGACGGTGTCGATCGATCTCAACCGCGGCGAGACGGTCTATGCCCAGACCCATGCCATGGCGTGGATGACCGACGGCATCACCATGGACACGCATACCGGTGGCGGACTGTTCGCCGGGCTCAAGCGCGCGATGAGCGGCGGCAGCCTGTTCATCACCGAGTATAGCGCGGACAGCGCCGGCAACGTCGCCTTCGCGCCGCGCTTTCCGGGGCAGATTCTCGCGGTGCCGCTGGCCAGCGGCCAGTCGCTGATTTGCCGCAAGGAAACCTTCCTCGTCGCCGAAAAGTCCGTCACGCTGGAGATCGCGCTGCAACAGCGGCTCGGCGCCGGCTTCTTCGCCGGCGAAGGCTTCATCCTGCAACGCGTCACCGGCCCGGGCACGGTGTTCCTCGACCTGTCGGGCGAGGTAATCGAAAAGACGCTGCTCCCGGGTGAGCGCCTGCGCGTCCATGCCGGCCATATCGGTATGCAGGAGCCGAGCGTGTCGACCGACATCCAGATGGTGCGCGGTTTTCGCAACATGCTGTTCGGCGGCGAGGGCCTGTTTCTCGCCACGCTGACCGGCCCGGGCAAGATCTGGCTGCAATCGATGCCGATCCTCAACCTCGCCGAGGAGATTGCGCGGCATCTGCCGTCGGACGAGCGCGGTGGTGGCCCGAGTGTCGGCTCGCTGGTTGGTGGTGGCGCGGCAGGGGCGGTGCTGGGGGGATTGTTGGGCGGGGTTTTGGGGAATGAGTAGCCCCTCCTCATCCCTATCGTCATGCTGAACTTGTTTCAGCATCCATGCGCGATCGTTCGAACCACGAACGTCGCTCTTGTGGCTCCTGACCGCGCATGGACCCTGAAACAAGTTCAGGGTGACGAAGAATTTGTGGCGAGGATTAGAGTCTCAAACCGCCGCGATCTGCACGATCGCGTCGATCTCCACCGCCGCGCCGCGCGGCAGCACCGGCACGCCGACCGCGCTGCGGGCATGTTTGCCGGCATCGCCGAACAGGGCGACCATCAGGTCCGACGCGCCATTGGCGACCTGGGGCTGGTCGGTGAAGTCGCCGGCCGAATTGATGAACACGCCGAGCTTGACGATCCGCTCGACGCGGTGGAGGCCGCCCAGCGCCGCCTTCATTTGCGCGACGAGCATCAGCGCGCAACGCTGCGCCGCCTCCTGGCCATAGGCCAGGTCACGATCCTCGCCGAGCCGCCCGGTCATCACCGCGCCGTCCTTGAACGGCAGCTGGCCGGAAATGTGCAGCAACCCGCCGGCTTCGACCGCCGGCACATAGGAAGCGATGGGTGCGGCGGGCGCGGGCAGGGCGAGGCCAAGCTCGGAGAGCTTGCGGTCGATTCGATCGGTCATGTCGGTGCCTCTCTTCTGGTCGGTCGTTTCGGTCAAGCCTCGGCGGGGCGGCCATCGGCAAAGCGTGCTTCGATCCATGCCTGCGCCTCGCGCCAATCGTCGATCCGCACATGCGCGGCCGGTGCCTTGGGCACGTTCGGTGCAAGCTCGGGTTCGGAGATCATGTGCAGCCGGAACACGCCGGGCGCGTGACGCGACACCGATTCGTGATGCACCGCGAGATCGTCGACGAACACGGTGACGGGGTTGCCGTGCTCGGCGACCAGCCGCGCGACCGGGTCGCCCTTGCCGCCCTGGTTGGTTTCCACCCGGTACGCCATGCCATGACCAAGCAGCTGGTCGATGCGCGGCTGGCGATTGCCGTCGCCGAGATTGGTCAGGATCACCACATCGGCCGTCTCGCTCAGCGCGGCGAGCGCCTCGCGGGCATAGGGCACCAAGGTCTGGCGCTCCATTTCATTGGGGAAGAACTGGTCGAGCAGCCCCCACATCTCCTCACGCGTCGGCGGCGGGCCGCCGTCGCGGCGCTTCATGCTGGTGGCGAAGTCGCCTCCATTGGGGGTGAAGTCGATGTCGTGCGATTCGCGCAGCCACACGCCGAAATGCCGCACCATGTGCAACAGCACCTCATCGCAATCGCAGATCAGCAGCGGCCTCATGTCTCCAATGCTCCATGGGCGGCGACGATCGCGGCCGGGCTGACGCCGAGTCCCGCGGCGCAGGCGATCAGGTCGGGCTCGTGCGCCTCGAGAAAGCCCAGCGCGGCCGACAGGACCGCCGGATCGCCGGCGCGGGTGCGCAGATCGGCCGGGGTCAGCCCGGTCACATCGAGCAGCCGTGCGGCTCGTGTCGGCTCGGCCAGCGTCCAGGCCAGCGCCTGCAGCGCCAGTGCTTCGGGATCGTGATTTGTCTCGGACGCGCGCATTGCCTATTCGTGGCTTTCGAAACCGTGGGAAGGAAGCATCGGGCGTGGCAAAAAGGGTGCTCGTTGTCGAGGACAACGAACTCAACCTCAAGCTTTTCTGCGACCTGCTGCGCGCGCACGAGTTCGTCACCGAGGGGGTGCGCGACGGGCGCGAGGCAGTTGAGCGCGCGCGCGCCTTCGCGCCGGACCTGATCGTCACCGACATCCAGCTGCCGCATGTCACGGGTTATGAGCTGATCGAGCAGTTCAAGGCCGATCCGGCGCTCTGCGCGATCCCGATCATGGCGGTCACCGCCTATGCCGGGCGCGAGGATGAGGAACGCATCCGCGCGGCGGGGGCGGACGCCTATGTGTCGAAGCCGATCTCGCTGGCGCGCTTCGTCGATGCTGTGATGGCGCTGCTCTGACCTGGTCGGTGGGGACGGCGCGGCGCCTTCACTCGTCACCCCGGACTGGTTCCGGGGTCCACTGTGCCTCGAAAGCAACGGTGGTTGCTCTTGCGGAGCGGTGGATGCCGGAACAAGTCCGGCATGACGGAGAATGTTAGCGAGTACGTAACGGCAGAAACGAGAAAAGCCGCGAGGCTTGCGCCTGCGGCTCTCGATCCCGTTTGCCGGGATGATCGACCGGGCAGCTACACCGCCCGCAAGATCACTTGATCTTGGTTTCCTTGAACTCGACATGCTTGCGCACGACGGGATCATACTTCTTGAAGCTGAGCTTCTCGGTCTTGGTGCGCGGGTTCTTCTTGGTCACGTAGAAGAAACCGGTATCGGCCGAGCTGAGCAGCTTGATCTTGACGGTGGTCGGCTTTGCCATGACCCAAAATTCCCGAATCGATTAAAAAAGCAAAAGCGGCGGCCAGCGCCACCGCTCTTCAAGCGCCGCCCGATGGCGCAGAGTCGGTACGATGTCAACCTTGGCGCGTGATAAGTGCCCCGCCGGTTCGGCTTCTTTTACCGTTACAGCAATAGCCGTGTTCCTGCGGAAGCAGGAACCCAGGGCCAGAAGCGTTGCGCTCGCGACCCTGGGTTCCTGCTTCCGCAGGAACACGCGAAAGGAGCAGTTAACCCGTTCTTTACCACGCTGCGCCCAGCATCCTCCCAAAGGCGGGAGCTGGGGCATGACGCAGGTGCAACCGACGGTACAGATACAGGCCGAACTGGCGCAGCGGGTGTTCGCGATCGGCGCGCGCACGCACCGCGATCCGGCCGGGACCATTGCCACCGAGATCGACGCGATCCGCCGCATCGCCCGCGCCAACGGGCTCTATCCGGCTGCCGCCGTCGCCCAGGCGCTCGAATCGGCGCTGGGGCGCGGTGAGCGGGGGCCGTTGATCGATGGCTGGCTGGCGATCCTGCGCGACGCGGTCGGCTGTGAGCGCCACGACGCCGCGGCTTGCGAGACCTTCGCCGCGGCGTGCTCGGTCCGCTTGTCGGCCTGATCAAGCGGCAATGGACGCCCTGATGGCCGCGCTGGTCGCGGCCCTGCTCGTCGAGGCGACCGATCGCACGCCCTGGCTTATCGCCATCCTCGCCGACCGCTTCGCAAAGCGCGCCACGGTCATCCTTGCCGCTCTCTTCGCGCTCGTTATCAATTTCACTGTGGTTGCGATCGGCGGCGCGTTGATCGGCGCACGCCTGATTCCCGAGGCGCGCCAGCTGTTCCTCGCCGTGGCGCTGCTCAATGCCGGCATTACGGCCTTCTTCCCGATCAAGGCGCCCGACCGGCTGACCGGCTGGCGCGTCGGTGCCGCCGCGACGAGCTTTTTCGGAATCTCCATCCTCGCTTTTGGCGGCCGCACCCAGTTCATCGTCATGGCGCTGGCCGAGCGCGGTGCCGAGCCCATGCTGGCCGCGATCGGCGCGACGGTTGGCGCGATCGCCGTGGTCGTGCCGGCGGCATTGTCGGGCGAAGCGGCGCGGCGCGCCTTACCGATCACCGCCTTGCGCGTCGCAACCGGGCTCGCGCTGACGGTGATAGGCGCCTTTCTCGCGCTCGGGGCGCTGCGACTGATCTAGCCAGTCGATGGCTGCGATCATGATTCCCGCGCCACGCTGCTGGAGCGTTTGCGCTATCGGATCGTTAGCGCAACGACTGTAACAGATATTCGAGGAATGACCCATGGTTTCCCCCGCCGCCCCACTCAAGACGCCGACCGATCTCAAGTCCAACGCCGCCAAATCGGTTGCCGAGGCGCTCAACATCATCCTCGCCGACAGCTTCGCGCTGTACCTCAAGACAAAGAACTTCCACTGGCACGTCTCCGGCCCGCATTTCCGCGACTATCATCTGATGCTCGACGAGCAGGCTGCCGAGATCATCGCTTCGACCGACGAGATCGCAGAGCGAGTACGCAAGACCGGTAACACCACCTTGCGCTCGATCGGCGACATCGCCCGCCACCAGACCGTGACGGACAATGATGCCGACTTCGTAGCGCCAGCCGACATGCTCAACGAGTTGCGCGACGACAATCTCAAGCTGGTCGAGAGTCTGCGTGAAGCCAAGGATCTCGCGGATGGCGCGAAGGACAATGCCAGCTCGGGCATCATCGACACCTGGACGGATCTCGCCGAGCGCCGCGCCTGGTTCCTGTTCGAGGCTGGCCGGGCCAGTTAATTCGGACCGAGCGTCAACAACCACATATCGGGATCGGCGCCCAGCCGGAAGGGCAGGATGCTGGTCCCGACTCCGGCGGTGACCAGGTTCAGGCGGCCGGGGTCGCGCGTCCAGCCGCACGCATAGCGCCCGCGCCCGACGCGCGGCAACGCCGTGACATAGGGTATCAACACCTGGCCGCAATGGGTGTGCCCGGCGAGCACCAGATCCACCTTGCCGGGCAGATAGGGCGTGATGTCGGGCGCATGGGTCAGCACCAGCTTCGCGCCGGGCAGCTTGTAGAGCGCGGTCATCGTCACCGGGATTCTGGCGTGGAGTGTGTAGCCGTCGGCAAGTCCGCCGATCGCCAGCGGGCCGCGCACGATCGCTTCATTGTCCAGCAGCGTCACGCCTGCCCGCTTGAGCGCTGGTGGCAGGCTGTCGCCGCCGGCCCAGTAATCATGATTGCCCGATACGGCGACGACGCCGAGCGGTGCGCGTAGCCGGGATAAGGGCGCGACCAGGTGCTGCGCAGACCGTACGCCCTCCCCCTCATCATTGCCGTAGACGAAATCGCCGGCGATCAGCACCAGGTTGGGCGTCAGCGCATTGGCTTGGTCGACGATTCGTTCGAGCCGCGCCGGGTCCATCGCCGCGCTGCCCATGTGAATGTCGCTCAGCAGCAGCACCCGCACCGGCGCCTTGCCCTCGGGCCAATCGGGCAGGTGCATCGTGGCGCGGCGCACGACCGGATCGAGCCGCGCCTCATGGTGCATCCAGGCGAACAGCGCGACGACCGCCAAAGCGAGGACCAGCAATAGGCGGAATAACAGGCGCATCCAGCGGATCCTAACGGGGACCCAGCGTCAGCAACCACATGTCGGGCGGCGCGCCGAAGCGGAAGGGCACGCCGCTCGTGCCCAGCCCGGCGGTCACCACCGTCAGCCGGTTGCCGTCGCGGACGATGCCGCAGCGATAACGCTCGCGCGCCACCGACGACAATGGGCCGTAAAATGGTGCGACGATCTGCCCGCAATGCGTGTGCCCGGCGAGCACCAGGTCGATCTCGCCCGGCATGTTCGTGGTGACGTCGGGCGAATGCGTCACGACGATCTTCGCGCCGGGCAGCCGGTCGAGCACATGCATCGTCGTCCGCACCTGGGCATGTCGGGTGTAGATATCGGCCACCCCGCCGACCGCCAGCGGCCCGCGCGCCGTCGCGCTGTTGACCAGCATCGTGACATCGGCCTGCCACAGCGCGCGCGGCACACTGACCTCGCCGGCCCAATAATCGTGATTGCCGGGTACCGCGATCACGCCGAGCGGCGGGCGCAACCCACGGAGCGGCTTGACCAGCTGCGCCGCATAGCGTTCTCCGGCTACCGGATCATGGCCGGCGACGAAGTCGCCGGCCATCAGCACCAGGTCGGGCTTCAGCGCATTGATCTGCGCCACGATGCGGGTCAGCCGCGCTACGTCCATCGCCGCGCTGCCGATATGCACGTCGCTCAGTAACAACACGGTGATCGGCTTCTCCCCGGCCGGCCAGCCCGCCAAGCCAATCGTCGCGCGCCGCACGACCGGGTCGGCGCGCGCCTCATGGTGCATCCAGGTGAACAGGGCGGCGCCCGCCAGGGCGACGATCAGCAACAGGCGGGTCAACAGGCGCATCGTCGCCGTCCTAAGCACGGCGGCGCGTGCTGTGAAAGGGGCGCTGGCGGAACAACGCAAGGCCCGCCATGTTCTCAAACGATGCGCGCCTTTGCCGATCTTCTCGATGCCCTGATCTATACGCGATCGCGCAACGCCAAGCTCAAGCTGATCGGCGACTATCTCCGCGTCACGCCCGATCCAGATCGCGGCTGGGCGATGGCCGCGCTGACCGGCGACCTCGACCTGCCCGGGGTCAAGCCGGCCGTGCTGCGCGGGTTGATCGAAGAGCGCGTCGACCCGGTGCTGTTCCGCATGAGTCGCGACTATGTCGGCGACACGGCGGAGACGATTGCCTTGCTCTGGCCGACACCCCCCGCCGGTACCGTGATGGGCGAGCCGCTCACCTTGTCGGCGGTCGTCGATCGCCTCGCTGGCCTGTCGCGCGCCGATGCGCCCGGGGCGATGGCCGCGATGCTCGACCGGCTCGACGCGGACGAGCGTTTCGCGCTGCTCAAGATGGCGACCGGCGCCTTGCGCATCGGCGTCTCCGCCCGCCTCGCCAAGACCGCTTTGGCCCAGGCCTTTGCCGTTCCCGTCGAGGCGGTCGAAGAGGTCTGGCACGGTATCCACGCGCCCTATACCAGTCTCTTCGCCTGGGCGGAGGGCCGCGGCGCCCAGCCGACCGCCGCCGATGTGCCGGTGTTCCGCCCCTTCATGCTCGCCCATCCGCTCGAGGATGGGCGGGTCGACCTTGCCGACTATGCCGCAGAATGGAAATGGGACGGCATCCGCGTCCAGATCGTCCATGTCGCGGGCGAGACCCGGCTCTACAGCCGCGCTGGCGACGACATCACCGGCAGCTTCCCCGAGGTGGCGCGAGACTTCACGATACCCGGCGTGCTCGACGGTGAGTTGATGGTGAAGGGTGACGCACAGGGCGCAGCGCTCGATGAAGGCGCTGGGGCAGCGAGCTTCAATGCCCTGCAGCAAAGGCTCGGCCGGAAGGTCGTCTCGACGAAGATGCTGGCCGATTACCCCGCCTTCGTCCGACTCTACGATATCCTTTTCGACGGTGCCGAGGACTTGCGCGAGCTGCCCTGGACCGAGCGTCGCAAGCGGCTCGAAACCTTTGCCATCGGCCTCGACGTCGATCGCTTCGACGTAAGTGCGCTGATCGAGGCCGAGGACTTCACCGCGCTCGAGGCGATCCGCGCCGGCGCGCGCGACGCGGCAATCGAGGGTGTCATGCTCAAGCGCCGCGATTCGCCCTATGTCGCCGGGCGCCGCACTGGCCTGTGGTACAAATGGAAACGCGATCCGCTGACCGCCGACTGCGTGATGATGTACGCGCAACGCGGCAACGGCCGCCGTTCGTCCTTCTATTCGGATTATACCTTCGGCTGCTGGACGGCCGAGGGGGAGTTGCTGCCGGTCGGCAAGGCCTATTCGGGCATCACCGACGACGAGTTGAAGATGCTCGACAGCTTCGTGCGCCGGAACACGCTCAACCGCTTTGGCCCGGTGCGCGAGGTCGAGAAGACCTTGGTGCTGGAGATCGCCTTCGATTCGATCCACCAGTCGAAGCGCCACAAATCGGGCGTCGCGATGCGCTTTCCCCGCATCGCGCGGATCAGGACCGACAAGCCCGCGGCCGAGGCCGACCTGATCGAAACGCTGCGGCGCATGATCACCTGACACCCCTGACATAATTCGCATGCCACCTTCG
>NZ_JAQGLG010000012.1 GCF_028292965.1 Sphingomonas bacterium | reverse complement strand
CCGCCGACCCGAACTTTTGGAGATTTCGATGAACCGCTTGGGAAAGGTCTTGATCGTGGCAGGCAGCCTGGCCGGACTGGGATTGGGTAACGCAACGAGTGCAGCGGCACAGGGTGGCGCAACGGGGGCCCCATGTCCCACATCGCCGCTTCCTCCCGGCATGGCGCATATGCCGCCGATCCAGACGGCGACGAGCATCAAGCCCAGCGACACGAGCACCAGCACCGTGATCAAGCCCGATGTGGCCGACCAGATCAGCTGCGGGAACACCGCGCTCAAGGCCGTATCGAACATCGCCTTCGCGCGCGTGCCCGGCCCGGGAGGCCAGCCGCGCGCGCTCGCGCTCGACATTCTCGCGCCCGCCACGCCCGGCAAGCATCCGCTGGTGGTCTACATCACCGGCGGCGGCTTCGTCATGGCGCCCAAGGAAAACGGCCTGAGCCTGCGCAGCTATGTCGCCGAACAGGGCTTTGTCGTGGCCAGCATCCAGTATCGCACGATGCTCGACGGCGCGAATTTCCGCGACGGCGTCGCCGATGTGAAATCGGCCATCCGCTTCCTGCGCGCGCATGCCGCCGAATATGGCATCGATCCTTCCCGCGTCGCCGTGTGGGGTGAATCCGCCGGCGGTTATCTCGCCGCCATGGTCGGCGTGACCAACGGCGTGAAGGACTTCGACCAAGGCGACAATCTCGACCAGAGCAGCGCGGTACAGGCGGTGGTCGACAAATTCGGCACCTCCGACACGGCCACCGCCGCCGAGGACTTCAATCCGGAGATGGCGGGCTTCGTCGGGCCGGGATCACCGGTGAACCGGTATTTGACGGAGGGTGGGGTCGCCTTTCCACCCGCTGCCAATCCCATCACCTATATCAAGCGGTCCGACCCGCCTTTCCTGATCTTCCACGGCAGCAATGACCGGATCGTGTCGCCGAGCCAGACGCTGAAGTTGCAGAACGCGCTGCGCGCCGCCGGCGTGCCGAGCACGCGCTATGTCGTCGATGGCGCCGGCCATGGCGATCTCGCCTTTATCGGCGATCCGAAGGGCGGCCTGCCCTGGTCGACGAACGCGGTCATGCGCATCATCGTCCGCTTCCTGCATGATCCAAAATAAGCGGCAGCCGGACGGGATGACGGGCGCTGCCGGACAGCAGCAGGCGACAGGCAAGCCCGAGCTTGCCTGTCGCCTGCTGCTGTCGGCGATCTTCCTGTCGACCGGCATTGCCGGACTCATGTCGCCCGCGGGTTTCGCCCAGGGACTCGGCCAGATGGGCGTGCCGTTTCCGCCCTTCTGCGCGATCGTGGTGATTGGCCTCAATATCGTCGGACCGTTCATCCTGGTGTCCGATCTGGCGGGTCTCGGCTGGGTCGCGGCCTTCGCCCTGTCCTGCTTTACTGCGCTGACCATACCGTTCGGCCACCCCTTCTGGGCGTTCGACGAGCCGCGGCGGAGCGAAGAGCTTCGCATCGCGATCGAGCATGTCTCGCTCATCGGGGGATTGATGCTTGCCGGCCTGGCCTCGCTCAGCCGCTGGCGGGACCGTCGTTCAAACCATCCGGCGCACCGCTGACATCGCCGAGCACCGCCTGGCGCAGCTCGGCTTCGGGGGTTGCTGGCAAGGGCAGGTTCGCGATCCGCAATGCCTCCTCGTCGGCGACACCGAACGAGCGCAGCAGCATATAGGCGCCCGCATCGATGTCCTGCACCGTCACGCCATCATTGATGCCACGCTGGGCCAGCGTGGTGACGAGGCCATAGCCGATCTCGAGCGCGATCTGGAGCGACGGCACATTGACCAGCCCGTCAGTCTGGGCCTGGGTGATGTTGCGCAGCGCATGTTGCTGCATCTCGGCTGTCGGCGGCCCGATCAGCGGCAGGACACGCAACAGGATCTCGGCACCGACGCGATCGGAGGAGATGCGCCTGATCGAATAGCGGATGTTGCAGCAAATCCGTTCGACCGGGCTCGGCAGCCCGTCGAAATGGGCCGATTGCTCCTTGTTCAGCTGGACGACCATATATTGCGCCATCTCACGCAGCATGGCGTCGAAGGTCGGGAAATAATTATAGATCGATCCGCGCGACAGATGCGCCGTATGGCGGACATCGTCGATCGTCGTCGCATCGATGCCGCGCTCCTCGAACAGCGCAAAGGCGGCGCCGAGGATCCTCGCACGGGTCCTGGCGCGCTTGATGCGCGCATTCCGCGTCCGGAAATTCTCTTCGTTATTCACCATGTCCGCCACGGAAGGATGGAGCGCCGAAAGTTCGATCAGAATGACACATCATCAACCATGCGGACCGCCGCGCGCTTGTCAACAAGAGGGCGTGCCGCGGTCGCCTATCTGGCGGGCGACGAAGCGATCTTCCACGGAAACGCGCGCCGTCGGGTTCGGCCGATCGCTTTGGCGAAATGCCGGGCGAAGATTCTGCCGGCGCAGATCCGACAATAACGCCGGCGCTATCTCGGGGCATTGGCTCTGATCGCGAAGCTGACCCTCACCCCCGCGGGAATCTGGTCGGTAGCAGACCATTCGCCTTGCCCGACACCGAAGAGCGTACGGTCGATAGTGAACCCGCCCTGGGCCGTCGCGGAGCCGTTCGCGATCTTGACGGAGAAGGGCACCGAGACACTGTGGCGCACGCCACGCAGGTCGAGCGTGCCGACCGCGACATAGCTATCGCCCCCCGCCGATCGGATATTCCTGCTGCGAAAGATCGCGGACGGATGGGTGGCGGTGTCGAACCAGTCGGCCGTCGGCAAGGCGGCATCGCGCTGGCTGTCGCCGGTCGAGACTGAGGTGACATCGATCCGCACCGCCAGGCTCGATCGCGCCAGATCGTCGGGCGAGAAGATGATCTCCGGCGACCAACGCGAAAAGCCTCCGGCGATCGCCGCGCCGGACCAGGTCGTGGCGAAGTGCAGCGTCCCATCCTGCATGCGCCAGTGCGGCGGCAATGCCTTGGGCTCTTGCTGGGCTGGCGTCGCGGCAGCGACCGGCGCGTCGGCTGCTGCTACAGGCGCCACGGCCACAACAGGCGCAGCGGCGGCGCGAGCCTGTTCATGCTCGTGACGGCCGGCGCTCGAACCACCCAGGATATTGTGCCCGATCAATATCGCGGCCAGCGCCAGCCCGGCGGCGATCCACAGGCGCGGCTCCTTCCAGCCCGACTTGGCACCGGGCGCCATGCGCGCGAGCACGCCGTCGCGGTCGACGAACTGGTGTTTGGCGACGGCGCCAAGGTGCAGCGCGAGCATGGCGACGGTGACAAAGACCAGCAGTGTGTGGCCTGTGTTGCTGGCCCCGTTCCACGCCGCTTTGGTCGCCGGGGAGAGGCCGGTGAAGCCGGGGACCGCCGGCCATGGCACCATTCCGTAGAGCCGGGTCGGGATCGGCAATTTGCTCGTGGAGACCATGATCCAGCCGGTCAGCGGCAGACCGATCATGATGCCATAAAGGCCCCAATGGACGAGACGCGAGGTGACATGCTGCCAGCGCGGCATCGGCATTTCGGGCGGCGCCGGGTGCACCAGCCGCCAGGCGAGACGCGCGACGCTCAGCAGCAGAATGGTGATGCCGATCGACTTGTGTAGCTGGAAGGCGACGAAACGATCCGGGCCGGGCGCGATATCGTGAAGCCGCCACCCCAATGCGATCTGACCGAGGATGCACAGCGCGATGATCCAGTGCAGGGCAATGGCGACCGCGCTGTACGAGACGGCGCGCACCGACACCGCAGGCGCCGGATCGCTCCTTGGACCTGTGACAAAATTCGCGTGCGAAATATCCATATCGGCCTTCCTTGCAGGCCGGCGCGGCACCCGTCAGCGGGCTGTCGCGCCGGCCGATATGCGTCATTGCTTCTTGAATTCGGCCTCGATCACGAGCTGGACCTGATCACCCACCAGCGGCACGTATTTTGTCACACCGAAGTCGGAGCGCTTGATCGTGCCGGTGGCCGAAAACCCGGCGCGGGTTTCGCCGCCGGGAATGCCCTTGCCCGTGCCGTTGAACACCACGTCGAGCGTCAAGGGCTTGGTGACCCCGTGCAACGTCAGGTCGCCGGTTACCTTGCCCGCATGGCCGTCGCCGATATCGAGCGATGTCGAGGTGAAGGTCATGGTCGGATAGCGCTGCCCGTCGAGCCAGTCGGCGCCGAGCAACTCGGTGTCGAACGCCTTGCCGAAGGTGTCGCCGCCGGTCGCGGTGTCGATCGAGCGGGCATCCACCGTGACGGATAATTTTGTCACACCGACCTTCGCCGGATCATAGTCGAAACGCGCACCGAGGCCGGTGAAGCGAAGCGTGTAGAAGGAGAAGCCCTGATGTTTGATCCGCGCGACCAGGCTGGCGTGATGCGGGTCGAGCACATAGCTACCCGCCGGTATCGGCGGTGGGGCGACACCCGGCGTGCTGGCGGCGGTGAGCAGGCCTGCCCCTGTAAGGGCGACGATGGCGGTGAATGCTGCGAAGATTCGCATGATGATCCTTTCCTGTGGTGAAATAAGCAGCCCCAGCCGTCAGCCCTGCGGCGAGATGAAGGACCGGGGCTGGCGGCGCGGCGCTGTCAAAGCCGCGACTGGATTTTCTCGAGCGCCGCGACCGCGCACCGCTCATCGGTGGCACTCGGCTCCGCACCGCTGACGCCGATCGCGCCGATCAGTTCGCCCTTGGCGAAGATCGGCAGGCCACCGGCGAAGCTCAGGAAATTGCTGTCGCCGACGATGCGTGCGCGCACTGCCGGATCGGTCTTGGTCATCGCACCGACGCCGGAGGTCGGCAGCCTGAAGGTCAGTGCGGTCCAGGCTTTGCGGAAGCCGGTATAGGCATTGTAGCCAGTGGTGCCGTCGGGGACGTAATAGAGCTTCGGCATGCCGGCGGAATCGACGATGCTGACCGCGATCTTCGAGCCCCGACAGGCGGCGACGGCGGCCTTTGCCGCGATAAGGGCGAGTGCCATCGAAGGACCATGGGCATAAGGCGCGCGCTGTGGCGGCGGGCCGCGTGGGCCATCGGGCAGTGGAAGGCCATCATTGGGCCGGCCGAAATCGAGCGGAAAGCCCGACGTGCGGCGCGGATCCGTCTGGGCATGACCGGCGGCCGCCAGCCCACCGGCGAAGACCGCGATCGCTACAATTGCTGATCTCACCACACGCCCTCCCCTCGTCCGTCACGGGGTTCGTGCCTCCTGTTGGGGCACGCCCGATCTGGTGGCGCGATGATAGGCGCGGTCTATCCATTGCCTCCAATTCAGAATGAACCGGGGATTGATTGGCGTTTTAAATCACGAAACGGAGATATCGGCGCGATCGACCCCGCCCAGGCCAGCGGGATTCAGGCTGGTGCGACCATCCCGTCCGCTTCCGCCGGTTCGCCGGTCATGCCATCCTCGCCTTGAACATCGACGAGATTGTGCGGATCGGCGAGCTTCCAGGTCTTCACCGAGGCGAGCACCATATGGCGGAAGCTGGCGATCAACGGGCTCGGCTCACCAGCACGGCTGACCAGCCACACATCGGTCACCGCGTCGCCATCGATCAGCGGCTTGAACAGCACATTCTCGACATTGATGCGCTGGAGCTCGGACGGCACCACGGCGATGCCCAGGCCGGTGGCGGCAAGACACACGATCGCCGCCGAATCGAGCACCTCCTGCACGATAATCGGCGAGAAGCCCCGCTTGGCGCACAGCTCGCGCAACAGATCGTAGATGCCGATGCCCGAGCGCGGCGGATAGAACAGGAAGGGCTGGTCGCGCAGGTCGGCGATCTTGAGATGGTCGATCTTGCTGAGCGGATTGTCGACATGCATCGCGACGACCAGCCGGTCGCGGATCAGCCGCGTATAGGAGATGTCCGCCGGCTGCTGATCGCTCTTGCCGCGCATGATGCCGATATCGAGCTCGCGCGCCTGCAGTGCCGCGATCTGCGTCGCCGAGGTCATATCGCGCAACGTGACCTGCACCTTGGGATATTTCTGCCGGAAGGCGCAGATCATGTTGGGGAAGAAGGACAACAGCGACGAGGCCGAGGTGAAGCCGATGCGCAGCTGCCCGGCTTCGCCGGCGACGATGTCGCGCACGTCGTTGAGGCTGAGGTCGACACGCTCGAGAATGGCCAAAGCATGGCTGCGAAACGCGGCGCCGATCTCGGTCAGCTCGACCCGGCGTTGCGTCCGATGAAAGAGCAGTGCGCCGATTTCGCGCTCCAGCGTCTGTATCGCCACCGATAGTGGCGCCTGGGTGATGGCCAGCCGTTCCGCCGCGCGCCGGAAGTGAAGCTCCTCGGCGAGCACGATGAAATAGCGCAGCTGCCGCAAGTTCATTGATATCGCCTGCCAATCAATCGCTGAGGCCAATTGAATTAGCACGCAACAAAGGCTTGCGGCAATCTGGCTCCGGAGGGTGCGCGCGCCATGGCGGTGCGTGCGCGACAGGATCGGCCCTCAGCCGACGCCGCGCATGCTCGCGCTTCCGTGGATCTGGAGGGGAGAGAAGAGGACGTGGCTCGTTACAATCCGCACCGCGACGGTCAGGCCATTCCTTCGGTGATCGCGAGACTCGCCGCGGGGGAACCCGTGGTGCAACTCGGCATCAGGAACGCCAGGACGCCGGAAATCGTGCGCATGGCGTCCGGGGCGGGCTACGACCTGGTGTGGATCGACCTCGAGCATAGCAGCATGTCGGTGGATTGCGCCGCGCAGCTCGCCGCCGCGACGACCGATCTCGGCATGATTTCCTGGGTTCGCGTGCCGGAGCGCGAATATGGCGTGATCGGGCGCCTGCTGGATTGCGGCGCGAACGGGATCATCTCGCCCAAGATCGAGACGGCGGACGAGGCACGCGACGCCGTCGCCGCGTGCCGTTTCCCGCCGCTCGGGCAACGCTCGGCGATCGGAATCCTGCCGCAATATGGCTACGTCAAAATGCCCGCCGCCGAGCTTACCCGCCGCGCGAATGACGACGTGGTCCTCCAGCTACTGATCGAATCGCGCAAGGGCATCGACAATATCGATGCCATCGCCGCGGTCGCCGGCGTCGACATCCTCGGTATCGGGACCAACGACCTTACCGCCGATTTCGGTTGTCCGGGCGAGGTGCGCCGGCCCGACGTGATAGACGCGTGCCGCGCGGTCGCCGAGGCGGCGCGGCGGCACGGCAAGCTCGCCGTGATCGGCGGCGTCGCCGATGCGGGCCACTGGCAGGAGCTGCTCGACATGGGTTTCGCCCCGCTCGTCTTCGCCGGCATCGACACCGACCTGATCGCCGCCGCGCTCGATCGACGCGCCGCCGACTGGCGCGCGCGCCTCGCCGTTTGACGCCCGAGCGGCGCAGCCGATTTTATCCTGAAGGAAGCGACAATGCCCGGAATGCCCAATGAGGTCTGCACCCCCTGCCGGCCCGCCGAGACGCTGCAACGGCCGCTGTTCGAGGTGCCCGCCGGCGCTTGCGATGCGCATATGCACGTGTTCGAATCGCGCGACCTATATCCCAGCATCGCCGAGCCGAATTACACGCTGCCGGACGGCAGGCTCGATCATTACCTCCGGCTGATGCCGGTGACGGGCATCGACAATTTCGTGATCGTCCAGCCATCCTTCTACGGCACCGACAATAGCTGTCTGCTCGACGCGCTGTCGGTCGCGGGCGAGCTCGCGCGCGGTGTCGTCAATGTCGAACCCGACATCCCGGACGCCGAGCTCGCACGCTTCCACACCATGGGCGTGCGCGGCATCCGGCTCGACCTGTTCAAGCGCCAGTCGCTGCCGCGCGACGAGATCATCGCCTATATCGGCGCGATGGCGGCCAGGGTCGGGCCGCTCGGCTGGCACCTGCAATTCTACACCCCGGGCGCGATCGTTCGCGACATCATCGATTTCCTTGCCGGCCTCGAGATCCCGTTCGTCATAGACCATATGGGCTACATGCTCGAAAAGGACGGGCTGAACGGCGGCGATTTCGAGCGGATGCTCGACTTGCTGCGTCATGCCAATGGCTGGCTGAAGCTCAGCGGCCCCTATCGGCTCGCCCGCCATTCCAGCGTGGAGGCGGTCGACGCCGTCGCCAGGGTGATCGCCGCCGCCGCACCGGACAAGGTGCTGTGGGGCTCGGACTGGCCGCATATCCCCGACGGCGACTGCGACACGGGCGCCTTGCTCAACATGCTCCCCGACTGGGTACCTGATCCGGCAATCCGCAAGATCATCCTCGTGGACAATCCGCGCAAGCTGTTCGATTTCGCCTGAACGATCTCGTGACGGCCGGTACTGCAGACATATCCGGGAGAGACATCATGACCACGGAGACAATGGGGACCCCGCAAGACGCGCCCCACAAGGACATCTCGGTGCGGGTCACCATGATCTGCTTCCTGATCGTGATGATCGACGGATATGACTCGCTGATGGTGGGCTATATCGCCCCGCTCATCGCCAGGGGGTGGGGCCTGCACCCGCAGGACATCGGCAAGCTTTTCGCCATCTGTTATGTCGGCGCCATCCTCGGCGCGATCGCGATGGGTCCGCTGGCCGACCGGATCGGGCGGCGGCCGATGATGATCGCCGCCCTCGCGCTCGCCACGGTCGCCACCGCACTGTGCGCGACGGCAAGCTCGTTCGAGCAGCTGATGCTGTATCGCTTCATCGCCGGCATCGCACTCGGCGGCGCGCTTCCGGCGGTCAGCTCCCTCACGGCCGAACATGCCCGCCCGGAGAAGCGCAGCGGCACGGTCACGCTGATGTATATCGGCTATCCCACCGGTGCGGTGGTCGGCGGCGCGGTCACGGCCGGGCTGTTACACCATGGCTGGCCGACCATCTTCATGGCGACCGCTGTCGCCTGCGCCTTCGCGCTCGGCATCGCCTTCCTGCTGCCCGAGACCTATCATCCGCGCGGCACCCCTGTACATCAGCCCGCGCTGCGACGGCTGACCTCGACCTTCACCGAGCAATTCGCCGAGGGCCGGCTATGGCCGGGGCTGACGCTTTGGCTCGGCCTGTTCTGCCTGATGCTGCTGGTCTATTTCCTGGTGAACTGGTCGCCGAGCATCCTCGTTGCGAGCGGCGCCACGCCGGGCGTGGCGGCACTGGCCGGTGTCGCGCTCAATCTCGGCGGCATCGTCGGCGCGCTGGCCCTGGCGCCGGCGATCAATCGCTTCGGGCCGTACCGCCCGGTCGCAATCCTGGTCGGCATCGGCACACTCGCGGTGGCGGCGCTGGGGCTCAATCTCCACTCGACACTGGCGACGATGACCCTGCTGTTCATGGCGGGCGTCGCGGTGATGGGCGGGCAGCTGAATTTCCCCGCCATGACGGTCGAACTCTATCCGCAGCATGTCCGGGGCGCCGGGAGTGGATGGACCGTGGGCATGGGGCGGATCGGATCGATCGTCGGGCCGCTGCTCGGCGGCGTGCTGATCGGCGCCGGGCTCGGTTCGGGTTCGCTGTTCCTGTTCGCTGCGATCCCGGCGCTGGTCGCCTGTGGTGCCTTGTTCCTCGCCTCACGACGGCGTGAACACGGGGCTTCGGCCTGACGCCTTTCCCGGTCGCCGCTATCGGCGCGGCGTGAGGCGCGGATAGGTCGTGTTGGTGAAGCCGGGGATGATCACCTTGTCGGGCTGATTGTCATGTTCCGTCAGCTGATCGGTGATGTAATGCGCCGAGGCGTTGGCCAGCTGCTGGCGCGGGTCCTCCATCACGTACCGCAGCAGGGTGATGAAGGCGCGGCGATCCTCGGGCGACTTGACCCGGGGAAGCTCGCCCAGCACCTGCGTCGTCGGGTCGACGACCGGCGCCGCATCGATCATCGGCTGATAGGCGGGATAGTCGGCATACATCGCCCGCCCCATTTCGACCGTCGTGCGGATGCTGAACCAGATTTTGCGGAATTCGGCCTCGACCGCCGCGGCGGCTTCCGGCGTATCGAGCGTAGCGGGGACGAACGCCGGCGCGTGCGGCGCGATATAGACGCGCTCCGGCGGCAGCCGCTCGCCCGATGCCTTGTGCAGGACATGGCATTGCGAGTTCGACTGCCAGGTCAACGCGGCGGTCGGCCGGCCGGCGCGACCGCTGAAGATCACCATCAGCCGCGTCCAGTCGATATCCAGCGCGCGCAGCCAGCGGATAACGCGGAAGCCGGAATCAAGGAACACCAGCGCGAAGGTCGCCGCCATCATGTCATTCATCGGCACGGGCACCGATGCCGACCCGACCGGATCGAGGAAGTTCTCGCGCAGATAGGGGAAGGTGAAACGTGCCGGATCGGCCAACCCGGCCCGCAGGAAGTCGAGCGTCACGTCGCAACTGTAATCAACCAGGTCGGTGATCTTTTCCTCGCGTCCCCGCCACGCCTCGACCGCGACGGTGTCACGCCAATAGGACAGGGAATTGAAAGCGCGGACACGCTCGGTCTGGGCAATGAAGCGATGTGCATCGGCTTCCCATTCGGGAAAGCCGAGTTCCTTGAGGCGGATCAGGAACGGTACCGCGACGCCGAGATGCGAGATCGCGGTCAGCTCGACAAAACCGCGCATCGAAGTGCGGAAGCTTTCGCGGAGCGGCGGCTGGCCGTTGCCGGGGAAGATCACGAAATCGCTACCCGTCACCACCAGCAGCGGATCGCCGGACGAAAGCGTGCCCGAATGGCCGTTGAGATGCGCGCCGATGCTGTCGGGCGCGCCGGTGAAGACGTTGTAGAGTTCCTGGAATTCCGAGTCTGGCTGGTAGGTCAAGTCGGCGACTTTCCGTGTCCTGGGGTCGTTATGCGCTGTTACAGGTGCAGGCGATAGATGACGGTGTCCTGACGGAAGCGCTTGTCCACCCTCAGGCTGTTCGACACCGCCAGATAGCGTTCACCGTCGGCGGTGAAGGCGTTGGCATCGGTGCCGCCGAAGGTCGGGAACTCACCGGCAGCGACGAAACCGCCATCGCTCCAGCGGTAGATTTGCGATTGCAGATCGGTCTTGGGGTCGGCCGGCGTACCGAGGATGAAGCAGATCCGCACCAGATAGAGGTCGTCGGCGGTGCGGATCAGCTCGAACTCGCGGCCCCCGGATCCGCCAAGCACCTGCTGCTCGACAAAGGTCGCACCATCCCAGCGATGAAGCGTGGTGTCGCCCTGGATCGCGGCATGGACGAGGTAGAATTGCCCATCCTGCTCGAAGCTGGTGAAGGCACGGCCGGTCAGTTCGGAAAAGACCTGAAACGGCGCGAAGCTCGAGCCGTCCCAGCGATAGACCAGCGACGGACTGCTATGGTCGGCATAAGCAAGGAAACGCTGGCCACCCACTTCGAAGAAGTGCCAGTTATACCCCCATTTCCCGTCGAGCACCTGAAACTGCTCGAAGCGGTCGCCGGTGAATTCGAGGATGCAGGATTCGCGCGGGTGGCGCGGCTGCGCGTGCGGCAATGTCACGCCCTGGGCGAGGCCGAGGAAATGCCGGCCGTCAAAGGTGAAGTGATAGAGCTGCTTGCCGGCGAAGGTCGGGATCGACTGGAAAGGCACCCAGGCGCCATTCTCGCGGCGGTAGATGCTGGCAAAGGCATTCATCTCATAAGGGCCGCTCCCCGTACGGATCGAGGCCGTGCCGAGGAACAGGTCGTCGCCCATGGTGAAGACGAGGATGTCCTCGCCCGCCGGCGTGAACAGCCGCTCATGCTCGTGGAACCGGCCATTCTCCCAGCGATAGATGATCGCATCCACATCGCTGTTGCCGCCATTCATATGGGCATCCTGGCCGGGAATGTCCTCGCTCAACTGCGGCACCGCGAGCAGCAGGGTGCCGTCCAGTTCGAACGGCAGCGCGGTGCGCGCGCCCGAGGTCGGCAGTCGCTGATGTTCGGAGAGCAGCCCGCCCGCGATCCTCGCTTCGCCGGCTGCCGTTGCGCCTGGTTCCTGCGTATCAATGGACATATCCGCTCTCCTGCCCGGGAGGCCGTCCGCGATGGGTGCCTTATTCGACTGCCCCACGCGCGGCCTCACCCTCCGCGATTTTATCGATGCTGATAAGACGCCCGATCGCTTTTTCGCGCCAATTCAAAATCGCTGGCCGATTGATCGTGAAAGGCCATCAACCTCTTGGTGGTGTGGCCATCAGGCTGCTGTATCCGGCCTCCGGTGCCTTGCGCGAAAGCGCTCGCCGCGATCGCCTGACCGCCAGCCCCCGGCCATGCCGTCAACGCCGCCGCTCCAAGAAGCTACGCTCGCTTGATCTTCATTCGCAATCAATAGCCGCTTCATTCTGAATTGGAGGCAATGATCGGCAGAGTGATAGTAACCTCGGATACAAGATCGGCGACACATTGTTGCCGATCATGTGGCGGCTCCAGCGCAACCTGCCGGAGCTTGATGCGCATTCTCCATACAGCCCGTCAGCAAGGCGGCGGTGGCGAATGAAGACAAGAGCGAAAACCGGGGAGGATAACATGACGCATTCCAAGGCAGCATCGTGGCGCAAGGCGGCCATTCTGCTCGGATCGGCATCGCTGCTGGCGCCCGTTGCGGCACATGCCCAGGCCCGGCCTGCGCCACGCGCGCCGGCGCAGGGCGACCAGGCCGACGGCGTTCCCGACGTCATCGTGACCGCGCAGCGCCGCGAGGAATCGCTGCAGCGCACGCCGCTCGCCGTCACGGCACTCGGCGTGGACGATCTGCGCGAGAAGAACATCACCTCGCTCGCCGATCTCGGTCGGGCCGTCCCCAATCTCGCCATCAGCAGTGCGGGCTATACCGCGCCGAGCAACGCCCTGCCCGTCATCTATATCCGCGGCATCGGCCAGCAGGATCCCTCGATCTTCTCCGATCCAGGCGTGCCGGTCTATGTCGACGGCATCTATGTCGCGCGCTCGGCCGGCGGCGCGATCGATCTTCCAGATATCCAGCGCGTCGAGGTGCTGCGCGGCCCGCAGGGCACGCTGTTCGGCAAGAACGCGGTCGGCGGCGCGGTCAACCTCGTCACGCAGACGCCCGGCAAGTCGCCCGGCAGCCGCTTCGAACTGTCGGGCGGCAGCGACGACCTGCTGCACGCCCGCGGCTATACCGATCTCGCGCTCAGCGACCAGGCCGGCCTGACACTGGCCGCCGACTATATGCATGAGAACGGCTTCGGCAATCGCCTTGCGGTGGGCACCAACAAAGTGCTCGGCCGCCTTGGCGACAAGCGGCATTTCTCGCTCCGCGGGCGCCTCCATGTCGCGCCGAGCGAAGCGCTGTCGATCGATATCTCGGCCGACTATACCCGCTATCGCGACACCGCCCAGCCGTCACAGACGCGGGTCTTCGCGGCGAACCTGCTGACGCTCTACAACACGTCGGTCGGCACGCCGGCCGGCTCGCCCCTGACACAGTCGGTGGCTGGTGCCGGCGACTATGACAATTACTCGCTCAATCCACAGCCGGTGCGCGATGATCTTGGCGGCGTGAGTGCGACCATCGCCTACAAGCTCGGCGGCGTGACGCTGAAATCGATCACCGCCTATCGCGCTTCACGCGACACCTTCTCGCGCGACGCCGATTCGGCCCCGATGGTGTTCCTCGAGGCGGCGCGGAACATGCGGTCCGACCAGTTCTCGCAAGAAGTCCAGCTACTCGGCGGCCTGTTCGACGACAAGGTCGACTTCATCCTCGGCGCCTTCTATCTGCACGATACCTCATCGCAGACCGACGTCGCCAGCGTGCTGCCGGGCCTTTACGTCGCGACGCACAATCCGCAGACCGACATTTCGCGCACGACCTCGGACCAGCAGACGACCAACAGCTATGCCGTGTTCGGCCAGGCGACCTGGCACATCGCCCAAGGGCTGAACTTCACCGCCGGCCTGCGTTACACCCGCGACAGCAAGCAGGCGGTGATCAGCTCGAACAGCCCTGAGAGCGGTATCATCTATGTGCCACCCACGGCCTTTGACGACAGCTGGCACGCGCTCACCCCGCGCTTCGCGCTGGATTATCGCATTAGCCCGAACATCCTCGTCTATGCCTCGGCATCGCGCGGGTTCAAGAGCGGCGGCTTCAACGGACGGCCTTCCAACATCGCCTCGCTGTCCTCGTTCGCGCCGGAAACCGTGTGGTCGTACGAAACCGGCATCAAGGCCGATCTGCTCCAGCATCATGTCCGCCTGAACCTCGCCGGCTTCATCGCCGATTATCAGAATATCCAGCTGCAGCGTCAGATCCTGGTCATCGGTACCGGCATCGTCAGCGACATCCGCAACGTCGCGGCATCGCGGATCAAGGGCCTGGAGGGCGAGCTCACCATCCTGCCGGTGCGCGGCCTCGAACTGACCGCATCGGGCGGCTACACGACCGACAAATACACCAATATCCAGACCGGCGCGCCGGTGACCGCCACCGGCGTCATCCCCTATACGCCGAAATGGACCTATTCGCTTGCCGCGCGCTACGCGATCGACCTGGGCAACAGCGGCACGGTCACACCGAGCGTCGACTATGCCTATCGCTCCTCGGCCTTCGTGACGCCGGACAATGATCCCGCGGGCCTGATCCCGTCCTACGGCATCATGTCCGCGCGCCTCAGCTACGTCCCGCGCAATTCGTTCTGGGAGGTCAGCGCCTTCGTCACCAACCTGACCGACAAGCGCTATTTCATCAGCAAGGGCGTCAGCGCCGGCATCGGGATCGAATATCAGCTGCTCGGCGCGCCGCGCCGGTTCGGCGGCACGGTCGCCGTCCATTTCTGATCGACCAGGTGCGAAGGAGGGCAAGGGTAACGTCAATGGAAGCTGGCCAGGACAGTCCCTGCCTTCCCCGCCGTCGCGACCTTCGCGGCGGCGGTCAACGGCGATCGAAATCGCTGCGACATCTCCCCTGGCGGATCGCTCAGGCGGCATGAGTGGCTCGGGCACACCCAATCCCCCTCGATCCGCGGGTGTGGGACGCGGGGATATCGTCAGTCAGATTACCAGCGATCTGAACACGCTCGAGGGAATTCAGGCCGATCTCGCTACGATCGCGACACGCGATGACGCCCAGCGTCGTCACGACCTCATCCAGTTGCGCCGCGATCTTGCCGCGCAGATCGCCAATATCGGCAAGGTGGCAGATCCCTATTTCGCGTCCCTGCCGGATCCGGGCCTCTATCTCGCATTTCGCGAGCGATTTTCCCGGATGCGGTCAGCCGCGGCGATCCACCAGGCAAGCTGGCCAGCGGTAACCCTCGGCGACGATCCGGGGCAATATCAGAAATCAGCGAATTCCGTGCGCGAGGCGAACCACATGTTCATCAACTGGATGCGCGCTCAGCTTTCATCCGCGTGACGGGAGTGGTGGAAAACACAGCTATTTGATGACTCGTAAAGGAGGACGCCCGGCTTCGCAGTGAAGCCCGGCACCAATGCGCCTTGATTGTTGCGGCGGCGTGGTGGTCATCGCCGAACCTGCCACCTGGCGCGCAGCAAACTGGACCCGCGCGGCTGGACAAAATGGATGTTTCAGCCGCGCAATGGCTGCGGCTAGCAACGCCGATGCCCAAGCAGGAACCCCGGTCGCGCGCATGGTCACCATGGCGCGCGCGCCTCGTCAAGACACACCGCTTGCTCGGCCTGGCCGCGGCGCTTTTCTGGCTGGTTCAGGCGGTGACCGGCACGCTGATCGTGTTCCACTGGGAGGTCGACGACGCGTTGCTGGGCCAGCAGACGGTGCCCGCCAACCCGCAGGCAATCCAGGCGCGACTGGCTGTGCTGGCACCGCCGGGGTCCGGGGCGAAGATAATATCGGTGTGGGCCTCGGCTGGCGCGGCCAATCGTTATGACGTTAAAATCGACGATCCGCAGCTCGGCAAGCAGGTTGTCCGGATTGCGGGCGATGGCTCGGTGCTACGCGCGCGCCGCGCGTCCGAGCGGTCGACGATCGACCAGATCGTTGCCTTGCATCAAACCTTGCTGCTCGGCGACGCGGGCAAATGGATCACCGGTATCAGTGGAATGTTGTTGCTGAGCAATCTCCTGCTCGGTCTAGCTACGGGCTGGCCGGGCAAGATTCCCTGGCGGCGGGCGATCGTACCGATCCGTTCCGGCGGGCTGACGGCGCGAGTCTATTCATGGCACCGCGCGCTGGGACTGATCGGCGCGGTGCCGGCAATGCTGCTCGTGGGCGTCGGCGTGTCGCTGGCGTTCGAAGACGGCACCGCACGGCTGGTCGGCGCGGTGCCGATCGACATGCCGTCCCACCCCGGCCTGTCTTCGATCGGGTTCGCGGCGGCCGTCGAGGCAGCCGAGCGGGCGATCCCCGGCAGCACCTTCACCGCCGTCGCGGCCATGCCCAGCGCGGAGGACGCCACCTATCGCATCCGTTTGCTGGCGCCGCATGAGTGGCGGCGCGCCTATGGCACGTCGATCGTCTATGTCGATGCGGCTAACGGTCGGATCCGTGGTGCCTATCCGGCCGATACACTCCCCCTCGCCAATCGCTTCATGAACGGACTCTATGCGGTCCATACCGGTGAAATATCCGGCGTCATCGGGCGACTGCTCGTTTTCAGCACGGGCCTCTGGCTTGCCAGCATGACCATACTCGGCGTCATGTTGTGGGCGCGAAAGCGGCGGCGGCCACGCAAGGCCACAATATGAAAGTGATTTTTGCCGCGGCCCTCGCTTTTGCTGCCGGCGGCGCGGCGATGCCGCTCTATCGCGTCGCGGGAACCGCGCACGGACCGGACGGGAGCTACGACTATGTCTCGGTCGATGCGACGCTCGGACGCGTCTATATCGGTCGCGAATTCGGACCGCGGTAACATCGCGATCGGCAGCGGGGTCCACGGCGTGCTTTTCCATCCCCTCCGCCGGCTTGGCTTCGTGCCGTGCATCGATAGGACGCTGACGGTCTTACCGCCGCTTACGACGCCCGGCGCGACTCGCTCTATCTGCCGGCCGCCATCGTGGAGCGTGATGCGGCGGGCACCTATGTGGGGGCGAAGCGCGACTTCACGCTGCTGACCGTGACGCGACGCTGAACGCCATCACGCCAGGTGGCCATAGCGCCGCGGCTCGCGCATCGTCAGCGCGGTGACGAACGACACGGCGCAGACCGCCGCGACATACCAGCCGAACCACCCTTCATGCCCGGCCTGTTTCAGCGCCAGCGCGACATATTCCGCCGTCCCGCCGAAGATCGCCGTCGCCACCGCATGCGCCAGACCAACACCCAGCGCGCGGACCTGCGCCGGGAACAGCTCGGCTTTGAACAGGCCCGAGACCGAGGTGTAGAAGCTGAGAATGCCGAGCGCGGCGAAGGCCAGCAGCCCTGCCCCGCCCACGCTGCCGACATGGCCGAGCGCGGAGAGCAGTGGCACCGCGCCGATCGTCATGCCGCCGCTGAAGATCAGCAGGCAGGTACGCCGGCCGATCCGGTCCGACAGGGTGCCGATCACGGGTTGCAGCAACAGGAAGCCGATCGTCGCACCGATCACCGCGCTGCTCGAATCGCGCACGCTGAACCCGGCGGTGTTGACGAGATATTTCTGCAGATAGCTGGTGAAGGCATAATAGCACAGGCCGCCGCCCGCGCTCAGCGCCATCACGGTGAATAACGCGCGCGGATGCTCCATCAGACGGCGCAGCGTGCCGGCACCGCCGCTATCCTCGTCGCTCGCGATGGTCTCGTGCATCATGCCGCGCATCAGCAGCAGGCTGAAGGCGAGCGCCGCGCCGATCAGGAAGGGAATGCGCCACGCCCAGGCGCGGATCGCGGGTTCGCCGAGCGAGGTCTGCAACAACCACAGCACCAGCAGCGCGGCAAGCTGGCCGCCGATCAGCGTGACGAACTGCAACGAACCGAACAGTCCGCGCCGGCCCGGCGGCGCGATCTCGCTGAGATAGGTCGCGGCGGCGCCATATTGCCCGCCGCTCGAAAAACCCTGCATCAGCCGCGCGATCAGCAGCAGCGCCGGTGCCGCGGCGCCGATCGTCGCATAGCTCGGCAAAATCGCGACGAGCAGCGAGCCCAGCCCCATCAACATCACCGACACGACCATCGCCGCGCGCCGCCCGCGGGTGTCGGCGAAACGCCCGAAATACCAGCCACCGATCGGCCGGATCAGGAAGCCCGCGGCATAGATGGCGGCGACGTTGAGCAATTGCGCGGTGCGGTCGCCGGCCGGGAAGAAGGAGGCGGCAAAGTACAACGCGGTATAGGCATAGGTGCTGAAATCATACCATTCGATCAGATTGCCGATCGATCCGGCAAAGGCGGCACGGCGACGCGCGCCGCGGTCGAGCATATCGGTCGTGCTCATCGCACCGACGCCGGGATTTCGGCCAGTATTTCGGCACTATGGGCGCCAAGGCCGGGCGCCGGCCGATCCGGCACTTCGTCGCGACCCTGCACCGCGAAGGGCGGGCGCATCGATCTTATCCGGCCTTCGCGCGGGTGATCGAGCCAGCGGAACATCCCCGTGCTGGTCAGATGCGGATCGTCGAGGAGGTCCTCCATGCGGTTGACCGGTGCATGGGGAATGTCGGCCTCGCGCAGCAACGCGATCCATTCGGCATTGGTGCGCGCCGGGCTCTGCGCGGCGATGATGCCGTAGAGCATGTCGACATGATGCGAGCGCTGCTCGGGCTCGACCACGCGCGGATCATCGGCCAGCGCGTCATTGCCGGTCATGCGCAGAAAACGCTGCCAGTGGGTCAGCGTGTAGGGCATGATGGTGAGATAACCGTCGGCGGTGCGGAACGGTCGCCGGTCGGGCGAGGTCAACCGGTCGTAACCCATCGGCCCGATCGGCGGATCGAAGGTCATGCCACCGAGATGCTCGGGCAACAGGAACGACACCATCGCCTCGTGCATCGGCGTCTCGATGAACAGCCCCTCGCCGCTCAACGCGCGCGATGCGACACCGGCGGCGATCGCCAGTGCAAGGTGCAGGCCGCCGATCTTGTCGGCGAGGACCGAGGGGACATAGCGCGGCTCGCCGGATGTACCCGCGTTGAGCCAGGCAAGGCCCGAAGCAGCCTGGATGCAGTCGTCATAGGCGGGCTCGTCGCCCTGCAACCCGGCACCGAAACCGCGTGCCGCGCAATAGACGATGTCGGGCCGCACCGCGCGCACCGCATCATAATCGAAGCCCAGCCGGGCCACCGCGCGCGGCCGCATATTATGAACGAACACATCGGCGGTCATCACCAGCCGCAACAAGGTCGCGCGATCATCAACGCGCGTCAGGTCGAGCACGATCGAGCTTTTGTTGCGGTTGACGTTGAGGAACCCGGCACCGTCGCCACCGGGCCGGCCGGGGCGCGCGGTGCGGAACAGGTCGCCGGCCGGCGTCTCGACCTTGATCACATCGGCGCCGAAATCGCCGAGCAACTGCGTGGCATAGGGACCCAGCACCATCGTCGAGAGATCGACGATCCGCACACCCTTCAACAGGTCGAACAT
>NZ_JAQGLG010000247.1 GCF_028292965.1 Sphingomonas bacterium | reverse complement strand
ACGAACCGCGATAGGGGATGACGCGCGCGGCGAAGAGATACTTGCCCGAGGCATGGGTCTTGCCGCGATCATGGTCGAACAGCACGCCCGGTGAACGGTGCATCTGCGAGACGATGACACGCTCGGTACCGTTGATGATGAAGGTGCCGTTATGCGTCATGAGCGGCATGTCGCCCATGTAAACGTCCTGCTCCTTGATATCGAGGACCGAGCGGGCCTCGGTATCGGCGTCCACCTCGAACACGATCAGGCGCAGCGTGACGCGCATCGGTGCGGCATAGGTGATGCCGCGCTGACGGCACTCGTCGGTGTCGAACTTGGGCGGTTCGAGCTCATAGTTGACGAAGTCGAGTTCGGCGGTGCCGGCGAAGTCGCGGATCGGGAACACGCTGCGCAGCGTCTTCTCGAGACCCGAGATATAGCCGGTCGATGGATCGGAGCGCAGGAACTGCTCGTAGGATTCGCGCTGAACCTCGATCAGGTTCGGCATCTGAACCACTTCGTGGATGTTGCCGAACACCTTGCGGATGCGGCGCTTCAACGTGCCACCTTCGCCGCCGCGCTGCTTCGCAGCGCCCTCATCGATCGCCTTGGTTGCCATGTAATAGAGCCTCGTCAGCCAGAATGTCGTGCCCGGATTCCACCGGGCGGGCACGCGAAACGACGCAAAAAAGCCGCGCATCTCCGTTGTCGGAAGATGGCAGCTCTCCAGCGTCGTATGAGCCTCAGCACCAATGCGATCGACACACTGCGCGACGGCGTGTCATTTCCCGGAACTGTGGCGATGGGCGCGATATAGGTAGCGTGTTGGAAGGTGTCAAACGCTTGCGGCGGCATTTTTTTACGTTGTTGGCCGGCGTTTGGAGTGCGGCGGTGGCGAGCGCACTGTACCCACTAAAAATCCCGGACAATTTGTTCCTTACTTTGTCTGTTTGAATCAAAAGGTTGCTCAACTCGTCGAAAATATACTTCGCTCGAACGGCGACGAAACGAGGAACCGGAAGCGGGTTCCCTTCATTGAGTCCCCGTTATGAAACAGGTTTCCCCCCCGCATCGCCGCGCGCTTGCCGCGCTTGTCCCCACCCTTGCCCTGCTCGCGGTTCCGGCCGTGGCGCAGGATCAGCAAACACCCGTCGCGCCACCGCCTGTGGTGACGACTGCGCCACCAGCAGCGGCGCCAGCCGCGCCCGCTCAGACTGCTCCGGTGCAGACCGCGCCGGTCCAGACGGTGCAGACGGCGCCGGTCGAGGCGCTTCCTCCGCCGGATGTGACGCCGGTACGCGCCGCACCGCGCGCCACCCGCGCACCGGCTCCGACGCGTACCGTGACCCAGCGCACCAGCACCACACGGACAGCGACCGCGCCCGTTGCTGCGCCGCCGGCAGCTGCGCCAGCCCCAGCACCCGCGCCGGTGGCCGCGACGCCGGAAACCCCGCCGGTGGTAACGCCCGCCCCGGTCGAGCAGGCCGCCACCAGCACGACCACGCAAAGCACGGCACCGGCACCGGCCAGCACCGGCGTCAACTGGGCGTCGCCGTGGCTGGCGCTGATCGGCGTTGGCCTGATTGCGCTCGTCGGCTTCATCATGGCCGCCCGTCGCCGTCGCGTCGATGCATATGAGAGCTATGACGAGCCGGTCACCTACGAGGAGCCGGTTCGCGAGCCGACGCCGATCGTGCCCGAGCCGGTCATCGCCGCCGCACCGATCGCCCGGCCCGATGCGCAGTTCCTGCGTCGCGCAGCGCCGCGCGCCACCGCAGCGCCGATCATGGCCGACGAGCAGATTGCCGCACCGGTCGTCGGAACCGGCGAACTGGTCGAGCCGACCGACAGTGATGTCGAGGCATTGACCGCCGGCAATCCGCCGGTCGCCGATCGCCCGTGGCTCGAAATGGCGATGCGTCCCGTTCGCGCCGGCACCAATGTCGATGAGGCGCTGGTCGAGATCGAACTGACCGTGGGCAATTCCGGCTCGGTCGCCGCCGATGACGTGCGCATCTCGACCTTCATGTTCGCCAACGCGCCGGCCGCGGACGAAATGGAGCGCCTGCTCGTCGAGCGTGATGGCGAGGGCGTCCCGTCGGTGCGCATCAAGCCGGGCGAGGGCACCACGCTCGAGGCGACGCTCGCGTTGCCGCGTGCCTCGCTCAATGGTTCGGTGTCGCCGGTGATCGTCGCGGATGCGCGTTATCCGCTGCCGGGCGGAGGCGAGGGCCACACCGCCGCATCGTTCCGCATCAGCGTCAGCGATGACGGCGAGACGATGACGCCGATCCCGACCGATCGCGCGCACATGTTCGATGAGGTGTCGGCCGAGCTCGAAGGTGTGCCTGAGCGCGCCTGATCCACTGCATAGTCTTCGTCGCGCCCAGGCCCGTCTCTCTAAAAGGAGGCGGGCCCGGTTGCGTTTTGTCGCGCGCGTCGTGCGACTTGTCGCACGACGCCATCCGGTCGTATGGCGTTCAGGTTTCTCGGGGTAGGGCGCGTTGGTGGGGATTTCCGTGACTTCGACCATGCGCGCACTGACGCTGATATTGATGCTCGGCACTTCGGGTGCGGCGCTGGCGCAAAATGCCGCGCAGACCATTCCCGGGCTCGAGCATTTCAGCCTGCCGGGTACACCGCGAGCGCCGGCCCCCACACCGACGCCCAGCGCGACACCGCGCGTGGCGCCGCCCGTCGTTCGCACCGTGCCGTCGGCAGCCAGGCCAACCCCGCGCGCGACCTCCACGCCGCGCGTCACGCCGACACAGCCACCGCGCGCTACCCCGTCGCCGCGCCCGACCGCTACATCGCGGCCGCAGCCGGTTAGCCGCGCGACGCCGACGCCCCGGCCGACGCCGACCCTACCGGTCATGGCCCGCCCGACGCCCACGCCCGCGCCGCGCGCGATCGTCACGCCGGCACCGCCTCCACCGGTCATCGCGACGCCGGCCCCCCCGCCCGTTGCAACGACACCGATTCCCGAGACCTTGCCGACCGCCTCGTCAACCGAGCCGCCGGCGGTCGAGCCGACCGGTGATGAAGGCCGGCTGACGCTGCGCAATACATTGGCCGGTTTCAGCGATCTCGCGCCGACCATCGCGATCGGTGCGGGTATCGTCGCGGTGCTCGGCCTCTTGATGTGGTTCTTCCGTCGTCGCAGCGCCGCCGAGCGTTATGACGAGGGCGATGAGGACGACCGGCGCGTCGATCGTCACGAGCGCTTCGATCTGGGTCTGGACATGCGTATCGCGCCGGACCCCGCGGCATCGCCCGCCGCCCCGTCTCCGGCACCCGAGCGTGTTCCCTTCGCACCGATTGCGGAGCCTGCCGCGCCTGCATCGCCGACCGTCGCACCGATCGTCGAAGAGGCGCCCGTGTTGCCCGTCGCGGAGCCGGTCGCGCCGAGCGCGCCGGCGCCGGTTGCCGCGCCGATCGTCGATGAAGCTCCTGTGCTGTCAGCGGCCTCCGATATCGGCCGTGCGACGCTCGACATTGCACTGCACCTGCGCCGCGCCGGCACCAACTTGACCAGCGCGGCGGTCGAATATGACGTGATCGTGCGCAACAGCGGCGGCGCGGCGGCGGCGGATGTGCGGCTCGATGTGCGCCTGCTCACCGCCGGCGCGCAACAGGATGCATTGATCCATGGGCTGTTCGACGAACCGGTCGAGCGGCCCATCACGCCGCCGTTCGATCTGTTGCCTGGCACCGAGGTAAGGCTCGGCGGGATGGGGATATTGCCGCGCGAGCGGATCAGCGCAATGACCGTCGAGGGCCGCGAGCTGTTCGTGCCGGTGATCACCGTCAATCTGACCTATGACTGGGCGGGCGGCAGCGGGCAGACGGCGCGCTCCTTCGTCATCGGCATCGAGCGCAGCGCCGGGGCGAAGATGGGCGCGTTCCGGCTCGACGATGTGCGCATGTATGCCGAGGTCGGGACGCTCGAATATACGATTGCGGTCAATCGCTGATCTTTGTGGTCGCGTGATTTTAGCGAAAACCGATTCCCACTTTTCGTATCACGCTTGCGGGGACAACGAAAAAGGGCGGCGCCTCGCGGCACCGCCCTGATTCTTCGAAGCAGGCAACCGGCCGAAACCGACTGCCCGAGCTTCCGAGGAGATTACTTGATCTCGACGGTCGCGCCAGCTTCTTCGAGCTGCTTCTTGATCTTCTCGGCTTCGTCCTTCGACACGCCTTCCTTGACGGCCTTGGGAGCCGACTCGACCAGCGTCTTGGCTTCGGTCAAGCCGAGCTGCGTGATCGCACGGACTTCCTTGATGACGTTGATCTTCTTGCCACCGTCGCCGGTGAGGATCACGTCGAACTCGGTCTGCTCTTCAGCAGCCGGAGCAGCGGCACCACCGCCGGCGGCGGGAGCAGCGGCGACGGCAGCGGCGGCGCTGACGCCCCACTTCTCTTCGAGCAGCTTGGAAAGGTCGGCCGCCTCGAGGACGGTCAGGGCACTCAGCTGGTCAACCAGCGCGTTCAGGTCTGCCATGTGTATTCTCCATTTCGGGGCGTGGCCCCGTTCGTTTCAGTTGAGGTATCGGTTCGCCTGAAAATCAGGCAGCTTGCTTTTCCGCATGCGCGCTGAGGACGCGGGCAATCTGCGCGGCCGGTGCCTGGGTGATGGTCGTGAGCTTGGTCGCGGGTGCAACGAGCAGCCCGACGATCTTGGCACGCAGTTCATCCAGTGACGGCAGCGTCGCGAGCGCCTTCACGCCTTCGACGTCGAGCGCCGTCGCGCCCATCGCCCCGCCGACGATTTCGAACTTGTCGTTCGTCTTCGCGAAGTCGACCACCACCTTGGCAGCCGCGACGGGATCGATCGAGGTGGCGAGACCAACCGGCCCGGTGAGCATGTAGCCCAGCGAGAGATAGTCGGTGCCGTCGAGCGCGATCTTGGCAAGCTTGTTCTTCGAGACCTTATAGACGGCGCCGGCGTCACGCATCTTGTTCCGCAGCTGGGTCGATTGCGCGACGGTCAGCCCGTGGTTGCGGGTCACGACGACCACGCCCACTTCGGAAAAAGTCTGCTTCAGCGAGGCGACGAACTCGGCCTTTTGAGCACGATCCATGCCATTCTCCACATTCTGGGCCCGCCGAAACGGACCCGGTTACAAACCGCGCGACGCAAAGGCGCGCCACACGGGGATGTCCAGCGATGGGGAATGGGAACCGACGCCCCAAAAGGGCGGCAGACCGGACGCCAAAGGCAGCCCGGTGAATATCCTGTCCCCGCCTCGGCAAGAAATTAAGCCGGAAACCGGCACTTGCTGTCTCGGACGGAACCCACAGGCGAGCCCGTGGATGAGCCGGGGCCTTTAGCGGCGATGGCGGCAAAGTCAACTTTCGGGTGAATTCGTCACCTTTGGCGCGGGATTGTTTGCGAGCAGCCCGATGAGCGCGGCACGCAGGGCGGCCGAATCGTCGGCTTCGATCAGCGACAGGCCAGGTTGCGGCGGCAGCCCGCATGCGGCGGTCGCGATGACGGGAAGCCCGGCGGCGAGCGCGCGTAGCGCCAGTGTCGGGCGATGTTCGACGATCGCGGGGAGGACGACGCCAGCCAGCGCCTCGGGCTGTTCGTTCGACGCGAGGATGCGAACGGGCGATCCTTGCCAGAAGTCGGATGCTTCCTCGGCAGTGCGTGCGACCAGTAGGGTCATGTCGAGGCCCCGCATCGCCTCACGCATTGCATGTGCACCCTTGCGCGCGACGGCCGGGCCAGCGAACAATATGGCGTTGCTGCCGCGCCGCGCGGACATGGGCGGCGGGACGATCCAGGCGAGCAGGGTGACACGCGTGGCTTCAAAGCAATCGGCGACCGCCCGGTGCGCGGTGATCAGCCGTTGGGCGGCATCGAGCGCCTTGCTCTCCGCCGCGACGATCGCGGCATCGGCACGAAAATCGCCCAGTGTCGTGCTGTCGGGATGGCGTGCCAACGCGGCATCGAGTGTGGTGTGCAGCGCGGCCATTGGCAGACTATCGCACAGCACGTCGAAGCGCCGGCCTTGCAGCGCGCCGAGCCGCCAGAGATGCGGCAACAGGTTTTGTGCGATGACGAGACGGTTGTGCTCGGGGCGAAGGCGGCGGGCATAAGCGGCGGCGAGCCGCGCGTCCGCTGCCAGCAGCACCGCCGCGCGTGGCCCGCGCGTCAGACGCAGCATCGCGGATCGGTGCAGCGCGACAATATCGGCGCTGGTCTCATCCCCGCGCTGTGGCCAGGCGCGTGCGGCACCAAAGCGTCGCGTCGGCAGGAACAGCGGATCGTCGGCGCCTGTCTGGGCACGGGCATAGGCGATGAACTCGGGGCTTGGGGCGTCGACCAGCCAGAGCGTCGGCACGGTGGCGGCCTCGCTATCCGGATTGTGACGGTGGCAGGTCACCTGGCCACAACTCAGGCAATCATGCGCCGACAGGCCGGCGAAGAAATCCGGCTCTGCCTCGGCGTGCGCCACGGGGTAGCCACGGATCGTCAGTTCGAGATCATCGGCGGTCAGCCGTGCCTCCACGCGGAACGGTGCCTCGCTGCGCAAACGCAGGTCGAGATAATTCCAGAACACCGTCGCATCGCGCCCCTCGGCGGCACGCGAGCCCGGAACGACGCGCGTATGCTGATGGCGCTCGACCACCTCCAGCCCTGCATCGAGCGCGGCCTCGTACAGCGCGTTGGACAGCTGGCACAGGCCGCCGCCGATCGTCGCGATCATGCAGCCCTCGCGCAACTCGCGCCCGGCGACGAAGCCACGCCGCTGCGTTGGCCGACCTATCTGCCGCCAGAAGCTGAGGATCTCACCGGCACCGATCACCACCCCGTCGATCCCGCGCAGCGCGGCGCGAAGATTCTGCACCTTGCCGGCGGTTAGTGCGTGGTCCTTGACACCGCCGGTCGCGGTCCAGAGCGGCGAGACGATCGTCGCGCGGATTGGGGCGTCGGACAGATCGTCGCCGGTGCAGTGACGCCGCGTCGCGGTGCTCGGCGCCGCGTCGCGCGCGGCGCGTTGCGCGCGAAGCAGCATGGCCTTGGCGTTGAACACCGCCGCGTCGCGCCGCGTCGGCACGCGCCGGTCGGGCATCAGGGCAACGCTGGCGAGGCGATCGCTCATACCGTTACCGCGACCGCTACGGACCGTTGCGTGCGCATCAGCAGCGTGTAGCTCACCAGCGCGATCGCCAGGCCGACGAACCAGGCATAGGTGTAGATCACCGTCCATGGCGCGCCGATACTGCCGAACGCACCTGGCGCCGCGGCGGCGAGGAATCCGGGCACGTTGGGCGCCACGCCAAGGGCGAGGGCGATCAGCGCCGCGCGGTTCCACCCGCCGCGATAGGCATAGGCGCCGTCCGCACGATAGAGCGCGGCGACATCGAGTTCTGTGCGCCGGATGATCCAATAATCGGCGATCAGGATGCCGGCGATCGGTCCTAGCAGCGCGCTATATCCTGTCAGCCAGACGAAGATGTAACCACCGCTCGTCGCGAGCAGCTTCCACGGCATGATCAGCACGCCGATGATCGCGGTGATCAACCCACCAGTGCGATAGGAGATGCGCTTTGGCGCCAGCGACGAGAAGTCATAGGCCGCACACACCAGATTGGCGGCGATGTTGCAAGAGATGGTGTCGATGCTGATCACCACCAGCCCGAGCAGTACGAACGGCCCGGCCAGCTTGCCCGACAGCGCCACCGGATCCCAGATCGCGCTGCCATAGATCACTACGGTGGCCGAGGTTGTGATGACGCTGGCCAGGGCGATCAGGCCCATGCCCGGCGGCAGGCCGAGCGACTGGCCGATCAGCTGGTCGCGCTGGCTTTTGGCGAAACGGGTAAAGTCGGGGATGTTGAGCGCGAGCGTCGCCCAGTATCCGATCATGCCGGTCAAGGCGGGCCAGAACACGATCCAGAACTGCCCGGCCTTCGCGCCACCGGCGATGAAGGCGGAAGGCGCGGCGAAGATCGGTCCGAGCCCGCCGGCCGCGTCGACCGCCCACCATACGAGCGCGGCGCAGACGATGATCTTGACCGGCGCGGTCCAGGTTTCGAGCCGGCGGATCGTCGTCAGGCCCTTGCGCACGAAAAACAGTTGCAGCGCCCAGAACACGGCAAAGGCGAGCAATTGCCCGATGCCGATATCGAGCAAGGGCAGGGGTGCGCCTTTCAGATCGGTTTTGAGGAAGATGCCGAGCAACGTGAGGAGCGCCTCGCCACCGATCCAGGTCTGGATGCCGAACCAGCCGCACGCAACGAGCGCCCGCGCCATCGCCGCCAGCCGCGCGCCGACCGTCCCGAACGAGGCGCGCGCCAGCACCGCATAGGGGATGCCGTGCTTGGCCCCGGCATGACCGACCAGCAGCATCGGCACCAATACGACGAGATTGCCGAGCAGCACCGTCAGCGCCGCCTGTCCTGCCGACATGCCTTGCTCGACCAGCCCCGCGGCGAGCATCCACGCCGGCACCGCGACGATCATTCCGACCCACAGGGCGGCGTAGTGATACCATAGCCAAGTGCGTTGTTCGGCCCCGGTCGGCGCGAGATCGGAATTCCACAGCATACTGTCTGGCGCGTCGGTCATGCATTCCCCCGTTGCGGGGAGTTTCGCATTTCCCGCGCGCGCTGCAAGCTGGTTTCGCGATGGCGTCAGTCCGCCATCTCCGCCGCAACGCCTAACCGCACTGCGGCATCGTGCAGGCGTCGATCGCGCGTCCAGAACAGTGCTTCGGGCGTCAGCATCGTGGCAGCGAGCAGATGCGCATCGATATAACCGAGGCCGATGCCGAACAGGCGATGCCGTTCGACCAACTCGCGCACCTCCTCGTCCTTCGCCAGTTGAGCGCGGGGCAGATGGCTTAGAAACCGCAAGACGATCGCGCGATCCTTCAGGCTTCCCATGGCGATTTCGCCGATAATGAACGGGTGGCACAAGACACTCCGCGCCACGAGCGTCGTACGTAGCGGCCCATCGTCATGCCGCAGGTGGTCGATCCAGATGGAGCTGTCGACCAGGATCACAAGTCAAACCGATCGCCGGCGTGGACCAGCCGATGCGGTTGGGTCGCTGCCGCCGAGCCGGGCAAGACGCTGTGCCGCCTCACGTTCGATCAACGCGCGAAGTGCTTCGCGGACAAGTGCTGCCTTTTCGGTGAGACCCGAGAGGTCCTCGGCCTCTGCAACGAGAGCGTCATCGAGAGCGATTGTGGTACGCATCATCCAATACCTTCGGCACGAATATTAGCACCAAATGATGACGTAATCCATGCCAGCACGCATAAAAAAAGGGCCGGGATTGCTCCCGGCCCTTCTATCTTCGGCGGTTGGAACGCAGGTTAAGCGCCGGCAACCTCGGCCGTATCGACCTTGATGCCCGCGCCCATGGTCGAGCTGACGGCAACCTTGCGGACATATTTGCCCTTGGCACCCGATGGCTTGGCCTTGACGATGGCGTCGACCAGCGCGTCGAAGTTCGCGCGCAGATCCTCGGCCGGGAAGCTCGCCTTGCCGATACCGCTGTGAATGATACCGGCCTTTTCGACGCGATATTCGATCTGGCCGCCCTTGGCTGCCTTCACGGCGCCGGCGACGTCCATCGTCACCGTGCCGAGCTTCGGGTTCGGCATCAGGCCCTTGGGGCCCAGCACCTTGCCGAGGCGACCGACGACACCCATCATGTCCGGGGTCGCGATGCAGCGGTCGAAATCGATCGTGCCACCCTGGACGATTTCCATCAGGTCCTCCGCACCGACCACGTCGGCGCCCGCCTCACGGGCCTCGTCGGCCTTGGCGCCCTTGGCGAACACGCCGACGCGCACCGTCTTGCCGGTGCCCTTGGGCAGCGTGACGACGCCGCGCACCATCTGGTCGGCGTGACGCGGATCGACGCCGAGGTTCATCGCGATTTCGATCGTCTCGTCGAACTTCGAGGTGGCGCCGGCCTTTGCCAGCGAGATCGCCTCATCGATGCCGTGCAGCTTCTCGCGATCGATCGTGATCGACTTTGCCTTCTTCGTGAGCTTTGCCATGATCTCAGCCCTCCACCACTTCGAGGCCCATTGCGCGGGCGGAGCCTTCGATGATGCGGGTCGCCGCTTCGATATCGTTGGCGTTCAAATCCTTCATCTTCTGCTCGGCGATCGCGGTCAGCGCAGAACGCTTGATCTTTCCCGCCGACACCTTGCCCGGCTCCTTCGAGCCCGACTTCAGGTTCGCGGCCTTCTTGATCAGGAAGGTCGCCGGTGCGGTCTTCGTCTCGAACGAGAAGCTGCGATCGGCATAGACGGTGATGACGGTGGGCAGCGGCGTGCCCTTCTCGACGTCGCCGGTCTGTGCGTTGAACGCCTTGCAGAATTCCATGATGTTCACGCCGCGCTGACCAAGCGCCGGGCCGATCGGCGGCGACGGATTGGCGGCGCCGGCTGGCACCTGCAGCTTGATATAGCCGGTAATCTTTTTAGCCATGTATCTCACTCTGTAATGGGACGCGGCGCGAACGCTCTATCCCGGTTCAAGTTTAGCGGTTCAAGCAGCCGTCCGAAGACAACCTCCCGCGCTTCTCCCCTGTATCGTCATCCCGGCGAACGCTGGGATCTCAAGCCGCAAGGGAACGGCCTGATACACGAAACCCCAGCTTGCGCCGGGGTTACGCGAGATTATTTCGAGCGTTCGACTTGTTCGAATTCCAGCTCGACCGGCGTGGCGCGACCGAAGATCGACACCGACACCTTGACGCGGCTGCGGTCGAAATCGAGTTCCTCGACGATGCCGTTGAAGCTCGCGAACGGGCCTTCCAGCACCTTGACCGAATCGCCGATCTCGTAATCGATCTTGATCTTGGTCTTGGGCGCCGCGGCGGCCTCTTCCTTCGAATTCAGCATCCGCGCGGCTTCCGCCTCGCTGATCGGCTGCGGTTTGCCCATCGAGCCGAGGAAGCCTGTCACCTTCGGCGTGTTCTTCACCAGGTGATAGACGTCGTCGTTCATGTTGAGCTTGGCCAGCACATAGCCGGGCATGAACTTGCGCTCGACCGATACCTTCTTGCCGCGGCGGGCCTCGGTGATGGTCTCGGTCGGCACTTCGATCTGCTCGACCAGCGCGTCGAGACCCATGCGGGTCGCCTCGGCCATGATCGAATCGCGCACCTTGCCCTCGAACCCCGAATAGGCGTGGATGATGTACCAGCGTGCCATGGAGATCCTCGAACCCTTAATTCGCGAGCGACAGCAGCATCTTCACGAGCGCTTCGAAGCCCGTGTCGATGACGAAGAAGAAGATTGCGAGGATCGCCGTCATGATCATCACCATCACGCCGGTCATCACCGTCTCGCGGCGCGTCGGCCAGACGACCTTGCGCGTTTCAGCGCGCACCTGATTGATGAATTCGAGCGGGGACGTCTTCACCTTGCTGCACTCACTTTCAATACCGAACCCGGGACATGGGGCCGCCGCCCGGTCCCGCAAGAGGCACCGACGACGATTCATTCCCGATTTGGAATGGCGCGGGCAATAAACCCGGGCGGCGCCAAAGGCAAGGCCCGCGCTTCCCGCTGTCGGACCCGCTGTGTTAAGCATGCGGCGAGGGACGGGAGGGCATCATGACGCTGAAGGGCAAGGTCGAATTCGCACCGATCGGGGCGCTGGGTTTCGATATCGCGGTACCGCTCACGGTGGCCACCGCCAAGAGTTACGCCGCACAGGGTTTCCAGTTCTGCATCCGCTATGTCAGCCGCACTGACAAGTCGCGCGCCGACAATGCCGCGCGCGGGCTGGGCGATATCTCCGAAGCCGAGGGCAAGGCGATCTTCGGTGCCGGCATGGCGCTGATGGTGGTGCAGCATGTCGCCGCGCATGGTTGGGTGCCGACGGTGCAACTCGGCCATGATTATGGCGCCAAGGCCGGGGAATTCACCCAGATCGCCGGGGTGCCAAAAGGTGTGAACGTCTGGCTCGACCTTGAGGATATCCCCAAGGGCACGCCGGCCGCCGACATTAGCGGCTATGCCAATGCCTGGTTCGCGCAGGTCAAGGCGGCGGGCTATGTCCCCGGCGTCTATATCGGCTTCAACGTCTGGCTGACGCCCGACCAATTGTTCTTCGACCTGCATACCGAGCATTACTGGCGCGCCAGCGGCAACATCGTCGACGTCTCGCATCGCGGTTATCAACTGTTCCAGCACATGCAGAATGCCGGCACGCCGCAGGAATTCGACAAGGATGTGGTGATGTACGATTCGCTCAGCGGCGCGCCTTTATGGCTCGCGCCAGCCTGATCGTCGGTTGTTTATTACGGCTGCGAAAATCCAGTAGCCGTTAACGAAGTGCGGGTTATAAGTGCGCTGCCGGGGCCGGGGGGCTCGGGCAAAAACAGGTGGGGGGGTGACGTAAGGAGCCCCTGCGGTGAATGCTGAATCCCCTCGCGGCACGTTCGATCGCCGCCAACTCGTGTCCGCGCTGCGTAGCCTGCGCCGCGGCGACTTCACCGTCCGCCTGCCCGAGGATCAGCCCGGGGCCGACCCCGAGATCGCTCAGCTGTTCAATGAGGTCGTCGGGCTGAACCAGCAGATGACCGAGGAATTCGAGCGTCTCTCAAAGGTCGTCGGCAAGGAAGGCAAGATCACCCAGCGCGGCCGGGTGCGCAGCGCGACCGGCAGCTGGGACACCGCGATCCGATCGATCAACGAGCTGATCGAGGACATGGTGCAGCCGACCGCCGAAGTGGCGCGCGTGATCGGCGCCGTGGCCAAGGGCGACCTGTCGCAATCGATGACGGTCGAGATCGACGGCCGCCCGCTGCGCGGCGAATTCCTGCGCATCGGCAAGGTGGTCAACACCATGGTCGAGCAGCTCGCTTCCTTCGCCTCGGAAGTGACGCGCGTGGCGCGCGAGGTGGGTACGGAAGGCAAGCTGGGCGGACAGGCGACGGTGAAGGGCGTGGGCGGCACGTGGAAGGACCTGACCGACAACGTCAACGCCATGGCGACCAACCTGACCGGCCAGGTGCGCAACATCGCCGAGGTGACCACGGCAGTGGCGTCGGGCGATCTGTCGAAGAAGATCACCGTCGAGGTGAAGGGCGAGATCCTCGAGCTGAAGAACACGATCAACGTGATGGTCGACCAGCTCAACAGCTTCGCGTCGGAGGTGACCCGCGTGGCGCGCGAGGTGGGTACCGAAGGCAAGCTGGGCGGTCAGGCGCGGGTGGAAGGCGTCGGCGGGACGTGGAAGGACCTGACCGACAACGTGAACCTGATGGCCGATAATCTCACCGGCCAGGTGCGCAACATCGCCGAGGTGACCACCGCGGTGGCGCTGGGCGATCTGTCGAAGAAGATCACGGTCGACGTGAAGGGCGAGATCCTCGAGCTCAAGAACACCATCAACACGATGGTCGACC
>NZ_JAQGLG010000236.1 GCF_028292965.1 Sphingomonas bacterium | reverse complement strand
GATCAGCCGATCGCCCTCGCGCGCCGTGCCGGCCTGAAACACCCTCGCGCCCGCCGCCTCGGCCGCGTCGAGGCCGCCGATCGTGCCGCCGGCCATAGGCGTGCCGGGGTAACCCTTGGCGGCCATCACCACGGTCAGCGCGGTCGTCTCGGCGAACCGCGCGGGCGGGTGATCTGCCAGCGTGCCGGTCGCCGTCGCCAGCAACAGGGCGAGCAGGTCATCCTCCAGCCGCGACATCAGCACCTGGCATTCGGGGTCGCCGAACCGCGCATTATATTCGACCAGCTTCGGACCCGTCGGCGTTAGCATCAGCCCGGCGAACAGCACGCCCGAAAAGGGCATGCCCTCGGCGCGCATCGTGGCGACGGTCGGGGCGATGATCTCGTCATATGCCTGTCGTTCGAGCGCCGGCGTCAGCACACGCGCCGGGCTATAGGCGCCCATGCCGCCGGTGTTGGGGCCGGTATCGCCCTCGCCGACGCGCTTGTGGTCCTGCGCCGCGCCGAACGGCGTGATCGCGCTGCCATCGGTCAGCACGAACAGGCTGACCTCCTCGCCGGTCATGAACTCCTCGATCACCGCCTCGCCGCCGGGCTCGGCGAACAGCGCCGCGATCGCGTCATCGGCCTCGGCACGGGTCATCGCTACCGTCACGCCCTTGCCGGCGGCGAGGCCATCGGCCTTGACCACCACCGGCGCGCCGAACCGGTCGAGCGCGGCGCGCGCGGCGGCCAGCGACGTCACCCGCACATAACCGGCGGTCGGAATGCTCGCCCGGGCACATAAATCCTTGGTGAAACCCTTCGACCCCTCGAGCTGCGCCGCCGCGCGCGACGGCCCGAAGGTGGCGATGCCGGCACCGCGCAGGCTGTCGGCCAAGCCATCGACCAGCGGCGCCTCCGGGCCGACCACGACCAGCCCGATATCCTGTGCACGGGCGAAAGCGACCACCGCATCATGGTCACGCACATCGAGCGCGACCAGCTCTGCATGCGCCGCGATGCCCGGATTGCCGGGCGCGGCGAACAATTTCGTCAGGCCAGGCGATTGCGCCAGCTTCCATGCCAGCGCATGTTCGCGCCCACCCGATCCGACCAGCAGGACATTCATGGCCGACCCCTTTTCCGACAGACCCAGCGACGTGGGCGACGACACGATGGGCCGGCTGGTAGCCGAGCCGGTGCCGGGCGACAACGCCGCACCGATGGCGGTCGGCGAACTGGCGATGAAGCTCAAGCGCGTGGTCGAAAGCGAGTTCGGCCATGTCCGGCTGCGCGGGGAGATTTCGGGCTATAAACGCGTCGCCTCGGGTCACGCCTATTTGAGCCTCAAGGACGACAGCGCGGTGATCGACGGCGTGATCTGGAAAGGCCAGGTCAATTTGCTGCCGTTCCAGCCGCAGGACGGAATCGAGGTGATCGCGACCGGCAAGGTCACTACCTATCCCGGCCGCTCCAAATACCAGATCGTCATCGAGCGCATGGAGCTGGCGGGCGAGGGCCAGTTGATGGCGCTGCTCGAGAAGCTCAAGGCCAAGCTGGCCGGCGAGGGGCTGTTCGCGCCTGAGCGAAAGAAGCCGCTGCCGTTCATGCCGCGCGTCATCGGCGTGGTCACCTCGCCGACCGGTGCGGTGATCCGCGACATCCTCCACCGGCTGGAGGATCGTTGTCCGACCCATGTGCTGGTGTGGCCGGTCAAGGTGCAGGGCGACGGTGCCGCGGGCGAGGTGGCGCGTGCGCTGGCCGGGTTCGACGCACTGGCGCCGGGCGGGCCCATCCCGCGCCCCGACCTGGTCATCGTAGCGCGAGGCGGCGGCTCGATCGAGGATCTGTGGGCGTTCAACGAGGAGGTCGTGGTGCGCGCCATCGCCGCCTGTTCGATCCCCGTGATTTCGGCGGTCGGGCATGAGACCGACACCACGCTGGCCGATTACGCCGCCGACCGCCGCGCGCCGACGCCGACCGCGGCGGCCGAGATCGCAGTGCCGGTGCTCGCCGATCTGCGCCTGACCATCGCCGGCTATGGCCAGCGCACCGAACGCTGCGCGCGGCGCTATCACGAGCGCGGGCGCGAGCAACTCAATGCCTTGGTCCGGGTGATGCCGAAGCGCGACGCGCTGTTAGCGCCGCAACGCCAGCGCGCCGACGATGCCGCCGCGCGGCTCGATCGCGGGCTGGAGCGGCGGGTGACAGTGGCGCGCGGTCAACTCGACCGTTCGGTCGGCGCGCTGCGGCCGGCGTTGCTCGAACAGCGTCTCGCGCGCGCCAGTGATCGATTGAAGGGCGTGGAGCGCCTGCTCGTCTCGGTCCATCCGGAGCGGCCGTTGCAACGCGGCTACGCCTGGGTCGCGGCGCGGACCAGCGGCGCCGTGGTCGGCAGCGCTGCGGACGCGCGCGCCGCCGGCGCCGTCACGCTCCATTTCCGGGACGGGAAAGTCGACGCCAAGGTTGAGCGCGCGCCCGGCTCGGCATATGAGAAACCCAAAGGCGAGCGGCCCGAACAGCCGAGCCTGCTTTGATCCGAGAGTAAGAACCATGTTGATGTCGAACAGCGATCGCCCGGCCAAGCTCCATTTCATGGCCAACGGCTTTCGCGTGCTCGCCAGCGGCGACCATGTGCTGTGCGCCGTCTCGGGTGCGCGCATCCCGCTCGACGATCTGCGTTACTGGAGCGTCGCGCGCCAGGAAGCCTATGCCAGCGCCGACATCGCCACCAGGGCAATGGCACCCGAATGAGGAAAGTGGCGCGCTGGAGCTTCGGCATCCCCGCGCTGATCGTGCTCGGCAGTTGCATCACGCCACCGGCAAGCGCCCCGCTCCGTGCCCAGGCGGCGCCGCGCCATGCCGCGCCGCCGCCTCAGGCTCTACCCAGCTTCCAGCCGCGACGCGGACCGGAAGCGCCACGAACCACCTTCAGCTATGCCGGCAGCCTGATGCAGGGCGGCGTGGTGATCGGCATCGCGCCGAGCGGCACCAGCCTGTTGATGTTCAACGGCATCACTGTCCCGGTCGCGCCCGACGGTCGCTTCGTGATCGCCTTCGATCGCGACGCCGGCACCATGGCGAGTCTGGTCGCGACGCTGGAGGACGGTCGCCAGGTTCGCGACACGCTGACCATCGCGCCGCGCCACTGGGACATTTCGCGGCTCAACACGCTGCCCAAATATCCCGTGCCCGAGCCCGAGATGGAACGGCTGCGCCCGCCCGAGCTCGCCCAGATCAACGCCGCGCGCCGCATGACGACGGATGCCGCCGGCTGGCGTCAGCCGTTCCTGTGGCCGGCGATCGGCCGCATCTCGACGATGTTCGGCTCGCAGCGCGTCTACAAGAATGGCGAGGCCGGCTCCTATCATAGCGGGCTCGACGTCGCCGTGCCGCAGGGCACGCCGGTGCTGGCCCCGGCAGACGGCGTGGTGATCCTCGCCGCGGATCATCCCTTCACGCTGGAGGGCAATCTGCTGATGGTCGATCACGGCATGGGGCTGAACAGCGCCTTCCTGCATCTGTCGCGCATCGTCGTGCATGTCGGCGAGCATGTCCGCCGCGGCGAGACGATCGCCTTTTCCGGCATGACCGGCCGCGCCACCGGCCCGCATCTGCACTGGAGCATGAAGTGGCGCGAGGCCAAGATCGATCCGCTGCTGGTCGCAGGGCCGATGCCGCATGGGGGGTGAGTGGTTTCCTTGAAATAGGTCGCGGTTACCGCGGGCAGGTCGCTGACCCCTGACAAAATTGCACGGCAAGATAGGGCGGCGCGAGATATCGCGCGCTCGGCAAGATTGGGAATTGGCGCCGCCAGCCCAGCGAATTTTGTCACGTCACCATCCCGCACCGACCACACAGCCTGATTCAACCGCGCGCGCCGAGCCATTATCTGCCGCTCCCATGCCCGCAGGACGCCCCTCACCGTACAAACCGGAATTCGCCCGGATCGCGCAGCGACTGTGCCGCAATGGCGCGACCGATATCGAGGTCGCCGATATCCTCGGCATCTCGGTGCGCACCTCTATCGCTGGTGCCTGCTCCACGACGAATTCACCGTCGCCGTCCGTGTCGGCAAGGATGCCGCAGACGATCGCGTCGAGCGCGCACTTTACCAGCGTGCCACCGGCTATGATTACGTTGCCGAGAAGATCGTCACACCCAAGGGGGGCGGGCCGATCGCCGTGCCTTATAACATGCACGTCCCCGCCGACGTCCGCGCCGCGCTGCACTGGCTGGCGATCCGTCGTCCCAAGCCCTGGGCGCGCCTCACTGAGCCTCCCACCGACATAGCCACCATCATCGCCGAGCGCCGCGCGCAGGTAGCGATCGAAGGCGATCGCAAGGCCGAAGATGACCGCCGCCGCTTCACCGCCGCCGTCGCCGCGGAGGTCAAACGCCGGTTGGCTGGCCCCTGATATGCGCCGCGGTTCAGCCCTTCTTCGTCAACTCGTCTTAATCTCGTGCACCGTCGTATATCGGCTCGCACGGCCAACCACCCGGCCGCAGCGTCTTCGCAGCGCGAGTGTTGCTGCAATGCGACACTATCGGCAAATTGGCCGTTTCGGCCCCGCCTCCTAATTTACAAAGGCACGGAAACGTTACAGGTACGCCACATTCGAATGCGAGGAGCATTCGTATTTTCCGCACGTTCCACGTGCCATGAGGGGGTCTCATATGCGTTCCAACCGCACCACTATCGCGCGCCTTTGCGCGGGCGTCGCACCGCTCGCCGTCCTGTTCGCCACGCCAGCCATGGCGCAGACCGCGCCCGCCGCGCAGGCACCCGCCGCGCCAGCAGCCGAAGAAACGCCTCCCGACGTGGTCGTGACCGGTTCGCTGTTCCGCCGCACCGACACCGAGACGCCGTCGCCGGTGTCCGTGCTCTCCTCGGCCGCCCTGCAGCAGCGCGGCCTCACCACGATTTCCGACGCGATCCAGACGATCTCGGCCGGCAATGGCGGCGCCGTCCCGCAGAACTTCACCGGCGCTTTCGCCTCCGGCGCATCGGGCGTGTCGCTCCGCGGCCTGACCACCAACTCGACTCTGACCCTGTTCGACGGTCTGCGCGCCGCGAACTATCCGCTGGCCGATGACGGCCAGCGCAGCTTCGTCGATCTTAACACCATCCCGTCGGCCATCGTTGACCGGGTCGAAGTGCTGCGTGACGGTGCCTCGTCGACCTACGGCGCCGACGCGATCGCGGGCGTGGTCAACATCATCCTCAAGAAGCAGATCACCGGTCTGATCGGTCGTGTCGAGGCTGGCGTTTCCCAGCGCGGCGATTCGGACAACCAGCGCCTTCAGTTGACCGCCGGATTTGGCGATCTGGCCGACAAGGGCTTCAACTTCTACATCAGCGGTGAGTATCAGCACCTCGGTCAGGTCTTTAACCGGGAACGCGGCTTCCCGTTCAACACCAACAACCTGACGTCGATCAGTGCCGGCAACGGCTTCACGGGCCGTAACGCCAACTTCGGCGCGACCCCGCCGAGCGCCACCTCGTCATCGGGTTCCACCTCGGCTGTTGCTCTGCCGGCGGTATTGACCACGCCGGGCAATATCCTGAGCGGCGTGGCGATTGGCAGCGGTCCGGGTGCGAACCTGTTCAGCGTCATCAATGGCGGCGGTTGCGGCGTCGGCACGACCCAGCACAACAACACCCGCGGCAGCTATTGCGAGCAGGACCTCATCAATCAATATGGCGTGATCCAGCCTGAGCAGACGCGTTTCGGTGGCACGTTCCACGCCACCGTGAACGTCGGCAGTGATGCGCAAGCCTATTTTGTCGGCACCTTCTATCAGAGCAAGGTGCTCATCAATGGTACGCCGCAGTCGATCCGCTCGAACGGCAACCCCGCCGAGACCCGCGGCATCGTCTTGCCTGCTGTCCTCGCCAACGGCTCGATCAACCCGCAGGATCCCTTCGCCAACATCATCGATCCGGCGACCGGCCAGCGCGAATCCGCACTGATCTATTATCGCTTTGGCGACATCCCTTCGAGCCTGACCAACCTGTCGCGCACCTATCGTGTCGCGGCTGGCATCGACGGCAAGTTCGGCGGCGACTGGGGTTATTCGGCCGCAGCGACCTATATGCGGACCGATCTCGAGCAGACGCGGCGCGGCTTCCTGTATCTTCCGGGCCTGATCACTGCGATCAACACCGGGACCTATAATTTCGTCAATCCGTCGCTCAACAGTCAGGCGGTGCGCGACAGCATCGCACCGACGCTGAACACGCGCGCCAATTCGGAACTGTGGCAGGTCCAGGGTACGATCACCAAGGACTTGTTCGCTCTTGCGGGCGGCGCCCTACAATTGGGTGTCGGCGGCCAGGTGCGCTATGAGTCGGTTTATGATCCGAGCCCGGTGCCGAACAAGGACTTCATCACGGTCAACCCGTTCCAGGCAGTCGGCAATCGCTACGTCGAAGCCGCCTTCTTCGAAATCAACGCCCCGATCCTGACCAATCTCGAGGTGAATGGTTCGGGCCGTTACGACCATTATTCCACCGGCTTCAGCCATTTCTCGCCGAAGATCGGTGCGAAGTTCACGCCGATCAGGGAAATCGCGATCCGCGGCACATTCTCGACGGGCTTCCGTGCTCCGTCGATCCCGGAGGTGTCGGGCTCGGTGATCGGTTTCACCAACTATACCCCGGGCGACAGCCTGTCGGCGGCGGATAAGGCCACCTTGCAGGCGCTGTATGGGAACAATTCCTATATCACCACACAGTATGGCCTGGGTAACAACTCTACCGGTAATCCGAACATCAAGCCGGAAACTTCTCGCGCCTTTACTGGCGGCGTCGTGTTCCAGCCGCGGCGGTGGCTGAGCCTGACGGTCGATTATTACAACATCCGTAAGAAGAACCTGATCCTGTCGGCTGGTGGTAACCCGGCCGCGATTGCCGACAAGTATCTTCTGACCGGTATCGTCGATCCGGGCGCAACGATCACGCCGAACCCGGTCGATCCTGCCCATGCCGGCCTGCGGGCTACCCCGCTTTCGGTGAACTTCCTCTATTCGAACGGCAATACGCTGCAGACCTCTGGCCTGGACGTCGAAATTCAGGCGACCATACCACTGTCGAGCAACGTGAAGTTTACCACGATGTTCGAAGGCACCGAAATCTTCAATTATAATATCGACGATGGGACGGGCAAAGGCATCCAACGTTTCGTCGGCACGCTGGCTTCCTATGCCGTGACGTCGGCGTCGGGTACGCCGCGGTTCCGTGCAACCTGGCAGAATACTATCGAAGCTGGGCCTTTTAGCCTGACGGGAACCGCTTATTACGTGAGCGGCTACAAGGGCTATGCGGACGATAACTCGGGTCCGGGCAGCACCTGCGCGAATGCGACCGAGACGTCGGTTCAGTACACCAATGACGGCGTCAACTCCAAGACGGGTCCGGCGCTTCAGTGCGACGTGCATCACTGGATCGACATTGATCTGACCGGTCAGGTGAAGGTGAGCAACAAGTTCACTTTCTACGTGAACGTCATCAACCTGTTCGACGCCAAGGCACCGTTCGACCCGAACACCTATGGCGGCAACAACTACAACCCGGCCTGGTCGTCGGCTGGGGTGATCGGCCGGATGTTCCGCGCCGGTGCTACCTTCAAGTTCTGATTATCGCATCAGACTGAAATCCTGGGGCGGGTCCGCGAGGGCCCGCCCTTTTCTTTGTCTCGTGCGATCGCTCATTGCGCTGCCGGGCGTCTCCTGCGCCACCCGAACACCGCCTTCGCGCAGTCAGAAACGGCGAGAAAATAACCCCTGCGCCACCCTCATGGGCGCCGAACTTGTTACTGTTGCAACCAAGTGACACCCCTCCGACAAACGCGATACCGACTGGCTTGGTATATTTACATCGCCCGGCCTTCATCGGCAGAAGGCGCGCAGGGTGGGGGCGCCGTTGGTGCCAGGCGGGCGTTAATTGCCTGGCGCGAAGATATATTCGAGGACTCCCCCCAAATGACGACATCGCTACATCGATTCCGCCAGGCGCAGTTGCGCGCGGGCGCGGCACCGCTTGGGCTCGCCCTCGCCCTGCTGGCAACGCCCGCCTTCGCCCAGGACCAGCCGACCACCGCGCCGGCCCAGGCCGCTCCCGCAGAACCTGCGCCCGATGCGACCCCGGCCGACGTCGTCGTCACCGGTACCCTGTTCCGCAATGCGTCCACCACGACGGCGTCGCCGCTCACGGTCATCACCTCGGCCGACCTTGCCCGGCGCGGCATCAACACGGCGGCCGATGCGATCAACTCGATCCCGGCGAACAATGCCGGCTCGATGAACAAGAGCTGGAACAGCTTCAACTTCGCGACCGGCGCCACCGCGGTGTCGTTGCGTGGCCTGACCACCGGCAACACCCTGACCCTGTTCGACGGCATGCGCAGCGCGCCCTATCCGCTGGCGGATGACGGGCACCGCAACTTCGTCGACCTCAACACCATTCCGGGCGGGATCATCGACCGGATCGAAGTGCTGCAGGACGGCGCCTCCGCGACCTACGGCGCCGATGCCGTGGCCGGCGTGGTCAACGTCATCGTCAAGAAGCAGATCACCGGGCTTCATCTGGAAGGCTCGGCGGGCATTTCCGAATATGGCGACGCGGGCGAGCGCCGTCTCGCCGGCACGTTCGGCTATGGCAAGCTGTCGGAGCAGGGCTTCAACGTCTATGTGAACGCCGAATATCAGAAGAACGACCCGCTCTACGCGCGCGACCGCAAATATCCGTACAATGGCGGAGACCTCAGCGGCATCTGTAACGCGCCGGGCAACTGCCTCAACAACGCCGTGACCAACGGCATCCAGGGTGACGGCTCGTTCGCCGGTGTCGGATCCACCATGGTTGCGGCGGTTCGTCCGTATAACACGACGCCATACACCATCATCGATCCCGCTGGCGTCAGCCACACGTTCGCGCCAGGCACCGTGGCGCTGGGGCCGTGGCAGCTCGCCAATCCCGGCGCAGGTTGCGGAAACCTGACCGGCGTTACGCTCAATGGCGCGCAACAGGCGCCGACGGCGCCGACGTTCAAGCACAACACCGATGGCAGCTACACGTTCAACAATGTCGGTTATACCGGCGTGACGAATGGCGCACAGCAGTGCCAGCAGGACAACATCAATCGTTACCTCGAAGAACAGCCGATGGTCGAGCGTTTCGGCGCCACGGCACGGGCGACTGTCAACGTGGGCAGCAACGCCCAAGCCTATGCGATGTTCAACTATTACCGGACCAAGACCGACAGCTCGATCGCGCCGCTGACATTTGCCGGCCAGACGGCTGCGGGCGGCACCCAGTTCACATTGAGCCCGGTGCTGCTGCCGGTTTATGTTTGCGCGCGGGGAACAACCGTCGCCTGCACGGCAGCGAATGGTACGCTGAACCCGAACAACCCCTATGCGGCCAGTGGCCTGCTGGCGCGGGCCAATTACCGTTACGACCAGCCGCGCATCACGCTGTCGGATACGCGTACCTATCGCGCGTCGGCAGGCATCAACGGGACGTTCGGCAATGACTGGCGCTATGCGGTCGATGCCACCTGGTCCGAGGTCGATCTGACGATCACGAACAAGAACTTCCTGTTCGCGCAGCATCTGGTCGATGTGATCAATGACGGCAGCTACAACTTCCTCAATCCGTCGCTGAATTCGCAGGCCGTCCGCGATTATGTCGCGCCGACCCAGTCCACGGACTCGACCTCCAGATTGTGGCAGACCCAGGCGACCCTGACGAAGGACCTGTTCGCATTGCCCGGCGGCCCGTTATCGGCGGCGGTGGGCGTGGCATATCGCAAGGAATCGATCACCAATCCGAGCGCCAACCCGGCCAACGAAATCAATCCTGCCGATCGTTATTACAGCATCAACTCGGTGGGTGCGACCGGTAGCCGCAACGTCAAGTCCGCCTTCTTCGAACTGCAGGCGCCGGTTTTCGACATGCTGACCCTGAACGCATCGGGCCGGTATGACGATTATTCGTCGGGCCAGAAGAACTTCTCGCCGAAGTTCACGGCGATCTTCAAGCCGATCCCGCAACTCAAGCTGCGCGGTACCTTCTCGAAGGGCTTCCGTGTTCCGAGCTTCAACGAGGCGTACGGCCTCCCGACGACCGGTTATATCACGGCGCAGATCGATAGCACGAGTGCTGCGGGTGCCGCGTTCATCGCGGCGCACGGCAACAATGCCTATGCGACTCAGCCCTATTCCTATGGTCTGACCGCGATCGGCAACCCGGCGCTGAAGCCCGAAAAGTCGACGTCCTTTACCGGGGGCATCGTCATCGAGCCGACACACAATCTGGCGTTCACGGTCGATTATTGGCACATCAAGATCAAGGGCCTGATCACCAACCCGGACTATTCGGGCGTGGAAGAAGCCTATTACGCCAATAACGGTGTGGTGAACATTCCGGGCCTGACCGTCATTCAAGGCGTGAAGGACCCGGATCACCCCACCGCGCTGCCGGTGCTGGGCTTCATCCAGTATTCGTTCGTCAACGCCAACTCGGAAACCGCTTCGGGCCTCGATTTCTCGGGCACCGCGCGTTTCCCGATCGGTGGTTCGGTCACCTTCACCAGCCGTGTCGATGCGTCGTATCTGATCACGCTGGAGAAGGATATCGGCGGTACCGTGCAGCGTTATGACGGCACGCTCAGCCCGTGCGATATCACGTCGTGCTCGGGTGCGCCGAAATGGCGCGGTACCTGGACCAACACGCTGGACTTCGGGAAGACGTCGTTCACCGGTACGGTCAATTACACCGGCGGCTACGACATGGCATCGGTCGATTACGGCGGCGTCAAGGGCGATTGCGCCAACAATGGTGGCGTTTCGGTCGCCACCTATGCCGACGGCACCCCGTTCAAGTGCCAGGCCAAGCGCTTCATCACCGTCGATCTGACTGGGAGCACGCGCATCGCCGATCACCTGACGGTGTACTTCAACGTGCTGAACATCCTGGGTGCCAAGCCGGACTTCAACCCCGGCCAGTCCTACAATCTCGGCTACAACTACAATGTGGCCTGGGAAGGCCAGGGCTTTACCGGCCGGTTCTTCCGCGTCGGCGCGAAGGTCGACTTCTAGGTCCACCGCTGACGAAAAGAACGGGCGGCTTCCGCGAGGAGGCCGCCCCTTTTTTTATGCGGCGATGGTCAGGCTGAGCTTGCCGTCGCCCTCTTCGACCCGCACCGTCGACCCGTCGCGCACATCGCCGCGCAGGATCATGTCGGCGAGCGGATCCTGAAGGTACCGCTGCACCGCGCGCTTCAGCGGCCGCGCGCCGTAGACCGGATCATAGCCCACCCTGCCGAGCCAGTTGCGCGCGCCCTCGGTCAGGTCGAGCGTCACCTTGCGGTCAGCCAGCAGCTTGCCGACCCGCGCCACCTGGATGTCGACGATCGGCGCCATCTCGCTCTGGCCGAGGCGGTGGAACAGGATGATCTCGTCCAGCCGGTTGAGGAATTCGGGGCGGAAATGCCCGCGCACGATCTCCATCACCTGCGGCTCGACCACGCTGACCGGTTCGCCATCGGGCTGGTTGGCGAGATACTGGCTGCCGAGGTTCGAGGTCAGGATGATCAGCGTGTTGGTGAAGTCGACCGTGCGGCCCTGGCCGTCGGTCAGGCGCCCATCATCGAGCACCTGCAACAGGACGTTGAACACATCGCCATGCGCCTTTTCGACCTCGTCGAACAGCACCACCTGATAGGGACGCCGGCGCACCGCCTCGGTCAGCACGCCGCCTTCCTCATAACCCACATAACCGGGAGGCGCGCCGATCAGCCGCGAAACCGAGTGCTTCTCCATGAACTCGCTCATGTCGATGCGCACCATCGCCGACGGATCGTCGAACAGGAATTCGGCCAGCGCCTTGGTCAGCTCGGTCTTGCCGACGCCGGTCGGCCCGAGGAACAGGAAGCTGCCGAGCGGCCTGTTGGGATCCTGCAAGCCGGCACGGGCACGGCGCACCGCGGTCGACACGGCATGCACCGCATCGGCCTGGCCGATCACGCGCTTGCCGATCGTCTCTTCCATCGCGAGCAGCTTGTCGCGCTCGCCCGCCATCATCCGTTCGACCGGGATGCCGGTCCAGCGGCTGACCACCCCGGCGATGTCGTCGGCGGTGACTTCCTCGCGCAGCATCGCGCCCTTGGTCTGGCCCTGCGCCTCTTCCAGCTTGCGGGTCAGGTCGGGGATGCGGCCGTAGCTAAGCTCGCCCGCCTTGGCGAGATCGCCGGCACGCTGTGCCTGCTCCAGCTCGAGCCGCGCCGCGTCGAGTTGTTCCTTCAGCCGCGCCTCGGCCGAGATCTTGTCCTTCTCGGCCTGCCAGCGCGTCGTCAGCTCGGCCGATTGCTGCTCGAGATTGGCCAGTTCACCATCGAGATTGCCGAGCCGCTCGACCGACGCCGCATCGGTCTCGCGCTTCAACGCCTCGCGCTCGATCTTCAGCTGCATGATGCGCCGGTCGAGGATCTCGATCTCCTCGGGCTTGGACTCGACCTCCATGCGGATGCGGCTCGCCGCCTCGTCCATCAGGTCGATCGCCTTGTCGGGCAGGAAGCGGTCGGTGATGTAGCGGTGCGACAGGGTCGACGCCGCGACGATCGCGCCATCGGTGATGCGCACGCCGTGGTGCAGCTCGTAACGATCTTTCAGCCCACGCAGGATCGAGATGGTGTCCTCGACCGTCGGCTCGCCGACGAACACCGGCTGGAAGCGCCGCTGCAACGCCGCGTCCTTCTCGACATATTTGCGATATTCGTTGAGCGTGGTCGCGCCGACACAGTGCAACTCGCCGCGCGCCAACGCTGGCTTGATCATGTTGGACGCGTCCATCGCGCCCTCGCTTTTGCCGGCGCCGATCAGCGTGTGCATCTCGTCGATGAACAGGATGATGTCGCCCTCGCCGGCGCGCACCTCGTCGAGCACACCCTTCAGCCGTTCCTCGAACTCGCCGCGATATTTCGCGCCGGCGATCAGGCTGCCCATGTCGAGCGCCATCAGTTTGCGGTCCTTGAGCGTGTCGGGCACGTCGCCATTGGCGATGCGCAGCGCGAGCCCTTCGGCGATCGCGGTCTTGCCGACGCCGGGCTCGCCGATCAGCACGGGATTGTTCTTGGTGCGCCGGGCGAGGATCTGGATCGTGCGGCGGATCTCCTCGTCGCGGCCGATGACGGGGTCGAGCTTGCCGTCGCGCGCTGCTTGCGTCAGGTCGCGGGCGAACTTCTTGAGCGCGTCGTAGCGATCCTCGGCGCCCGCTGTATCAGCGGTGCGGCCCTGACGCACCTGGTTGATCGCGGCGTTGAGCGCCTCGGGCTTCACCCCCGCGGTGGCCAGCGCCTTGCCGGCGGCGGTGGTGGTCGCCAGCGACAGCGCGACGAGCAACCGCTCGACCGTGACGAAGCTGTCGCCCGCCTTGGCGGCGATCTGCTCGGCCTGGTCGAGCACCCGCACGATGTCGTTGTCGAGCCCCGGCTGCTGCTGCGCGCCGCCGCCCGACACCGCCGGGATCTTGGCCAGCGCGGCATCGGTCTCTGCGACCGCACGCTTGGCGTCGCCGCCGGCCGCCTGGATCAAGCCAGCCGCCATCCCCTGCTCGTCCTCGAGCAAAGCCTTCAACAGATGCTCGGGCGAAATCCGCTGATGGCTCATGCGGATTGCGACAGTCAGCGCCGACTGGAGGAAACCCTTGGCGCGGTCGGTGAATTTTTCGAGGTTCATTTCGGCCCCTTGTTGACAGGCAAACTATCTAGTGTTGCAAATTAGCAACACAAGGGCAGGGCAGCAATATACAGGATGGATCGAGATGCCAGGCTATCCTGTCGTATCTAATTGCTCTTGCGGGTTTGCGCGTCGAGGTCGATGCCGACCTTGATCTTCACACTGTCGGCCACACCTGCCGCCACCGGATCGACATGGGCATTGCCGAGTTGCACCATGACCGGTGCCGCCGCCGCGTTGACGTTATTGATCATTGCGGCTTCGCGGTGCGGGGTTCCCGCGGCTAGATAGTCCGCCGCGATGGGATCATTTGCCGCACCGCGCTGGCTGATCTGCTGGATACGCGGCACGTTCGCTGCAGGGACCGCGGCCTGCAGGGCCAGCAGGTCGGTGACGATATTCTCGAGAAAGGCGCGGTTGGCGTAGATTCGGTCCTGTTGCGGCTGGGCCGCCGCAGCGAGCGCCTGATTGCCGAGCCCGGTCAGCGTTGCGATATCCGTGCTCATCTCAACTATCGGTGTGCGATAGGTTGCTTCGAAAGTTGCCGAGAAAGCCCGCACCGCGGCGATCGCGGGCTCACCGTTACGCGCAACATATTTCTGCGCGAAAGCGCGATATTGGTTGCCCGCCGTCAGCAACTCGCCCGTCCACCTTGTACCCTGCGCAAGCATGAGCGCAAAGTTGGGCGGCAGCGGCGGCACGGCGACGGCCAGACGATTGGCCTGGGCGACAGACCAGGCGCGGTGAAGCGGGTGGAGCAAGGTCTGGGCCGCCAGCGCCGCCTGCATCGCATAGGCATGCATGCTTTCCAGCGCGCCCGGCGTATCGCCGGCATCCGCGCCCGGGATTGCCTTGCGGCTCTCGTGCAATTTCGGGATCGACGACCAGTTCGCAGTGCGCGCCGCCCAGGTGCCGTCATTATGCACCTCGCCGAGTAGATATTTGCTATTTGCCGGCAGGACGTGGATCGGCGACGCGGTAACGCTCGAATCGTCGCGCAGCACAAAATCGTCCGGCGTCTCCATATAACGCTTTGCGACCGGCGAAGGGGTCTGGAAGAACCACGGCGTTATGGTCTTTTTGTCGCGGATAAGCTTTGCCTGCAGCACCGATGGCGGTCGCGTATTGAGCGTGCGTGCCGTCGCCTTCAGCGCCTGCACGCTGGGCGCATTGTCAAGCCGGCGGCCGCTGGTTCCGGGTGATATACGAGCACCCTCATCCGCTATCGTCGCGGGCGCGCGTCGGTCCGGGGCAGGGCGATCGGCCATGGCGGTTTCCTCTGGAAGAGTCGGCGCTGTCAACGTCTCGCCGGAGTAGAACAGAAAAGCCAAAATGCGGCAATCTTCGGCCCCATTTTCTCCGAACCCAAAATGCCAACGTTACGCCGGCGCAATGCTGCGTTACACGCAGGGCGATAAATGATCGGGGAGGGCCGCCATGCTGCGGATTCTGAAGCGCATATTGGCGGGCGTGGCGATGTTCGCGCTGGTGGTGGCGATCTTTCTCGCCGTCTGGGATCCTCTCACCGCGACCCCACCCGCCCCGCCGCCTGCCCATCACTATGACGTGACGATCGCGCGCGACAATTTCGGCGTGCCCCACATCTTCGGCAAGACCGATCCCGACGTCGCTTACGGCATCGGTTATGCTCATGCCGAGGACGATTTCTCGACCTTGCAGGAAGTGCTGGCGATGACGCGCGGGCGGCTCGGCGCGATGACCGGGGCAGACGGGGCGAAGACCGACTTTGCGCTCTATTTCCTCGATGCGCGGGCGACGGTGAATCGCGATTACATGAAGCAGCCGGCCGATGTCCGCGCGCTGCTCGATGCCTATGCCTCGGGCCTCAACCGTTACGCCGAACGCCATCCGGAAGAGGTGCGGCTGTCGCGCCTGTTCCCGGTCGATGGCGCGGATGTCGCGACCGGCTTCGTCATGCGCTCGCCCTTCTTCTTCGGCCTCGACCAGACGCTCGGGGCGCTGGTCGGCGATATGCCGCTGCCGCGCGAAAATGCCGGTCCTGCACCGGACGCGCCTGATGTCACGCCGGTCGGCCCCAACGGCAACGAGAATGGCTCCAACGCCTTTGTCGTCGCGCCGAAACGCTCCGCCGACGGGCACACGCGGCTGATATCCAACTCGCACCAGCCCTGGCGCGGCGGCGTCGCCTGGTATGAGTTGGTGGTTCATTCCGAGGCCGGCTGGAATTTCGCCGGCGCCAACTTCCCCGGCGCGCCCTATCCGCTGCTCGGGCATAATCTTACGCTAGGCTGGACCAACACGGTCAACCGGCCCGATTTGACCGACGTCTACAAGCTGGCGCTGAGCGATGATGGCAACAGCTATCGGTTCGACGGCGCGATGCGGCCGCTCGAAAAGACGCGCGTGTGGCTGCACGTCAAGCTGTGGGGGCCGTTCGTCCTGCCGGTGCCCAA
>NZ_JAQGLG010000145.1 GCF_028292965.1 Sphingomonas bacterium | reverse complement strand
GCGCAGGCGGTGACTCAGGTGTTCGCCCCCAAGCGCGCGAAAGGCGCGCCCAACATGCTGCTGGCCGAGGCCGGGACGGGGATCGGCAAGACGCTCGCTTATCTCGCTCCCGCCGCGCTGTGGGCGGAGCAGGCCGGCGGCGCGGTGTGGGTCTCGACCTTCACCAAGGCGCTTCAGCGGCAGCTCGACGCCGAAGGCCCCAAGCTGTTCGCCGATGCCGAGGAGCGGACTCGGCGGATCGTCGTGCGCAAGGGCCGCGAGAATTATCTGTGCCTGCTCAACCTCGAAGATGCGCTCCAGGGGGCTTTCTCGGGCCGCGCCGCGATTCTCGCCCAGATGGTCGGGCGCTGGGCCGCCTACAGCAAGGACGGCGATATGGTCGGCGGCGACCTTCCCGGCTGGCTGCCGAGCCTGTTCCGCCGGGCCGGCGCCGCGGCCCTGACCGACCGCCGCGGCGAATGCGTTTATGCCGGCTGCCCGCACTATCGCCGCTGCTTCATCGAGCGCGCCGAGCGGGCGAGCCGCGAGGCGGACATCGTCATCGCCAACCACGCGCTGGTGATGGTCAACGCCGCGCGCGGCCGCGAACTGGCGACGCGCCCGACACGCTATGTGTTCGACGAGGGCCACCACATCTTCGACGCCGCCGACGCGATGTTCTCCACCGCGCTGACCGGCCAGGAGACGATCGAGCTGCGCCGCTGGATCCTCGGCCCCGAATCGGGCGGGCGCGGCCGGCGCCGTGGCCTCGCCGCGCGGCTGTCCGACGTGGCGAGCTATGACGAGGCGGGCGGTCTCGCCATCGCCGATGCGGTGACCGCGGCGCAGGCATTGCCCGGCGACGGCTGGTTGCAGCGCGTCGGTGAGGGTCAGCCGTTCGGCCCCGTCGAGGCGCTGCTCGGCGCGGTGCGCGGCCTGGTCTATGCCCGGGCCGAGGCCGAGGGCGATGCCGGCTATGGCCTCGAAACCGAACTGGCCGAACCCGACCCCACGCTGATCGAGGCCGCCGGCCCCGCCGCGCATGCGCTCGACGCCTTGGTCCGTCCGCTCGTCACGCTCGGCCGCCGGCTCGAGGCGGTGCTCGCCGAGGCACCCGACTGGATGGACGGCCCGGCCCGCGCACGCATCGAGGGCGCGATCGCCTCGGTCGGCTGGCGCGCCGAGACCGTCGCGGCATGGCTGTCGCTGCTCGCCCGCATCGGCGGCCCGGCGGCCCCGGACTTCGTCGACTGGCTCGCCGTCGACCGCGTCGAGGGTCGCGAGTACGACATCGGCCTGCACCGCCACTGGCTCGACCCCGGCAAGCCCTTCGCCGACACTGTGCTGCGTTCCGCGCACGGCGCACTGGTCACCTCAGCCACCTTGCGCGGCGGTGAGGACTGGGCGGTTGCCGAAGCGCGTACCGGTGCGCCGCACCTGCTGCGCCCGGCCTCGCACTTCGAGGCCGCGAGCCCGTTCGACTATGCCACGCAAGCCGAGGTGCTGATCGTCACCGACGTCAAGCGCGGCGACATGGCGAGCCTTGCCAACGCCTATTCGCGCCTCGCGGTAGCGTCGGGCGGCGGCATGCTCGGCCTGTTCACCGCGATCCGCCGGCTGCGCGGCGTCCATGCCCGTATCGCCGACCGGCTGGCGCGCGAGGGGTTGCCGCTGCTCGCCCAGCATGTCGACCCGATCGATACCGGCACGCTGGTCGACATCTTCCGCGACGATGCACATGCCTCCTTGCTCGGCACCGACGCCCTGCGTGACGGTGTCGATGTGCCCGGTGGCTCGCTGCGCCTCGTCGTGCTGGAGGGCGTGCCCTGGCCCAAGCCGACCGTGCTCCACGCCGCGCGGCGCCTCGCCGGGGGCGGCCCGCGTTACGACGACCGTATCGTCCGCGCGCGTCTGGCGCAGGCGTTCGGCCGGCTGATCCGCCGCGCCGACGATCGCGGCACCTTCGTGCTGCTCTCCGCCGCCATGCCGTCGCGTCTGCTCAGCGCCTTCCCGCCCGGTGTGACCATCTCGCGGGTGACGCTGGATGAGGCGATTGCGCGCGTTGCCTCTCTTCCCTCGACGCCGCGGCTCGGGCATGAGGCGCCCGGACGCCTGACGGAGACGCCGCCCTCATGAAGACGCTGACGCTGCTCCGCCACGCCAAGTCCGGCTGGGACGACACATCCCTGCGCGACTTCGACCGTGCGCTCAACGCCAAGGGCAAGCGCGCCGCCGCCCGCGTCGGCCGCCACTGGCGCGACCTCGCCCTGACCTTCGACACGGTGGTGGCATCACCCGCGGTACGGGTGGTCGAGACGCTGGAGCATGTCGCGAGCGGCTATGGCGACGATCTCGCCCCGGCCTGGGACCGCCGCCTCTATCTCGCCTCGGCGGTGACGCTACTCGACGTCGTGCGCGAACTGCCCGATTCGGTCGAAAGCGCCCTGCTGGTGGGCCACAACCCAGGCCTGGAGGATCTCGTCCTCATGCTTGTCCCCGACAACGACCAGGCCCCGTTGCGCGACGCGGTCGAGGAGAAGTTCCCCACCGCCAGCACCGCGCGGCTGACCTTCGATGTCGCGCACTGGGCCGACCTCGCCGCCAATGGCGCGACGCTCGACCTGTTCGTGCGGCCCCGCGATCTCGACCCGACGCTCGGGCCGGAGGCGGACTAATTCCCTTCGAGCTTCGCCTTGAGCCCGGCAAAGGCATTGAGCGGCGTGACCTCGTCCTCGCTGACCACCCCCGCCGCACGCAGCGCGGCGGCGGCGCCGGGGCCGCGCGGATAGGGGTCGAGCGCCAGCGCCATGGTCTCGGCCGCCGCCTCGCCGAGGTCGACCGCGGCGCCGTCGTAGAGCATCGTGTCGAGCGCATCCTCGTCGAGCTCGATCTCGCCCTCACCGGCGATGTCGTCGGTGACGAAGCGCAACGCAACCGGCTCGTCGATCGCCACGGGCACGGGCTCGTCGGTCACCACGCACGCCTGCACCACGGCGCCGCGGACATGGCCGTGGGCGGTGATCCCGGCGGCGTCGCGGCGCAGGCGGAACTCGGCTTCGAGCGAGTCGACGCTCTTGAGTTCGAAGCGCCGGGCCAGCGCGGCGCGTTCGGCTTCGTCGGCCTCGATCCGGATGGTGCGCTCGCCCTCGCCGATCGTGTCGGCGCGTTCGATGCGCGAGAATTCCGGCGCACTCACGGCAGCACGCCTTCGAGCAACAGCTCGCTCGTCCGCGCGGCGAGTCCGTCGCGGAAGGCGAGCAGCGCCGTCTCGACATGCGCCAGCGCGGCCGCCTCGGGTGTGTCGCCGCGCCACAGGTTGCGGACCAGCGCCGCGCCCAGACTGCCCTCGGCCAGCGCAGTGCGGTACGCGCCGAGTCGGCCGCCGAGCATGCCCATCATCTTGCCGATATGCTTGCCGACGATGATGTCGCCGATGCCGATCTCGCGCAGCTGGCCGTCCATGTCGTCGACGAAGCGCTCGGTCAGCCGCGCGCTGGCTTCGGCCGCCTCTGGGTCGTCCTCCAGGCGTAGCAGCACGAAGGCGAGAGTCGTCGCGATCATGTCGAAACGGCCGTCGACCGTGTCCGGCACCCCCGCTTCATACCAGTGCGGTTCGCGCGCCTTGGCCACGATCGCGGTGTACAAAGGCAGCGCGGTCTCGTCGCGCTTGCCCATCAATCTGGCGATGAAGCCCATGCTAATCCGTCTCTGTTGGGGCGGCGCCCTTGTTTGGCCGCGTTCATCCGCATATTGAGCGGACACGCTTATGATGCAATGTGCCTTGAACGACGATCGCGTGCGCGGTGGAGAAGAGTAGAATGCGTATCAAATCCGCCCGGCTGGCTGCCCCCGCCTTGATCGCGCTGGTCGCGCTCGGCGCCTGCACGCCGCTTCGCACCCATACCGGCTATGTCGTCGATGCCGATCTGGTCAATTCGGTCCAGCCCGGGGTCGACAACCGCCAGTCGGTGCTCGCCGTGCTCGGCAAGCCGAGCTTCGCCAGCCAGTTCAACCAGGGCGACTGGTATTATGTCTCGCGCGATTCGCGCAACTTCGCCTTCAACACGCCGCACGCCAAGGAGCAGCTCACGCTGCGCATCACCTTCGATCCCGCCGGCAACGTGACCGCGGTGTACAAGGGCGGCGTCGAGCAGGTCGCCTCGATCAGCCCCTATGGCAAGAAGACGCCGACGCTCGGCAAGGAGCGCAACTTCTTCGACGAGCTGTTCGGCAATATCGGTACGGTCGGTGCGGCCGGCGTCGGCGGCCAGGGCGGCGGCGACAATGGTGGGCGCGACACGCCGTAACCGGCGGGCGTCTCGCCGCAACCACCTTTCTCTATCCTGACGATCCAGTTCGCCGCGCGTTCAGCGCGCGTGACCTATCGCCCTCGTCACGGTCATGGCGCGCAGGCGCTGCATGGGCCGGGAGTGGAGAATAGAGCATGCGTAATTCGATCATCATGGCACTCATGGCCGCCGCCGTTCTGCCGGTCGCGGCGCAGGCGCAGTCCAATGCCGAAGTGCGGCACGACCGCCGCGACGTCCGCCAGGAGCAGCGCGAGTTGCAGGATGCGCGCCGTCACGGCAGCGCGCAGGATGTCCGCGAGGAACGCCGCGACGTGCGTGACGCGCGGCAGGAGTTGCGCGAGGACCGGCACGACCGCGATCGCGCCTGGGGCCGCGACGACTGGCGTGGCGGCCGCGACCGCAACCCGAACGTCTACGCACGCGGCAACTGGAACGCCCCGTTTCGTTACACGCCTTTCCGCGCCGGCCTGCGCATCGCGCCGACCTATTATGGTTCGCGTTATGTGATCGCCGATCCGTGGCGTTATCGCTTACCGGCCGCCGGCTGGGGCCGGACCTGGGTGCGGCATTATAATGACGTGGTGCTGGTCGACACGCGGCGCGGCATTGTCATCGACGTGATCCGCGGTTTCTACCGCTAAACGATCGTCACGCGGGAGCCCGGGCGGAGGAAACTCCGTCCGGGCTTTTGCTTGCCCGTCGACGATGAGAAAGAGCGCGTTTCCCCTTGCTGCCAGCGACGGCGCTAAAGTTGAATCACGATCCCTCTATCTGACCGTGAACAACACCTGGTCGACGACATGGCCGCCCACGTCGAGCAGGCGCAGCCGGTGCTGGCCCGGGCCCGCGAGAATCTGCGGCACGGTGTCAGCGGCGCCGATGTCGCGCTTATCGAGCATCAGGCGGTGGGCGATCACGGCGCCGGTAACGGTCACGGCGAGGCGCTGGCGATCGGGCGGGATGTCGGGGTCGATGGCATAGACGCTGCCCGATACCGGGTTGGTGATGTGCGGGCGGCGCGATTCGGCCGGCGCGAAGGCGATGCGGCTCATCGCGGTGCCGGCGAGGAAATATTCGCGGCGCGGCTGCTCGATATTGTTCGCGAAGGTGACGGCGCGTTCCTCGATGCCGGGCGGACGTGCCGGCGGCAGCGGTCGGCGATCGGCACCGAGCGCGAGCATCATGTCGCGCCACACCGGTGCCGCGCCGCTGGTGCCGGAGACGGCGCGCATCGGGTCGCCTTCGAGATTGCCGACCCACACCGCCACGGTGAAGCGGTCGTTGAACCCGATGCACCAATTGTCGCGCATCGCCTTGGAGGTGCCGGTCTTGACCGCCGCCCAGAAGGGCAGGCGCAAGGCGGAATCGAGCCCGAAGGTCACGGCGCGGGCATTGGCATCGGCCAGCATGTCGTCGACCAGCCATGCGGCCTGCGGCGTGGTGATGGCGCGCGACGGCTCGCGCGCATCCTTTGTCGTCAGCCGCAACGGCGCCCAGCGGCCGGCATTGGCGAGGCTGCGATAGGCATTGGCCTGTTCGAGCAACGTCACTTCGGCCGAGCCCAGCGCGAGCGAAAAGCCGTAATAATCGCCATCCTCGACCAGCCCGCGGTAGCCCGTATCCCACAACCGGTCGCGGAATGGATCGACCCCGACGAGCAGCAGCGTGCGCACGGCGGGCACATTGAGCGACCCGGCCAGCGCCGAGCGCGCCGAGACCGGTCCCTTGAAGCCGCGATCGTAATTCTGCGGCACGTAGAGGCCGGAGGCGGTGTCGAGCTGGACGGGGGAATCGTCGAGGATCGAGGCGGGAGTGAGATAACCCTTCTCGATCGCCTGGGCGTAGAGGAACGGCTTGAGCGTCGAGCCGGCCTGGCGATAGGCGTTGGCGCCGTCGACCGAGGGCGCGGTCGAATTGCCACCGATGCCACCGACATAGGCCAACACGTCGCCGGTGGCATTGTCGATCACGACCACGGCGCCGTCGCGGGCGCGCGTGCCGCCAAGGCCTTGCAACTGCCGACGCAGCGCGACGATGGCATATTGCTGGATATCGTAGTCGAGCGTGGTGGTGATGCGCATGCCCGGCTTGGTCAGCAGCCGGTCGGAGAGGTGCGGGGCTAGGCCCGGGTCGAGTTGCAGGCTGCGCGCCGGGCCGAGCATCGAGGCCGCCTCGCCGGTAAGGCGTACGCACTCGCTCGCCGGGGCGCGGGCGCAGGCCCGGCGCGCGACGGCGGCGGCGCTGGCCTGGGGCTCGGGCAGCAAGGCGGCGAGCAGCAGGGCGTCATCCTGGGCGAGCGCATCGGGAGTCTTGCCGAACAGGCCGAGCGCCGCGGCACCGATGCCCTGCGCCTCGCCGCGAAAACCGGCGAGGTTGAGATAGGCGTCGAGGATCTCGTCCTTGTTCCAACCACGCTCCAGCGCCCAGGCGGCGCGCATCTGGCGCAGCTTGTCGAGCCAGCCGCGCGCGCCCGGTGTCGAGAGGCCGGTAACGAGGAAGCCGGCGACCTGCATGCTGAGCGTGCTCGCCCCGCGCGAGCGCTGCCCCTCGACGCGGTCGCGCGTCGCACCGGCCAGTGCCAGCCAGTCGACCCCGCCATGGCTGTAGAAACGCCGGTCCTCGGCAGCGACGAGCGTGTCGCGGGTAACCTGCGAAACCTTGTCGAGCGGCGTCCAGGCAAGGCGCCGCGCGGCGAAGTTCACCCGGGCGGAATCGAGCAGCCGGCCGTGCCGGTCGTAGAGCCAGGCCTCGGACGGATGCCAGTCGGCGACGACCTGGCGGTATGACGGGAGCGGCGGCGGCATGGTGATATAGTCGGCGATGCCGAACAGCAGCGCGGCGAGGCCGATACCGGCAAAGGCCTTGCCCTCGCGAGTTTTGAGCGCGCCCCACCAGCGGGCGGGGTCGATCGCGGCGAGGCGCCATGCGCGAACCTCAAGCCGCGACCAGCTCTTCCCACCGATCCTCGCCAAGGCCGAAAGCCACTGCTGCCGCATGAGATCAGGCTATCATGGGAGGTGCGGAATGAAAGGGGTTTTGGGCAAAGGCCGACCCGCCCGCCAACACGGCGTACCCTCATTTGCTGACACCACTAGTCCGCTCCGGGACGACACCACCCGAACCGCCTCTCACGGCGGCCTCCGACGACTCGGCTGTCGATGGCGAAGGACGTCGAGCGGCCATCGCGCCACCAAGGATCGGCAGGAAGATCATCGCCGAAAGCAGCGGAAACTCTATCAGGGTGACCGGTAGTTCTCTGCATGGTTTTCCGCCGCCATCGCAAAAGCCGAAAGCGCGCACCAGACGAAAGACAGAAGAAGCGGGAGAATGCCCGCCCACATGATCATCCGACGGGCTGGTCGCCTCATATCGCTTCTCCCGATAGCGTTCGTCTGGCGCTTCACTGTAATGAACCGACCGGGCCCGTCCGCCATAACATCCTCCTTACAGGAGAATTATCACCCTTTTCCCTGTCTCATTTCAGGGGTGCACTTCACACTTGTAACCGTAAAACGATTTATCGGGGCTCCGGCCCATACCGGCTTTTGAGAAATTGCTCGTCTATGATCAATGTGTTGTCGTGGACGCATGACATCACCATTGGATCGGCGTCATTAACGAACCTTCCCTTGATAGTGACAACGCGATTATCCATCTTCGACTCGTAGTGGCTGATCAGCAGAAGATCGGAAAGGCCCATGCACAATTTCTTGTCGAACAGATCTGATTTTCCGGAGTCGGCGAAAATCGTGTAAAACCATTCCCGGCCGGTTCGCAGATGACCCCGGACATAAATGATCTTTCCATTATAAAATTCGGGCCGGGCATTGAACATGGACGGAGGGCCGATGGGAATTGCGGGGTCAAGGCGCTCTCCACCTGCACAAGCCGAGAGTGACAAGAAAACCAAGAGCGCCGAAGCAAACCGAATGCCTAGAATCGTTCTCATGGACTTCCTTTCTGATCAAGGGTAAAGCCACTATGTATTGTAATATATAGATAGTTTGTCGAACGTAGGTAATAAACTTTATAGGCAAGCAGTCGATCTTAATGTTGACGTGACAGATATTATTTCACCGATGCAATCACGTTATCGAACATACCGTTAGCAACCAGCGCATGGGTCGATGCACCGTATCAGCCTGCGGCAGCGTCGATGGGGAAGCGCCCCGCCCGATCGATTGCCATCGCAGTCAAATTTTTGTTCCTTGTATGTTCTCTATAACAAAATGCGCAGCGGGGCAAAGGGTATCGAAGCAGCGTGCTTTGCATGCCGGGAATGTCATTGTCCGCTGCCGGTATCGGATATCCTCCAGTGATAAGCGGTGGATACTGGATAACTGATACTCTAATATCTCGTCGCCGGATCAGCATCCACCGCCTTTTGGTGTCTAATTCTGGCGAGGCTTTTTTATCTTAGGCAGAAAAAAATTCTTCTGAGAGGTCGTCAGGTTCTTTTTGATATGATCGATATAATCCTGATTTTGAGAATTTGCTGGAGCGCTGAATATTAATTGGCCACTCTTCATTTCATGCCAGCCAATCTGGCCATTAAATACTGTCGCTACGGGGATATGAAAGCGCATCAGTTCATAAGTGTCGCCGTATCCATGGTTCCTGTCCGGCGCATCCACCATGCCTTCGGAGTCGCTGTCGCTATGGCCGTGGATCAGAAAGATCGGAATGCCGGGACCGCTGGGACGGATGGTCAGCCCGCTCGAGCTACCGTTGTTCATAAGCGTAGCCACAGCGGGTCGTACCTCGATCCGGCCATCCGGCATCAAGTAACCGTAAGCGCTTTTTTCGTCCCTGCCGCTTTGCACCGCAACCATTGCGGCAGCGCTCGCGGCCGCCGCTCGCATGGCGGGCGTGGCGACAATATTGACGCCTGACAGTCGACTTCGATCAGCGTGCGAGACCGGCGCCGCAATAATCATATCGGTCCCAACCTGCCCGGTGGTGATCGGTTTGATCGTCTGGCCCAATGTCTTGTCGATAACGAAAGCGCTATGGTCGGCATTCCAATGACCTGCCAAGCTATCGGTCAACGGCGCCGCTATCTGATCAACTGCCGGGTCCGGCATTGCTGGCGCCGGGCTCGTATTTTCAGCATGTGACGATGTTTGCGGATCGACGATGGGATTGGCGCTCGGCGCAGATGGCGACGAGGATATCTGGTTGCTGGCGCCGCCGCCATCGGCGGGCGCAAGGTGCGTCTGGCCGCTTCCCGGTTGTTCCGCGCTGTTCGCGGCGGCTGCGGGCTCCATGTGGAACGTGCTGGCCGCACCGTCGAATGCGACGGTTTGCGGGTTCATATTTCCACGCGCCCGTTGGGCAAGGTCATCCGCCACACCGGGAGGCAGGTCACGGCGTACCGTGGGAGGAATCTGGGCGATCGAGGTGAATGCATCGCCATGTTGGTCGGCGATAGCCATCGCCTGGTCGGCCGCCCTGCCGCCAGCCTCACGCCGCGAACGGTCGGCCCGCGCGATTCGCCAGTTCAGCTCGTCCAGCGCATGCTGCTTGCGCTCGTCATCGCCTGGCTGGTCGATGATGCGCATAGCCGCCGCTATGGGGTCAGCGGGAAGTGCGCGTGCCGAGCCGCGCGCGCCGAGCAGCGCCATATTCTGTGCCACGGCGAGCAACACCGGCTGGGGCAGTGCCTGATACCAGCCGTCGCCGCGCTCGGCGATCAGCGCGTCGAGCTTGTCCGGCCCCATCGCCGCCGCCGCCCAGCTGCGCGCCGCGTCACCCCGGTAACGCCGCAGGACCGAAGGGAGGTTGCCCTGCTGTGTGTCCGGGCTGATCACCAGCATGCGGTCGCGCAGATCGTCCGCCGACATCCTTGGTGCCTGTGGTGCAAAGGGCGACGCGGCGAGGTCGGCCGCGTCGACATCGGCGATTGCGCGCTCATAGCTGAAACGCGGTGTGATACCGGTCAGCGCCTTGCGCATATCGTCGGGCCGCATGTCGCTGCCATGGCGCCTTACCGCGACAAGCGCGCCGACCGCGTCGTCGGCCGCGCGGGTATCGATATGAGTGAGATGGATTCCGGATTGATAGTCGTGCGCGGCGGCCTCGCCCTGCGCCGGCGGCTGACCGGCGAGACGAGCCTGCTGGCGCGCCGCATTCTTGCCGGTTTCGATATGGTGTTCGTAAAGTTCGGGCCGATCGATATTGTTGAGCGCATCCTTGATGCTGCGATCCTGCAGCGAGCGGTTCTGCTGCGCCTGATCCGCGATATCCTGCAAGCCGGCATGGCTGCGTGCCGCGGCCACGCTTTCGGCGACGCGGTGCGTAATCTGCTGGGCGATCATCGCACGGCGACGATCATTGCCGACGCCGTCGATCTGCGCCTGACCTGCGGCCTGCAGATCGGCCTCGACCCGCGGCAAAGCGGCGCGGGCGGCGCTGCCGTTCAGGCTGAAAAAGCTGTGAAGCAACGGATCGGCCTGGTTGCCGAAGCCGACATAAGCCTGCTTGATCGCGGCATCGTCGCGGTGCGTGCGCAGCCCGTCGAGCGCCTCGGCGAGTTGCGCGCCGCCCTTGCCGACGTCGGTCAGGCCGCCGCCGAGCGCCTGCAGGCCGGTGCCCGAATAGTCCGGGGCGCGGAATCTCGCGTCAGTTGCGGTGGCGAGGCCGACCTTGTTTTCTTCGATGGGGACGATGATGGGCATGAGCCACTCCTGCTGATGGTCGCGCGGAAAGCGCGGGCAGCAGCGGGATTAAGCTCAGGTGCGAATTGTTGAATCAGGATGGCGCCTTCGTGGGAAGGCACCGGCATCAGGATGACGCGCACGGCGGGCTTGTTGAGGCGCTGCAGCCAAATGATACCTAGGCCCGTTCGTTTCGAGCGAAGTCGAGAAACAGCCACGGGCGCTTTCCAATGTTTCTCGACTTCGCCCGAAACGAACGGGGAAGGCGTAGCTCTGGCCAACGCCGTCGCGCTTTACGCCAGCAGTTCGCACAGTCGATGGCGGCGGGTTACCGCGCCACCACCGTCACCACCGCATTGGGCCATTGCGCGCGGATCGCGGGCGAGTACATCGCCTCGACCCGGGTCGCCGGCAGGTTGAAGCGGCCCGGGGTATTGAGCCGCAGGACATAGGAGACGGCGAGCTTGCCGCGCGGCACCCAGGAGAAATAGGCGCGCCACGCGTCGTTGCGCCGTTCGACATAGGCCGGCTGGGCGCCCGCCTGGATCTCCCACAATTTGCCGTCGCTGTCCTTGACCATGGTGTCGGTGCCGTCGCCGAGGCTGCCCTGGTCGCCGAGCATCTTCGACTGGCCGCCGAGATCGCCGACGATGGTCGAGCCCGCCGGGATCGGGTCGTCGATCACCACCCAGTTGCGGTCGGCCGCGGCCTCGATGGTGATGATCACCCTGACCACATCGCCGCGCGTCAGCACGCCCTTGGTGCGTGCCTGCACGACCTGCACCGCGCGGGTCATCTTGTAGCCGGCGTTGAGCGGCTGGGTGATCGGCACCGCGGCCGAGACCGAGACGTTCGCCCATGGCCCGGCGCCGCCCGCTTGCGACAGGCGCAGCGGGGTCTGCGCCGCGGGCAGCGGGAAGCTGACCAGCCGCTGCTCGTTGGATAATGGCCAGCTGCGGCTGGCACTGGCCGAGCCGAGGCCGAGCGAGGTCGTGCCGATCACCGCGGTTGCCGGATAGAGCCCGGCGAACTTCTTCGCCGCGATCGTACCCCAGGCATTGGCGGTGGTGGTGTCCCAGCGGCCATGCGACTGGCGCAGCGCCACCCCGACCATCATCTTGCCGGCATCGTCCTGCCAGCCGGGGCGACCGAGCGTCGCGATCAGCGCCTTGATCGCGGATTCGTCGCTGGAGACCATCATCCACCAGGCCGAGTTGGACGCATCCGACAGGTCGAGCCGCGTGCCTTCATAGACGAGGCGGGTGCGCAGGACATTCTCGGCATTGGTCTTGAGCGAGGTGGCGTTGGCGATTCCCGGGATGTGATCGAGCGCGATGAGATAGTCGGCCAAAGTATCGGTCGGCATCTCGGATGGGTTCATGCCGATCTGGCCGAGCATTGCCGGCGTGGCGGCATTGTTGCGCGCAAGGGCAGCGAGCGCGACGACACGGGTCAGGCGGACATCGCCATATTCGTCATGGCGCAGCCGGCCGTCGAGCACATCCTTCATGCCCTGGATCATCTTGGTCTTCGAGCCTTCCGGGATCGGCAGGCCGGCATCGGCGGTCAGCGACAGGACATAGGCGGTCAGCACCTCCGAGCCCTTGAGGCTTTCCGACGGCCAGTAGCGCAGCAGCCCGTCCGATGCCTGATAGGTCGGGATGTCGCCGGCGAGGCGCGCCCAGCCGGGCCGGTCGCCCAGCGCGACGATGCGGCTCAAGCGCTGCTCGAAGCAGTCATAGGGATAGGCGGCCATGAAGGCGCGCACCCCGGCGAGCGGCGGGGCGAGATTGTCGTCGAGCCGGATATCGACCACGCCGCGCCCGGCGATCGCGCCGGCCGGCGGAGCGACGGTGATCGCGGTGCCGGAACCGACACGGGCGAGCGTCGCCGCCCATATCTCGACCGGATAAAGCGGGACGACGCTCTGGTTGACGGTGACCTGGTCGGCCGCCTTGCCATCGGCGGATTTGGCCGAGACGTGCCACGCCACTGCGCTGACCGATTCGGGGATGGTCAGGTTCCATGCCACCGGCACGGCACCGCCGGCCGGGATCGTCACGGTCAGCGGATTGCCCTTGGCGATGCTCGGCGTGAGATCGACATTGGCGGTGACCGTCATCGGCTTGGCCGAGCCGTTACGCAGCGTGAAGGTGGCGGCGAAATAATCGCCGCCGCGCACCAGTTGCGGCACACCGGCATAGATCGACAGATCCTGCGCGGTGCGTACATCGGCCATGCCGGTGCCGAACAATTGCGCGCCATCGGTGGCGATGGCGACGAGCTTGAACGAGGATAGCGAGTCGCTGAGCGGCACGGCGATGCGGGCATGGCCGTTGGCATCGAGCGCGACATGGCCCTGCCACAACAGCACCGGCTGGAAATTCTCGCGATTGAGCCCCGAGGCATCACCGCCGCCGCCGCCAGCCTCGACCGCCTTGCGGCCATAATGGCGTTTGCCGACCACCTGGGTCTGCGCGGTCGAGGTGAGCACCGAGATCGGCCGTTCGCCCATCATCGCGGTGAGCACGTCCCAGCTGTCGTTCGGCGCGAGCTGGAGTAGCGCCTGGTCGACCGCGGCGAAGGCGAGGTCGGCCGACCGCGCCGGCTTGCCGTCCGGCGTGCGCACCTGCACATCGACCTGGGCTGTATCGCGCACGGCATATTTCTCGCGGTCCGCCTTGACCGCGACCTTCAATTGATGCGCCTCCCAGCCGACCTGCACCTTGGCGATGCCGATGCGGTAACTGGGTTTGGCGAGATCGACCAAGGCGGTCGGTTCCTGTCCCTCGGGCGGGCCGCTGGCGAGACCGACCGACTGGGCGATGCCGTGCAGCCAGCTCCACATGCCGCCCTGGGTTCGGCCGCGCACGACCATCACCGAGACGAACACGTCGGGCGCGTAGCTCCCGGGCATCGCCACCTCGACCACCGGGTCCTTGCCCGACAGATGGGTGGTGAAGCTCGACAGCACGCCCTCGCGCTCGACCGTGACCAAAGCGGTCGCCTCGCGGAACGGCATGCGCACCTGGAAGCGCGCGGTCTCGCCGGCGGCATAGGTCAGCTTCTCCGGCACGACGTCCATGCGGTCGCCATTGTCGCCGCCGAACCACCAATCGTCGCTGCCGGCGAGCCACACCGAGGTGGTTGCGCGGGCGATGTTGCCGTTACCGTCCTGCGCGGTCGCCACGGCATAGACCTCACCCGACACACCGGGGTCGAGCGCGCACTGCGCATAGCCCTGAGCGTCGGTCGTCGCGCTGCAGGTGGTCGACAGCTTGGCCGTCTTCATCTGGTTGTCATAGGCGTAGAAGCCGCCGATCAGCCGGCGCCGCGCGGTGAGGATCTGTCGGCTGTAGATCGCGACCGAGATCTTCTGGTTGGCGAGCGGCTTGCCCGAAGTGTCGAGCGCGACGAAGCGCAGACGCAGATCGTCCTGCTTCATCAGCCAGCCATCGGTCTTGATGCCGAGCTGCACCGCCGAAGGGAAGATCGGGATGGTGCGCGTCGCGGTCAGCGTCTCGCCATTGGCATCCTGATAATCCATCTCGACATTCATGTCGGTGGCGGCGTCGAGCCCTTGCGGGACATCGATATTGTTGTGCGCAGTGCCGTCGGCGCTGAGCGTCGCGGGCAGGGTCTGGGTCGGCGGGGTCGGCGCGCTGGCCTCCTCGCCATCGCCGTTGAGCGGCTTGACGCCCTCCTCGATCTTGTTGCCGCCGAAGGTATAGCCCTCGTAACCGGTCGGCGCGGTCGAGCGCGGGAAATAACCAACGCGCAGATCGACCGGCAGGTTGGATGCCCCGCCGCCGGAGAGATAACCGACATAGAGATCGAGCTGCAGGTTGCTCGGGCGCACCGCGGCGTCCTTCGGGCCGGTAACCGTCGCGCGCATCGTCGGCAGCTTGTATTCGTCGACCTTGAAGGATTGGGAGGTGAAGATCGTCTTGTCGCCGACGATCACCTGCAGGTCGTAATCGCCCATCGGCGCGCTTTGCGGCGCGGTCCAAATGCTTTCGCCGGTGCCGTTGGCGTCGATCGACAGCGGCAGATCGAACTGCGTGTCGGAACCGCGGTGCGACAGGCGCAAGGTGCCCGACAGGGCCGGCGCCATGCCGAAGCCCTCACCCAGCGGCCGGCGCAGGATATGCTTCATGTGGATCGTCTCGCCCTGACGAACCAGCGCGCGGTCGAACACGGTGTGGAGGATGTCGTCCTTGGCCTGATAGCCATAAGGCAGGTCGAAATCATAGGGGCGGATGCCCTCACCCCAGTCGGTCAGCGTGAAGCTCATATCGCCATTGGCGCGCGCCGAGATCATCAGCGGATGCTCGCTGCCGCTATCGCAATTGGCATAGGTTTCCGGCGCGGGCAGGCCCGGCGGGATCATCAGCCCGCCCGATTTGTCGGTCGTGCCCTTGGCGAGCAATTGCCCGGTGCAGCTGTCGGAAATACGGATCTCGGCATTGGCGACGGGCTGCGAATCGTCGAGCTTCGTGACCCAGGCAAGGCTGCGTTCGCGGCCCCATTTGAAATGCACCGCCATGTTGGTGACGAGCGCCGCCGAGGCGACGTAGCGCGTCGCGTTGCGGCCGAGCAGCGCCTGGCCGAGCACGGGACTTGCGAACTCGACGACATAGAAACCGGGCTTGCCGAGCGGCACGCCGACCACTTCGAATTCCTTGCCCTTGCCGGGCAGGCCGAGCTTGAGCGCGGTGCCGGCATTGCTGGCGAGGATCGGTTTGGTGCCGGTGTCGAGCACCGAGACCTTGGTCTTGCCATGCTCCTCGTCATGGCTGGCATAATCGTCGGCATGGTCGACCGTGCGCAGCCATTCGGCGATCTGCGCATCGCTGTCGCCGACGCGCAACGACTGGCCGGCGAGATCGCGCCGTATGCCTTGCAGCGCGGGCTCGACATTGCGCACGGTGACCGGAAGAACGCCGCCTTCGCTCGCCTCGAGGATGCCGAACTGGGCGGCGAATTTGAGCAGCGGCGGCGCGCGGTCGAAACGCATGTCGAGCGGGAAGCGCGACGCGTTGAACAGCACGCGCCCGCTTTCGTCCTTGAGGCCCGCGGGGATCGTCACCTTGCCCGCGGTCAATTGCGGGTGGGGGCCGTTGAAGCCGACCTCGGACACGGTCGCCGTGCTCTTGGCGTCCTCGCCCTCGCCGCCCGATGCGCCGCTGCCGATCTGATCGGGCTTGATGACGGTGCCGTCGGCGAGCTGGATGGTGATCGCGCGCGCCTGTTCGGTCGGGATCGGCGACGAGAATCGCACCCACGCCTCTTCGAGCGGCGAGCAGCCCGCTTGCGGATTGACCCGCGGGCATTCGAAGCGCGCGGTGAAGGGCTTGCGCACGGTATAGTCGAAGCGCTGGTCGGCGCCGGCGGTCTTGCCGCCCGCCCCGGCGATGCCCTTGCCCCACATCAGCGCCATATCGTGCCCGGCGGGCAGTGCGCGGCGGCAGCGCAGCGCGGTGATGCCGGCATAGGCCTTGGCCCGATCTTCGGCCTTGGCCGGCACCGTGGTCGGCAGCCCGGCGGTTTCGAGGAAGCTGCGCACGTTCCAGTTTTCGTCGGGGTTGAGCTGGGCGAGCAGTTCGCCGGGCAGATCGGCCTTGAGCACTTCGACCGGGATCTTCTCGCCCAGGCCCTCGACCGAGCAATAGGCATTGTTGGCGACCGAGGCGGGGTCTGCCGGCAGGTTGGCCGCGACGAGGAATACCTGGTCTTCTTCGATGCCGTCATCGCTGCGGTTCCCGGCGAGCACCGCGCGCGCCACCGGGCCGCCGGCATCGACCTTGAACTCCGCCTGCCCCGAATAGGCATAGCCGGCGACGCTCTTCAGTCCGGCGCGCAGCTTGAAGCTGCATTGCGTGCCGCCCGGCAGGCCGTTCTTGAATTCATAGACATAGGTTTGCGGGTCGACCCAGCGGCCGTCGCCGGTGACGGGACATTCGACCGCGAAGGGCGCGGTGGCGCCCGGATCGCCGAGCGGGGCCATCGGCTGGCTGAACCGCATGGTGAAGCGTTCGATCGCGCCGTCGCCGATGCCGGGCGTGGCGAGCACCACCTGCGGGCTGTTGTCGGCAAGGGCGACAACGGGCGCGATGGCGAGGCCGAGCAGGGCGAGACGGATTGCGAGCTTCATCACACTCTCCCGGTCGGTACGCTTGCGAAACTAGACCGGGATTAACCCTTTGTCCAGCGACGAACCGAGCCGTATTTACGACGAACCGAAGTTTTGCGCGCGAGCCCAGAACAGGATACGGCGGAGAGACATGGACGTCTATCTGCCCATCGCCAATCTTTCGGTGAACGCGCTCGTGATCGTGCTGCTCGGCGGCGGCGTGGGCCTTTTGTCGGGTATGTTCGGCATCGGTGGCGGGTTCCTGACCACGCCCTTGCTGATCATCTACGGCATCCCGCCCACCGTCGCGGCCGCTTCCTCGGCCAGCCAGGTGACCGGCGCGAGCGTGTCGGGGGTGTTCGCGCATCTCCGCCGCGGCGGGGTCGATTTCAAGATGGGCGGGGTGCTGGTCGCGGGCGGGATGATCGGGTCGATCGTGGGTGGCTTCATCTTCAGGCTGCTTCAGGCGAGCGGGCAGATCGATACCGTGATCGCGGTGATCTATGTGCTGATGCTCGGATCGATCGGCAGCATGATGGCGCGGGAAGCCTGGGTGGCGATTCGCGTGACGCACGGCGCGGTGGCGCCCCGGCCGCGCAAAAGGCGACATCATCCGCTGGTCGCGTCGCTCCCCTTGCGCACGCGTTTCTATGCCTCGGGCCTCTATATCTCGCCGCTCGCGCCGTTGCTGCTCGGCTTCGGCGTGGGCATCCTGACCATCCTGCTGGGGGTCGGCGGCGGCTTCATCCTGGTGCCTGCGATGCTCTACCTGCTCGGGATGGGTACGCAGGTGGTGGTCGGCACCTCGCTGTTTCAGACGCTGTTCGTCACCGCCACCGCGACGATGGTCCATGCCACCACGACCAAGGCGGTCGATGTGGTGCTCGCCGCGTTGCTGCTGCTCGGTTCGGTCGCCGGCGCGCAGGTCGGCGCGCGTTTCGCCAGCAAGGTGAAGCCGGAATATCTGCGCATGGCGCTGGCGATCATCGTGTTGCTGGTGGGGTTTCGCATCCTGCTCGGGCTGACTTGGCGGCCCGACGAGATTTTCACTGTGGAACTGGTGTCGTGAGGCGGGGCTTGCTCGCCGTGCTGCTCGCGCCCTTGTTGATGGGGCAGGCGGCAACGCGCGCGAAGCCGATCCTGGTGCCCGACGTGTCGCAGCGCGATATCGAGATCGCCTATAGCTTCACCGGTGCCGACCTGCTGCTGTTCGGGGCGATCCTCTACCCGGGCGGGCGGCTGCCCGACGACGACAAGCCCGCCGATGTGGTGGTGGTGATCAAGGGGCCGACCCAGTCGATCCTGCTGCGCGAAAAGGCCAAGGTCGCCGGCATCTGGGTCAATGCGTCGCGGCTGCGCTACAGCTCCGCGCCGAGTTTCTATGCCATCGCCTCGTCGCGGCCGGTGCGCCAGATCATCGATCAGCGTACCCAGGCGATCTACGAGCTCGGGCTCGATTCGCTGCAGCTGTCGCCGGGCAGTAGTGCGCCGCAGGCGGTGCAGGACCGTTTCGCGCGCGGGCTGGTCGATCTCAAGAAGCGCTCGGGCCTCTATTTCGAGGCGCCGGGTGCGGTCGAGATCACCGATGGCGTGCTGTACCGCGCGCGCCTCACCATCCCGGCGCGGGTGCCCGTCGGGCGCTTCACCGCCGAGACCTTCCTGATCCGCGACGGCCGCGTGCTGGCGGCGGCGACGCGCGACATCGACATCCGCAAATCGGGCTTCGAACGCTTCGTCGCGCGCTCGGCCGAGAAGCGGGCGATTCCGTACGGCCTGTTCACCGTGTTCCTGTCGGTGCTGTTCGGCTGGGGCGCGGGGTGGATCGCGCGGAGAGTGTAGGGGTGCCGGTATAGCGGTGTCACACACACGCTATCTTTACCCTTCGCGCGGCATAGCTGACCGGTATTCACTCCGGGGGAAGACCGCATGACCGAGTTGTTGGGTAGCCACGCGTTCGACAAGGCTACTCCGCTCACCGCGCCGGCCGTGGCGACGGGAATCGGAAGCGTGTTCGAAATCGCCGGTTCGTCGAGCCAAGTGATGCTCGATCTCGCCGCGCTCGACGCCTATGCCGGCCACGCCGACCCGGTCATGGCCAGCGCCGGCTCGGTCGGCAGCCAGATCAAGATGCGCGTCGGCGCGACCTGGCTGATCGCGAATATTCGTTCGCTGAAACTCGCCGAACATGTGCCCGGCAAGGTCGCCGCGATGCTCGATTTCCTCGGCGAGGGCGACGAGGAGAAGCTGACCGGCAAGCTGTACAATTTCCGCCGCGGCGTGACGCGGTACCCGACCCCGGGGGCGGTCGTGTTCCCGGTCAGCACCGCCGACCTCAAGCAGATCTACGCCGCCGACGACCGCGCGACGATAGAGATCGGTACCGTCTTCCCGACCCGCGACATCCGTGCCTCGCTGTACATCGATGCGATGCTCGGCAAGCATTTCGCGCTGCTCGGCTCGACCGGTACCGGCAAGTCGACCAGTGCCGCGCTTATCCTGCACAAGATCTGCGAGCTGGCGCCGCAGGGCCATATCGTGATGGTCGACCCGCACGGCGAATATTCCGCCGCGTTCAAGACCAACGGCGCGATCTACGACGTGTCGAACCTGCAGATGCCGTACTGGCTGATGAACTTCGAGGAACATTGCGAGGTGTTCGTCACCACCTCGGGTTCCGAGCGGCAGATCGATGCCGACATCCTCGCCAAATGCCTGTTGATGGCGCGCGGCAAGAGTCGCCTCGGCCAGGAAATCAGCAAGCTGACGGTCGATGCGCCGATCCCTTATCTGCTCAGCGACCTGACCAACCTGATCCAGCTCGAAATGGGCAAGATGGACCGCGCCGGCGACACCGCGCCCTATCTCCGGCTCAAGACCAAGATCGACGAGATCAAGGCCGATCCGCGCTACAGCTTCATGTTCTCGGGCATGCTCGTCGCCGATACGATGCCGGGTTTCATCGAACGCATCTTCCGCCTGCCCGGCGGCGGCAAGCCGATCTCGATCATCGACGTCTCGGGCGTTCCGTCCGAGATCACGTCGGTCGTCGTCGCGGTGCTGAGCCGGATGGTGTTCGACTATGCGATCTGGTCGCGCGGCGAGGCGCAGCGGCCGATCCTGCTCGTGTGCGAGGAAGCCCATCGCTATGTGCCCAACGAGCGCAACGCGGACAATTCGTCCGTCGGCCGCATCCTCAGCCGGATCGCCAAGGAAGGCCGGAAATACGGCATCTCGCTCGGCCTGATCACCCAGCGCCCATCCGATCTGGCCGAGGGCGTGCTGTCACAATGCGGCACGATCATCACCATGCGCCTGAACAACGACCGCGATCAGGCGTTCGTTAAGGCCGCGATGCCCGAAGGCGCGCGCGGGTTCATGGATTCGATCCCCGCGCTGCGGAACCGCGAATGCGTGATCTGCGGCGAGGGCGTCTCGATCCCGATGCGCCTCGCGCTCGACAATCTGGAAGAGAATAAGCGCCCCGCCTCCGGCGATCCGCTGTTCTCCCAGCTGTGGAAGCACAATGGCGGCGAGGCCGAGATGGTCGCGCGCGTGATCGGGCGGTGGCGGCGGCAGGGGCGGTAGGCGCCCTTCCCGTTCGTTACATCGCCGCGACCTGTAT
>NZ_JAQGLG010000025.1 GCF_028292965.1 Sphingomonas bacterium | reverse complement strand
TTCATCGGCTCGAACAGCGCGCTGGTGGCGCCGGTCGTGATCGGCAAAGGAGCGATCGTCGCGGCGGGATCGGTCGTCACGCGCGACGTTGCCGACGATGCGCTGGCGCTGGCGCGCGGCAGCCAGGTCGAGAAGCCGGGCTGGGCCGTCCGTTTCCGTGAAAAGATGGCCGCACGCAAGAAGGCGAAATAGGATATCTCGTTGAGCTCGGGTGGCAGGAACCTAGTCTAATGTGTGGAATTATCGGCATCATCGGCCGCGAGCAGGTTTCGGAACGGCTCATCCAGGGGCTGCGGCGGCTCGAATATCGCGGCTATGATTCGGCCGGTGTCTGCACCGTCGTCGACGGCGCCCTCGAACGGCGTCGTGCCGAGGGCAAGCTCGAGAACCTCGTCCGCGTGCTCGAGGCCGAGCCGCTCACCGGCACCATCGGCATCGCCCATACACGCTGGGCGACGCACGGCGCGCCGACCGTCGGCAACGCGCACCCGCACATCGTCGACGGCGTCGCGCTGGTCCACAACGGCATCATCGAGAACTTCAGGCCGCTGCGAGAGGAGATGCGCGCGCTTGGCCGTCATTTCGAGAGCGAGACCGATTCCGAGGTCGTCGCGCATCTCGTCGCCAACGAGCTCGGCAAGGGCCTCGGGCCGCAGGAGGCGGTCGCGGTCGTGCTTCCCCGTCTCGAAGGCGCGTTCGCGGTCAGCATCATGTTCCGCGACTATCCCGATCTGCTGATCGGCGCGCGGATGGGAGCGCCGCTCACGGTCGGCTACGGCGATCGCGAGACCTACCTCGGGTCGGACGCGCTCGCGCTCGCGCCGCTCACCCAGCGCATCTCCTACCTCGAGGAAGGCGATTGGGCGGTGATCACGCGCGATGGCGCGACCATCTACGACCGCGCCAACCACGAGGTCGAGCGGGCGGTGATCACCTCGGGCGCGTCGAGCGCGGTGATCGAGAAGGGCAACCACCGCCACTTCATGCAGAAGGAGATCTTCGAGCAGCCGGTCGTCGTCGCGCAGACCTTGCAATCCTATCTGCGGCCGCTCGAGCAGAAGGTCGCGCTCCCGGACATGGAGTTCGATTTCGCCGACGTGCCGCGCATCACGATCGTCGCCTGCGGGACCAGCTTCTACGCCGGGATGGTCGCCAAATATTGGCTCGAGCAGTTCGCGCGGGTGCCGGTCGAGCTCGATATCGCCTCGGAATTCCGCTACCGCCAGCCGGTGCTCGAAGCGGGCGGGTTGGCATTGTTCATCTCGCAGTCGGGCGAGACCGCCGACACCTTGGCGGCACTGCGCCATGCCCGCGAGCAGGGCCAGAAGATCGCAGTGGTGGTCAACGTGCCGACCAGCTCGATGGCGCGCGAGGCGGATCTTTTGCTCCCGACGCATGCCGGGCCGGAGATCGGCGGGGCTTCGACCAAGGCCTTCACCTGCCAGCTCGCAGTGCTCGCCGCGCTTGCCGCCAAGGTGGCGCGCGACAAGGGCCGGCTGAGCGAGCAGGAGGAACGTGAGATCGTCGCCCACTTGACCCAGGCGCCCGCGGCGATGAACGCGGCGCTGCGTCATGACGCCGAGATCGAGGCGATGGCGCCGGTGATCGCGCGGGCCCGCGACGTCCTCTACCTTGGCCGCGGTCCCGATTATCCGATGGCGCTCGAAGGCGCGCTCAAATTGAAGGAAATCAGCTACATCCACGCCGAAGGTTATGCCGCCGGCGAGATGAAGCATGGCCCGATCGCGCTGATCGACGACGACGTCCCGGTGATCGTCATCGCGCCGTCAGGGCCGTTGTTCGAAAAGACCGTCTCGAACATGCAGGAAGTCCAGGCGCGCGGCGGCAAGGTCGTGCTGATCTCCGATTACGACGGCATCCAGGCCGCCGGCGACAACTGCATGGCGACGATCACCATGCCCAAGGTCCACCCGCTGATCGCACCTCTGGTCTATGCCGTGCCGGTGCAGTTGCTGGCCTATCATGTTGCGGTGGCCAAGGGCACCGATGTCGATCAGCCGCGCAATCTCGCCAAGTCGGTGACGGTGGAGTGAGCGGGCAGTCTTCGCCGGCTCGCGCCGTTCCAAGGCCTCAGGCTTTGACGTCAAAATTCCCGATGTTCGGATTATCGCTGCGTATTTCATAGCGTATCAGGACGCTTGAATTCTCGTATTTTTTTATCCGCGCCAATGCGGTGTTCGTGACATTTATCTTGCCGCTTTTTAGGGCCTTGCGCAGTGAGACGGGCGTATAGGGCCAAGGGTTGTCACTGTTCGATATTTTGATGTGGGCAACCCATTTCACGATGGCGACATTGAATGGTCCGTTCGTCTTGCGGCTGTCGAGTTGCTCGCTGCATTTGGTGATATGACCGTCGACGCTTCCTTGTGACGCGGAGTCGACATGCTTTGATTCGAAAGCTACTTGATCGCGTACATATACATCCGGTTCGTTGGTAGTATCTTCACCCATCGTTATTTCTTCGAGGCCGATGCCTCTATCGTCATTATATTGCGTTGCTCCCAGAAGTTCTTCATATATTCGGGTCGATGCCATAATAGAGTTTTGCGTCCAGTGATTTAGGCGTCGGGCTTTCTCATAAGCTACGCCATGATCGAAATTGGGATTCACACCTTTATGCGCGACTTTGTCTGAAAAGTGATCTCGTGCATTTTTCTTGGGCTTTTTATACTCGTTGTATATGGCGTTCGCGACCTCGGTACGTGTCTCGTCGATCAACTGTGACTCGTCCATAAATACGGAAAAGTTGTTTTCCGCTTCTTGAAGTTCGGCTTTCACCCCCGCTCTCTGAACGACTTTTTGGGTAACCGAATTCCTGCCGGGACTGCCACTGACCTCCACCTTCATATCTTCGAGCAGGGAGGCGGCGATCGCCAGTTGTGCGGCCTTGGTTCCCATCACATCGGCTTCGTGCTCGAGATGCGTCTCGTCATTGACCGGTACGTCGCCCTTCATCTGCATCGTCGGTTTCACACGGCCCTGGGCCTGTTGGACGACATGCCAGGCTTCGTGTGGCAGGTGCTTTTCCTGCCCCGGCGCGAGGTGGATATCGGACCCTTGCGCATAGGCATGGGCATTGAGTTGCGCAGGCTTGGGCGAGTTGTGATGGACGCGCACGTGGTCCATCGACATGCCGGACATCGCCTCCACGCCGGCCTTGAGATTGTCGGGCATGCCGGTGCGGTTCGGCGCCATCTCGGCCACCCGTTGAACGGCCGGCGCGGCGTTGAGCGACGCGGACAAATTGCCCAATGCCTTGCTCTTCGGCCCCGAGGTCTTGCGCTGGGCGGGTGCGGCATCGGGCGTGGCGGGCGGGCGCTGCTGCGGTGTGCGATGGGTCATGGCGAAAAGCTATCATTCGCTCGTCGGTGCGTCATGCGGAGATGACTATGAATTCGGTGCGATTTCCGTGCGCAACCTCTTCCTTGCAGCCGCGCCGTTGACAGGCGCGGGATCGGCGGCGGATAGAGCGGCATGACCGCATCCTCACCGCTGGTCGCCGGCATCGAACTCGGTGGCACCAAGTGCAACTGCATCCTCGCCACCGGACCCGACGATATCCGCGACGAGGTCCGGATTCCGACCACCACGCCGGCGGAAACGCTGGCGGAGATCGCCGATGTGCTGACGCGCTGGCAAGGCTATGACGCGCTCGGCATCGCCAGCTTCGGGCCCGTTTCGATCGATCGGCAGGCGCCGGATTATGGCTCGATCACCGCGACGACCAAGCCGGGCTGGTCGAACACCAACGTCGCACCTCACCTGGCCGGGGTGGCCAACGTGCCGACCGGCTTCAACAGCGACGTGGCCGGCGCGGCGCTCGGCGAGGGCCGTTGGGGCGCGGCGCGGGACGTGGCCGACCATGCCTATATCACCGTCGGTACCGGGATCGGTGTCGGGCTGGTACTCGGCGATGCGCCGGTCGAGGGCCTGACCCATGCCGAGCTCGGCCATGTCAGGCCGGTGCGCCTGCCCGGCGACGATTGGCCCGGCAGTTGCTCGTTCCACGGCGATTGCGCTGAAGGGCTCGCCTCGGGCAGTGCGATCCGGGCGCGCATGGGTGTCAGCGCCGATCAACTCGCCGATGACGACCCTGCCTGGGACGGCGTCGCGCATGTCCTTGCCCAGCTGATCCATACACTGGTGCTGACTGGCATCCCGCGCCGCGTAGTGATGGGCGGTGGCGTGATGACCGGCATCCCGCACCTCTTCCCGCACATTCGGCGCAAGCTGCTCGACAGCCTCGGGGGCTACGGCGCGACCGGGCTGATCGAGCCGGTCGAGCAGTTCGTCGTGCCGGCCGCGCTCGGCAATCGCGCCGGGCCGCTCGGCGCGATCGAACTGGGCCGACGCGCGCTGGGCTGCTCAAACCAGGGAACATGATCCGTTTCGCGGGTGATCGCCCGCCAATAGCGTTTACGGCGCCTTAACCGCATCTGCTTACGCCGTGGCAATGGGCCAGCGCGCCCCAAATACGAGCTCACGGCGGTGCCTGACATGCGAATTCTGATCGTCGACGACGAACCCGGCATGCACGATTCCTATCGGCGTTGCTTCGCGCCTGTCGGAGGCGGCGATGGCGCCGCGCTCGATGCCATGGCGGCTGAGCTGTTCGACGACACACCCGCGAGCGACGAGCCGATCGACTATGCGTTGACCCATGCCCTGCAGGGCCTCGACGGTGTCACAGCGATCGAAAAAGCGCTGGCCAGTGATGAACCCTATGCCGTCGCCTTTATCGACGTACGCATGCCCCCGGGTATCGATGGCAAGGAAACCGCGATGCGCATCCGCGCGCTCGATCCCGACATCAATCTGGTGATGGTCACCGGCTATTCCGATTTCTCGCCGATCGAGATCAGCAAGGCCGCTGGCCCGGCCGACAAGATCTTCTACATCGCCAAGCCGTTCGAGGTCGCCGAGGTGACCCAGATGGCGGCCGCGCTGGCGCATCGCTGGCAGGTCGATCGCCAACTGGCCGAGGCGCGTGCCGCGCTCGCCGCGCAGATCGTCCAGCTGGAAGAGCAGGGCGCCGAGCTCGCCGCCAACGAGAGCAAGGCGATGCACATCGCCACGCATGATTCGCTGACCGAGGCGCCCAACCGGCTCGCCTTTCTGCGCGCGCTGACCGACTATGCCCGCGGCCAGAGCGGATTCGCCGCCGCGATGCTCGATCTCGATCGCTTCAAGCTGGTCAACGACACGCTCGGCCATCTCGCCGGCGACGAATTGATCCGGCGCGTCTGCACCGTGCTCGAGGATAATGTGCCCGAAGGGGGCATGGTCGCGCGGCTCGGCGGCGACGAATTCGGTATCCTGTTCGAATCCCCCGGCGAGGAAGCCGCCGCCATGGCGTGCGAGCGCATCGTACTGGCCTGTGCCACGCATCTGCGCATTTTCGGCCATGCCGTGGAGACAGCCTCGTCGCTTGGTTTCGTCTATGCCGAAGCCGGCAGCGATCGTGAACCGATCGACCTGATGCGCCGCGCCGATCTCGCGCTGAACGACGCCAAGCAGGGCGGCCGCGGCATCATCCGCGTGTTCGACGAGAGCATGGACGAATCGATCCGCTTCCGCCGTCGCATCGAGGGCGGCCTGGCGCAGGCGATCGAGCGCGGCGAACTGAGCCTGGTCTATCAGCCGATCGTCGCGCGCGAGGAACTGGAGGTGGTCGGCTTCGAGGCGCTGGTGCGCTGGAACACCGAGGAATTCGGCCCCGTCAGCCCGGCCCTATTCATCCCGATCGCCGAGGAATCGAACCTGATCCACGAGCTTGGCGACTGGATTCTCGAACAGTCGCTGACGGTCATCAAGGATTGGCCGGGGCAATATGTCTCGGTCAATTTCTCGCCGCGCCAGTTCCGTCGCCACAATTTCGTCGGCCACGTCCTCGAATGCGTCCAGCGCGCCGGGGTCGAGCCCAGTCGGGTGCAGATCGAGATCACCGAAACGGCGATCTTCGACGATGCCGATCGCGCCGCCGACACGCTCTACAAGCTGCGCCAGATGGGTTTCCGCATCGCATTGGACGATTTCGGCACCGGCTATTCGAGCCTCTACAATATCCGCAAATTCGCGCTCGATAGCCTGAAGATCGACCGCAGCTTCATCGACGGCATGGGCCGCGAGCGCGAAAGCGCCGCGATCGTCCATTCGATCATCCATCTCGGCCGCGCGCTCGGCCTGGGCGTGATCGCGGAAGGGGTCGAGACCGAGGTCCAGTTGCAGGCGCTGCGCGTCGCTGGCTGCTCGCATCTCCAGGGTTATTTCTTCTCGCGCCCGGTCGCGCCAGATCTCGCCGCCGAGATCGCGAATCGTCGCTACATGGTCGATCCATCGGTCGGTGCGGAGAATGACGAAGATCAAGTGGGCAACGGGACGCACGGCTGATGGCACGCGTCGTCCGCGCCGCGTCCGGCCGGATCGGGGCGCTGCGCAATCCCACCTCGCTCGGTGCCAAGCTCGTCCTGATCCTGACAGCGGTCGGGATCGCCGGGTCGATCGCCATCACCCTGCTGCTCGCCAGTGTCATCACCCCGAGCTTCAACCAGCTCGAGGCGAAATCGGTCGACGCCCATGTCGAGCGCACCCGTGCCGCGCTCGGCGAATATGCCAGCAAGGTCGCCACCGCGGTGAAGGACTATGGCGACTGGAATGCCAGCTACGATTACATGGCGCACCAGACCACGGCGTTCGAGCAGGAGAGCTTCTCGCCGCTCGCCATGACCAATCTCGACGTCAACGGCATGGCCTATGTCGCCAATGACGGTCACATCGTCATCGCGCGCTGGCGCGACCAGCGTGGCAATGCCGACAATCCGGTGCTGCGCCAGGCGTTCATCGATCAGATCGGCCACACCGATTTCCGCCATCTGCTGAGAGGTAATCCGCGACCGCATTTCTTCGTCCGGCTGGGGTCGATCATCGCTGCGGTCGGCGTCGCCGAGGTTCACCGCAGCGACGGCACCGGCGCGCCGCGCGGCCTGGTGCTGATGGCGCGGCAGATCAGCTCGGGCAAATTGTTCGAGCTGCTCCGGCTCGACGCGCGGCTCGATCTCGACCACGCCTCCGATAGCGCCGTCATTACCCCGGGTTCATCGACGATGAGTATCGCCGTGCCGATCCTCGGCGCCGACGGTCACGCCGTCGCCAGCGCCGCATTCAGCGTACCGCGCGACGTCTCGACGCTCGGCCGGCGTATGCTGCTGCTCGCCGTCGCCGGATCGACCTTCCTGTTGCTGGTCGTGCTGCTCCTGTTGCGGCGCATGATCACGCGCCAGGTGCTGCGCCCGCTCGCCCGCGTTGAGAGCCATATGCAAATGGTGCGCGCCTCGGGTTCGCTCGGCCTGCTCGATGAGGAGAAACGGCAGGACGAGATCGGCTCGCTCGGCCGCAGCTTCAATTCCATGCTGCGCCAGTTGAAGGACCTGCGCGAACAGGTCGAGGTGCAGAGCTTCGCGCTCGGCCGCAGCGAAAGCGCGGTCGCGGTGATGCACAATGTCCGCAACGCCTTGAACCCGATCAGCACGATCATCAGCGCGGGTCTGTCCCAGGCGCCGCCGATCGACCGCACGATCCTCGATCGCGCCATCGCCGAACTGGCGAAGGACGACCTGCCCGAGCCGCGCCGCGCCAAGCTGCTCGCCTTCGTCGCCGCTGCGGTCGAGGCCGAGGCGCGCGACCGCGAGGAACGCCGCAACCAGCTCCAGATCGGCCGCGAGGCGATGAGCCATGTGCTCGACATCATCGGCGGGCAACAGGAAGCCGCGCACGAGCGGCCCCCGCTCGCCGCGTGCGACGTCACCGACATCATCGCCAAGAACGCGACGATCGCGCGTTATTCCGGCGAGGTATCGATCGCCTTCAGCTTCCCGTCGCGCCCGTGCCAGGTGATGGCCAGCCGCGTGATCCTCAGCCAGGTGATCGGCAACATCTTCTCCAATGCCGCGGAAGCCATTGCCGCGACCGGCTCGCACAGCGGGAGCATCACCGTCACCATCGACGAGTGCGATGACCATGCGCGGATCGCCATTCGCGATGACGGCGAAGGCTTCGCGCCCGACCGCACCCCGGAACTGTTCCAGCGCGGTTTCTCGACCCGCGCGCACAAATCAGGCGGGCTGGGGCTGCACTGGTGCGCCAATTCGATGGGCGCGATGCAGGGCGGGCTGCGGCTCGAAAGCGAAGGGCAGGGCAGGGGCGCCGTGGCGATCCTGACGCTGGCCTTGGCGCGCGACACGGCACAGGAAATGGCCGCCTGACCCGACGCGATTGAGTCGCTCGCGTAACGGGATTAATCCCCAGGGGAGCGACAAGGGTCGCATGGGGGAATGCCGGATGTCTCGCTCGATCTCTCTCGCCGTTGCGCTCTTCGCGATGCTGCCCGCTAACGCCGCCGCGCAATCCACACCAATGCCGCCAATGCCGGGCATGGCCGACGCACCGGCACCCCCCGCTTTGCCGCAAAGCATCGCCGACTGGGCGAAAGGAGCGCGGCTGTTCGACGGCCTCGGCACCTTCCACCGAACGATCGTCACCACCTCATCCGAGGCGCAGCGCTATTTCGATCAGGGCATGCGGCTGATCTGGGCGTTCAACCATGACGAGGCGGCGCGCTCCTTCGCCCGGGCGAGCGAGCTCGATCCCAAATGCGCGCTGTGCTTCTGGGGGCTCGGGCTGGCGCTCGGCCCCAATTACAACATGCCGCTGATGGCCGAGGCACGGGCGAAGGTCGCCTGGGATGCGTTGGGCAAAGCTAGGGCTCTGGCCTCGCAAGCCACGCCCGCGGAACAGGCGCTAATTGCCGCGCTCGCCCGGCGTTACACCGGCCCGACCGCGCTGGATCCGTCGAACGAGGCGCCGCTGCTCGCCGCCTATGCCGGTGCGATGCGCGATGCCGCGCGGCGCTTCCCGGCCGATAACGACATCCAGACGCTCTATGCCGAGGCGCTGATGAACATCACGCCGTGGAAGCTGTGGCAGCACGACGGCACGCCGGCGCCCGGCACGACCGAGATCGTCACCACGCTGGAGCAGGTGCTCACCCGCAACCCGAGCCATCCCGGCGCCAACCATTATTATATCCATGCGGTCGAGGCCTCGAAGCACCCCGAAAAGGCGCTTGCATCGGCGTTGCGCCTGAAGGCGATGATGCCGGCGGCCGGACATCTCGTGCATATGCCTTCCCACATCCTGCAGCGCGTCGGCCGCTACGAGGAATCGGCCGAAGCCAATCGCAGGGGCGCGGCGGCGGATATCGCTTATTACGCCCAGACCGCTCCGATCGATTATTATCCGATGTACACCGCGCACAATTACCAGTTCCTCGCCTTCGCCGCGGCAATGGAGGGACGGCGCGCCGAGACCATCGCCGCGCTGCGCAAATCACGGGAGGGGCTGAGCGACGAGATGCTCGCCGGCATGGGCGGCGTCGACTGGTATGTCGGCGCGCTCTACACCGCGATGGTGCGCTTCGGCCTGTGGGACGAGATCCTGCGCGAGCCGGCGCCCAATCCGAAGGTCGCTGGCCTGCACATCGCGTATCTCGAGGCGAAAGCGACCGCGCTCGCCCAGACGGGCCATGCCGATCAGGCCGACATCGTCGCCGACCAACTCGACGCGGCGATCAAGGCCGCGCCGGCCGATCTCATGGCCGGCATGAACAGCGGGCGCGCCGCCTATCGCATCGCCGGCCTCAAGGCGCGGGGACGGATCGCGCTGGCCCGCGGCAAGTCCGCGGATGCCCTCGCCTTGCTGCGTGAAGCGGTGAGCGCCGAAGACGCGCTCGATTATGACGAACCGTCCGACGAATTCTTCCCCGTCCGCCACCTGCTCGGCGCGGCGTTGCTGGTGGCCGGCAAGCCGGCCGAGGCGGCGCAGGTCTATCGTGACGATCTGGCGCGCAACCCGGCCAATGGCTGGGCGCTGTTCGGGCTTTACCAGGCGCTCAAGACGCAGGGGCACAAGGCCGAGGCGTTGGTGGCCCATCGCCGCTTCGTTGCGGCTTGGGCCCATGCCGACACGCGACCGGAGATGTCAGCCTTTTAGCGCGCGGCGGCGCGATACCCCCGGGCAATCTGCTGCTGCGAAACGCGCTCGGCGCATAATGCACCGGCGATCGCCGCGAGCGCCGCCTCGATATGCTCGCGCCCGCCGCACAGGAAGATGTCGATCGCGGCATAGTCCCGCTCGGGCCAGGTGTGGATCGAGATATGCGATTCTGCGAGCAACGCCACACCGGTCACGCCCTGTTCCGGCCCGAAACTGTGCAGCTTCAAGTCGAGCAACGTCGCGCCCGCCGCCGTCACCGCCGCGCGCAACCCGCGTTCGATCCGCGCGACATCGTCCAGACCGGTGCAGCCGAACAGATCGGCGAGCAAATGGGTGCCATCGAAATCCACCAATCGCCCCTAGATCAATGTGCTGTGATGCGGAATGCCGAGATGCGCCATCGCCTCTTCCGCCGCGCGGGTACCGCGATAATGCGCTTCTTCGAACAGCGACAGGCCGCTGAGATCGGAATTGGCGAAGAACAAAGGCGGTTGCGCCGCCGCCGCCGATTCCCGCGCCCCGCTCCAGAAGAACCCCGGTACCGGCCGGATCATCGCATGACCCCAGCGCCACACGTCTATGCGCCGGATTGCGCCGGCGAGATCGGGGTTCATGCCGAGAAGGTCATCGCGAACGATGCGCTGCCACTCCGCGAGCGACCGGTCGAGCAGCAAGCGCCGCGCCGTCGCCGGCGTCATGTCGGACAGCGGAAGATACCAGCTCAGCACCGTCGCGCCGGGCACTGCGTCGAGCGACTGATGCGTATCGACGACGTAACCGAGCGACGCGCTGGTCCACGACACATTGTCCCACGCCACCGCCGTGCCTGGTCCCTCGGGCGGGCGATCCACGCTGACCGCCGCCACGACCCAGGGCGCATAACCGAAATCCTTGCCCTCCGCCCGGCCGGGCAGCAGGCGTGCGGTGACGAACTGTGGCGTCGCGAGGATCGCGGCCTCCGCCGTCACCCGCACCGTCTCGCCGCTACGCGCATCCAGGCTGTCGATCATCACCCCGGCAGGCCCGGTGTCGATCCGGTGCACCAGCTGCGCGCAATCGAGATACGTCTGCAGCCGCGCCGCCATGCGACCGACCAGATGGCCATTGCCCTCGGGCCAGGTGAGCACGGTATCCGGCGCGCAATTGGCCGCCACCCCACGCCGGCTGGCGAAATAATGGATGCCCGCCCAGGCCGATACCTCGCCCGGCTCGGTGCCATAATCGTCGCGGCAGGCATAGCGCACATGCCCGCGCAGGATCGGCGAGTGCCAGCCCTGCGCGTCGAGCCACTGGCCGAAGCTGACCCGGTCGAGCGCCATCAGATCGGCATCGCGCGCGCTGAACTCCATCGGCAGGGCGAAGGCCGGTCGCCCCTGCGCATCGCGGCGATCGCGGAACGTCGCCATCGCCGCGAAAAAGGCGGCGATATCCGCCCGGTCGCGCTTGTCGAGGCCCGTCGCCGGGACCAGTCCTTCCTGCCACTTCCCGAGATACAGGATGCGCTCGTCGGGATCGCTGACCAGTTGATAGGCATCGAACACCGGCTTGCCGTCCTGCCACCCGGTGATGATGCCGAGCTGTTCGAGCAGCCGCACCACGCCCTTCGCTTCGGCATTGGGGATCGGCAGATAATGCGCGCCCAGCGGATAGGCGGAGATCGCGTTGCGCCCGGCGCGCGCATTGCCCCCGGTGCGGTCTTCCAGCTCCAGCAACCGGAAGTCGCTGACCCCGGCATCGGCCAGCGCCCAGGCCGCCGACAGGCCGGCCACACCGCCGCCGATGATCGCCACCCGGGTGCGCAACTCCCGGCTCGGGGCGGGGAAAGGGGCCGCGCCGCGCAATTTATGTCCGCGTTTGAAGTCCGCACCGCCAAGTGTGCCAGGGATCGTCTCGTCGCCCCGGGTGCGCAGGACCACGCCAGCGCCAAGCGCGGTCGCTCCGGCAAGCGACCCGGCCACAACGGCACGTCGCGAAATGCCCATCAGCCTTCGTAGACCGCCCATTCGGCCTCGAACTCGCGGACCAGCTCCTGATTGTCGAGCCGGTTCACCGGCGTCGCGCGCCGCGCCATGTCGGGCGGGAAGAAGAAGGCCAGCGCATCGCTTTGCGGCGTCAGGAAACGCAAACCCGCCGGCAGCGCGCCCGGCCGGCCGATCGGGCCGTTCGACGCCATGACGAACCCCCATTCGCCGAAACTCGGCACATAAACATGATAGCCCCGCGTCGTCAGCCCGGCGGCCTCCAGCGTCGTCGCCACCGTCCAGTAAGCGCGCGGCGCGACCAGCGGCGACGTGCTCTGCACGCTCAGCACCGCGCCCGGCGACAGCGCGCGCGCCAACTCGCGATAGAAGCTGACGGTATAGAGCTTGCCGATCGCGAAATTGGTCGGATCCGGAAAATCGACCAGCACCGCGTCGAACCGCCGCTGATTGGCGCGCAGCCAGCTGAACGCATCGGCGGTGACGACATGCACCCTGGGCGACAGCAAGGATCGATGGTTGAGCGCGGTCAGCATCGTCGTGCGGCTGAACAGCTGCGTCATCGCCGGGTCGAGATCGACCAAAGTCACCGAGCCGACCCCGGGGTATTTCAGGATCTCGCGCACCGCCAGCCCGTCGCCGCCGCCCAGCACCAGCACGTTGCGCGGGCTGGCCACGCGGCTCAGCACCGGATGCACCAGCGCCTCATGATAGCGATATTCGTCGCGCGACGAGAATTGCAGGTTGCCGTTGAGAAACAGCCGCAGATCGTCGCCGCGCTTGGTGATCACGATGCGCTGATAGGGCGTCGAGGCGGCATAGAGGATCGGGTCGCCATAGGCCGCAACCTCGGCGGTGCGCTCGATCTGCTCCGAAGCGAAGAAGCCTGCCGCCAGCACGACCGTGACGAGGATCGCGGCGACCAGTTCGGCCCATAACCGCCGCCGCCTCGGCAGCATCAGGATCACCGCGATGGCGACAGCGACATTGAACAGCCCGAACAACAGGCCGGTGCGGATCAGCCCGAGATGCGGCACCAGCAGCAACGGAAACAGCAAAGACGCCGCCAGCGCGCCAATATAATCGAAGGTCAACACCTTGGAGATCAGGTCGCTGAACTCCAGCCGGTCCTTGAGGATGCGCATCAACAACGGGATTTCGAGCCCGACGAGCGCACCGATCGCCAGCACCAGGCCGTAAAGCGGGATACGGAAGTCACTGACCCGGTCGAACAGCAGGAACAGGATCGCCGCCGAGGCGCCGCCGATCGCCGCGATCAGGATCTCGACCCGCACGAATAGCGCCAGCTCGTTGCGCTTGAGGTAACGAGAGCACCATGACCCGACGCCCATGGCGAACAGATAGCTGCCGATGATGGTCGAGAACTGCGTGACGCTGTCGCCCAGCAAATAGCTCGCCAGCGTGCCGGCAAGCAGTTCGTAGATCAGGCCGCAGGTCGAAACGACGAAGGCAGAGACGAGCAGCGCCACGCCGAGGCGCGACCTGTCGTCCATCGGTTCAGCCATGAATGGCCGCCGCGATGATGATCGCCAGCGAGAGCGCGATCGACCCGGCGAAGATCGCCAGCGCGACATTCTTCTCCTCGCAGATCTGACGCCACAAATTGATCGGGGTGAGGCGGTCCCAGATCCAGAAGCCGATGAAGAAAATGGCAAGACCAATGCCGGCATAGAGCAGTGTGGCCAACAGGACGGTGGTGCTGAGCATGTTCAGTCCTTCACTTGTGGGTCGGGCCGTAAAAGGCGTGTGACATCGGGCGCGCCCCGCCAGTGGAGAAGGGCGAGTAACCGTCAGAGGCGGTGAGCATGAACAGCCCCACCACCGCGAGGCAGAAGACGCCGTAGAGGATGACGTGTCGGATCATAACGCGCCTTCGTTCATTCCAGATAAGCCTTGCGGCGGCTCTCGAACTGCAAATGGAGCAGCGCGATGACCGCCGGCCATGCCGCGATCAGCAACAGGCACAGGATCAGATTGCCGCCGAACACGCCGCCATGACTCACCGCGAAGCCGATATTCACCGGGGTTTCCGCACCTGGGCCGATCATCTCCCCCCAATAGCTGCCCGCCGCCTGGTTCGGATCGACCCAGTGCTTCCCCGACATTTCGATCACAAGGTCATAGGTGCCGCGCGGGATGCTCGACAGCGTCACGCTTGGCGCGGTGTCGCCCTCGCTCCACGAACCGTCGCTGTCCCGGCCGTTATAATGTTCGGCCAGGGCGTAGGCGTCGTAATTCTCCTGGGTCTTTTGCTCGACCAGCGAATAATCCACATCCACCCAGGCATTTTGCAGCGCGCCGGCCTGGGCGTCGATCACCACGCGATTGCGGGCATTGCGCAGGACGATATTGTGAATCACCGCGGTCTGCGTGCCGCCGTCCAGTACGGCGACGGCGGCCTGGGCCGCGACCTGTGTCGTCCCGCTGGCCATCATCGCGATCACGATCAGCGTGAACATCGCCACCGCGCCGATGATCAGCGCCTCGATCAGGCGATCGCGCCACGGGGAGGGCTCGTGCGGGGAAGGGTGGCTCCAGTCCGTCCTGCGCCGCGCGATGCCGAACGCATCCTCCGCCTCGCCCAGCGCCAGCATGTCGAGCCGCGTCCAGATGCGCTCGCCCTCGGATTTCTCGCAGGACAGCATCACGCCCGGCCGGACATGATCGATGATCCTGACCTCTTCGCCGACCCCGACGCGCCAGTAGAATTCGCCGACCACGAAGGTGACCCGGGCGGTATATTCCGTGCCGAAGCGCTCCAGCTCGTCACCATCGAGGTTGAGATGCAGCCAGTCGGAGCGCGCCGCATGATCGAGCAGCCGGCCGAGGCTGAAGCGCCGCCCGTCGTCAACCAGAAAGGCATAGCCGGCATAGGGGTTGAACAGCAGATATTCCGACCACGGACTTTCGCCGTCGGTGCGTTCGAGAAACCCCACCACCTCCCATTGCTCGCCGCGCAGCGTGGCGCGCGTGCCGAGCGCGATCTCGGGCCGCAGCATCGCCTCGCGCGCCTTGACGATCACCGCGAGATCGGGCGACGTCGCATCGAGCGTCGAACCGCAATATTCGCAGATCAGCGAGACACTGGCCCCTGCCGCGCGTAAGGCGATCGACCCGCCGCAGTTCGGGCAGGACAGCACACGGACGGTGGAGGCTGGTGCGTTCATGCGGCGAAGTCGGGCATCGGCCAGCCTTCGAACGCGCGCAGATTGGTGAAGCGGAGTTCGGCCAGCGTGGCGTAATGGCCGGTGTACAGGCTGACCTCACCGCGATCTTTCTGGATGCTTGCGCAGCGGCCGTCGCGCCCCATCAGGTCGACGCTGCGGATGGTCAGGCCGAGCGGCGCGCTGAACGGCAATTCGCCCTCGCTGCCGGCGCAGCTCGCCTCTTTCACATCGGTGACCATATAGTCGGTGCCGGCGATGGTGGTGCTCGCGCCGGCGACGATTTTGGCATCGTCCTTCATCCGCTGCACCACCTTGTTGCCCGGCCCCGGCTTGGCCAGCCGCAGCAGCATGAAGCGGCCCATCGCCTCGCCGATCCACGCCATGCCGCCATCTGCGCGCAACGCCAGCCATTCGTTCCAGCCGCCACCGCTCCAGCGCCAGCGCACCCGCCCGATCAGTTCGAACCCGACCTGGTCGTCCACGCCGCGGCTGCCGATCTGCAATGGGCTGACATCCTCGGGCACCTCGGCGATCTTGCCCATCGCCTGGAGATGCTCGCCGTTGCGCACGATCGCGCTACGACAGGAGTCGCACACTTTGACTGGCAGGTCGGCCGAGCGGAAGCGGATCGCCGCGCCGCAATTGGGGCAATTCGCGTCGAGCATGGAGTCAGGCGATCTTGGCCAGCAAGGTCGCCTTTTTCGCGTCGAACTCGGCCTGGGTGATCGCACCGGCGGTCATCAAGGCATGCAGCTTCTCGATCTGCTTGTAGGGGTCCTCAGCCGGTGCGCCCGTCGCGCCGCCGCCCGAGAGGCCACCCGTCATGCTCGATCCGATCGCCGCGCCCACCGCCGCGCCCGCGCCGATCCCGGCCATGCCGCCGGGCTGGGCTGCGGCGGTGTCGATCGCCTCGGCGGTCTGGAAGCGGATGTACCGGTCGACATCGCCGAGCACCCGCATCGAGCTGCCCTTGTCGAGATGCTCCTGTACTGCGTCGGGCAGCGACAGACTCTCGACCTGGAAGCTGGTGCAGGCGAGGCCCCATTGCGCGAACGCCGGCTGCACCGCGGCGAGCAGCCGCTCCGACATCGCCGCCTGGTCACCAGCCAAGTCGACAAACGCCGTCTCGCCCCGACCCAAAGCGGAGGCCAGCGCCGTCGCGATCGCGCCGCGCAGTTGCGGCTCTACATCGGCGACGGTCAGCCGCTCCAGCGTACCCATCAGCTTGACCGAGAAGACCGGCAGATTGTCGATGCGGAAGGAATAGCTGCCAAAGGCGCGGATGCGCAGCGGCCCATATTCCTTGTCACGCACCGTGATCGGCTGCGTGGTGCCCCATTTCAGCCCGAGCTGTTCCTTGGTGGTGTAGAAATAGACGTCCGACTTGAACGGCGAGGCAAAGCCCTTGTCCCAGTTCATCAGCGCGGTCAGCATCGGCAGATTGCCGGTCTCCAGCCGGTACTGACCGGGCTTGAAGGCGTCGGCGATCTGCCCCTCATTATGGAAGAAAGCGGTCTGCCCCTCGCGCACCGTCAACTCGGTGCCGTTGCTGATCTCGCGGTCGCGCATCGGATAACGGATCGCCAGCTCGCCGGGGTTCTCGACCCAGTCGATGACATCGACGAACTGCTTCGACAGAAAATCCAGCAATCCCACGCGCATCACTCCCGGTCGGCGTTATCGGTCGCGATATTAGGCCTTTGCGCGACAGGTGCGAGGGTAAAATGGAGCAGACGACGACGTCGGGCGCCTATCTCGATTCAACGCGCGCGAAACCCTGTCATCCTACGCTCGCGCGAACAGCGCCGCTCTTTCTCATTGTTGTTCAGAACCACCGGCAACAAGGCGCGCTATTGTCGCGCCGATACGGCTGTCCGTTACCTGCTTCCACCTGCAACGGCACCTGCTCAGCAGGTGCCGCCGTCCTGCTCCCCACCTGTTATGTTGGACATCGCAAGCCAACATATTCCACGGCAACGCCCTGTAAAACCACGCGATGCGCTCGCCCGGCATCCATCACGCCCGCCGCCAAAAATACAATCACCTGATAAAGCAGGTGGAACAGGTCACGCCGCTAGTTCCTGTCGGGCCGCCAGGTAATGAAATTGCCAGCCGGGGCGATGCCGCTGAGCAGCAGATGGGCGCGCCAGTCGACCAGGATCAGATGGTGTTTCGCGTTCAGCTTCACGAACGCGTTGGCCAGCGCGTCGTCCTCGGCACCCTCCTCGACGCGCGCCCCGAGCACCGGCACGCCGCTCGCGTCGCTGAAACCGTACAGCGCGACGCCGCGTCCCACCGGCAGCGAAAAGCCGTGCGCGACGCGCCCGAGGATCTTGCCCGGGCCCTGATTAATCACCGGGCCCGGTTGTGCCGCCACGCCAAGGTCCTTCGCCAGCGTGGCCAGCGCGGCGGTACCGGCAACGACCGGCTGGGCGGGCAGCTTGCGGACATAGACCTTCTTCCACGCGCCGCTCGGCGCCCGCTGTTCTCGCTCGAACGCGGCGAGCGCCATCAGCGCCTGCCTGATCTCCTGCTCGCGGCTCGCCGGGAAGAATTCGATCTGCCGCCAGTCGTCCTCATGGAAGGTCATATCGGTCGCGCCGGCCTTGCCTTTCAGCGGCGTGACCGGGACGGCGCCATCGGACAGGGTCGAGACGGTGAAAAGGATCTTGTTCGGGTCCATCGTCTGGGGCGTCTGCCCCGCCACGGCCGGGCTTCCCAGGGCGGCAAGCGCAAGCAATCCGGCAAATGCCACTTTCATCATTCAACCCTTCGAGACGCTGATCCGCGACCCTATCCATGGCGCGTATGTCGGTCCAGCGGCACGGGGCACGATCAACACGGCGTAAAGGGCAGGATCGCCTCATGGTTTTCCGGCGACGCCGCGCTCGTCACGCCGACACCCCGCCGCAGCAGAAAGGCATGGGCGACGATCTCGGCCTGCTGCTCGATGCCATAGCGATGCAGCGGCCTGCCAGGCTGCAACGCATAGTCGTAACGGCAGAAGGGATGCCGGGCGAGCGGCAGGAAGATGCCCTTCTGGTGCTGCCACACATGCACCATCTCATGGATGAGCAGCGCCTGATCGGCGAGGCCGGCCGTCGCGAAGTCGTCGCGGTAGCGCTTGCTGTCGGGGTGGAAGTGGATCGAGCCGGTCGGCGCCATCACCGTGTCGCGCGGCTGGAAGAAGGCCCATTTGCGCCGCGCGATTCGTACCTTGGCATAATCGATCGCGTCGCCGAACACGCCCCGGGCCAGCGCGATCTCGCCCTCGGTCAGCGGCCGGTCGTTTCGCGCCACCTCAGCCCTTGGGCGCCGCCGCGCCGGCCGCAATCACCAGCGCGGGATATTCCAGCCGCGTGCCGTCGGCGAAGGTGAAGGTCAGCGCCAGCGTGCGGCCGGGCACGATCTCGGGATTGACGTCGTACAGCATCAGATGCTTGCCGCCGGGCTTGAACTCCAGCGTGCCGTCCGCCGGCAGCGACAGATGATCGACCGGCTTCATCGACGACATGCCGCCCATCTTCATCGATTCGTGCATCTCGCTGCGAATCGCATATTCGGTGCTGATCGAGATCAGCGTGTTGTCCTTGCCGCTGCCATGGAGCGTGAAATAGGCCGCCGCCGGCTGCCCCTTCACCGCGGGCAGGCGCACATAACCCTTGTCGATCGTGATATCGTGCGACTGGCAGGCACCGAGCATCAGCAGCGCCGCGAGCGCCGCAATCATCCTTGGCATCGGTCATCCTTCTCCCGCTTTGGGAACATGATGTGTGCTCTAAGCGCGCGATAATCTTGCGACAAGCGAAAGCCCCCCTATATCGCCACCTGTAAGTGCCTTCGCGTCGCCGGGTTTAGGGGCGCGGGGTAGAGAGCAATTTGTTTAATGACGGGGACCGAACAGGACCATGGCTAAAGTAATCGGCATCGATCTGGGTACCACCAACAGCTGCGTTTCCGTGATGGAAGGCGGCAAGCCCAAGGTTATCGAAAACGCGGAAGGCGCGCGCACCACGCCGTCGATCGTCGCCTTCGCCAAGGATGGCGAGCGACTGGTCGGCCAGCCGGCCAAGCGCCAGGCAGTGACCAATCCGGAGAACACCGTGTTCGCCGTGAAGCGCCTGATCGGCCGTCGTTTCGACGACCCGATCACCAAGAAGGACACCGAGCTGGTGCCCTATCACATCGTCAAGGGCAGCAATGGCGACGCCTGGGTGCAGGCCGGCGGCAAGGATTATTCCCCGTCGCAGATCAGCGCGTTCACGCTGCAGAAGATGAAGGAAACCGCCGAGGCCTATCTCGGTGAGACGGTGACCCAGGCGGTCATCACGGTTCCGGCCTATTTCAACGACGCCCAGCGTCAGGCGACCAAGGATGCCGGCCAGATCGCCGGCCTTGAGGTGCTGCGCATCATCAACGAGCCGACCGCCGCGGCGCTGGCCTACGGCCTCGACAAGGAAACGAACAAGACCATCGCGGTCTATGACCTTGGCGGCGGCACGTTCGACATCTCGGTGCTCGAGATCGGCGACGGCGTGTTCGAGGTGAAGGCGACCAACGGCGACACCTTCCTCGGCGGCGAGGATTTCGACGACAAGCTGCTGCGCTTCCTCGCGGAGGATTTCCGCAAGGCCGAGGGCATTGACCTGACCAAGGACAAGCTTGCCCTGCAGCGCCTGAAGGAAGCCGCGGAAAAGGCGAAGATCGAGCTCAGCTCGGCCGCGACCACCGAGGTCAACCTGCCCTTCATCACCGCCGACCAGAACGGCCCCAAGCATCTCGTCAAGACGATCACCCGTTCGGATCTCGAGCGGCTGGTCGAGGACCTGATCCAGCGCACGCTGGAGCCGTGCCGCAAGGCGCTGGCCGATGCCGGCGTCAAGGCGGCCGACAT